>NZ_JAEMRD010000135.1 GCF_016463485.1 Brevundimonas sp.
TCAACGCCGAGTTCGCCACCGCCGACGTCGCCTTCGTCATCGGCGCCAACGACGTCACCAACCCGGCCGCCAAGACCGATCCGACCTCGGCGATCTATGGGATGCCCATCCTGGACGTCGAAAAGGCCGGCACCGTCCTGTTCATCAAGCGCGGCATGGCGGCAGGCTACGCGGGGGTCGAGAACGAACTCTTCTTCCGCGACAACACCATGATGCTGTTCGCCGACGCCAAGAAGATGGTCGAAGGGATCGTGAAGGGGCTTTGACGCGGTCGCGCGCTTGGGAGAGCTGAGATGTCTGCGCCGCGACGGCCCATCGCGCTGCTGCTTCTGGCGATCTGCCTGGCGGGCACCTCTTGTCGTCAGCCTGATCCCGTCATCGCGCCGGACCAAGGTGGGCGGGTCAATGAGGCCAGCCCGGCGCCTGCCTCCTCCGCCCGGGTCGAGGTGCCCAAGGTGGAACGGCAAGGCGTGTGGCAGCCTGCTGCGGACGGGACCCAGATTCCGCTCTGGCCAACTAACGTCCCGCTAGCCAAACCCGACAGCGGCGACCGGCCCGAGGCGACGGGCAACGGCTCGCCGACCGTCGGCGGGCGGATGTGGCACTGGGCCAGCTATGTCACCCGGCCGACCATGACGATCTATCGGCCGAAGTGGCGCAATACGGGCGCGGCGATGCTGGTCCTGCCCGGTGGCGGCTTCCACGCGGTGGCGACGGATCTCGAAGGGACCGAAATCTGCGACTGGGTTGTCCAGCAGGGCATGACCTGCGTCATGGTGAAGTACCGGACGCCTCAGGTGTGGCCGCGGGAGAATGGCCGACAGCAGCGGCCGGACGTCCTGCTGGGTCTCGAGGACGCCCAGCGCGCGATGGGACTTCTGCGCGAGCAGGCCGCCGCATACGCCGTCGATCCGCACAGGATCGGCGTCATCGGCTTTTCCGCCGGTGCCTATCTGGTGACGGCCATGAGCAACACCGAGGCGCGTACCTATGCCCCTACCGATGCGGCGGACCGACAGTCGCCGAGGCCCGACTTCGCGATCGTCGCCTATACCGCCCGTGTGCTGGACGACACCCGGGGCCGCAACAGTCTCGAACTGGCGCCTTGGGTAAAGATCAGCCCGAACGCGCCGCCGACGCTTGTCCTGCACGCCATGGACGATCCCGTGGACGACGTACGCCAGGCTATGGCCTATGCGCTGGCGCTGAACGACGCGGGCGTGCCGGTTGATATGCGTCTCTATGCGAAGGGGGGCCACGCCTTCGGTCTGCGCCCGACCCCGGATCCGGTCACGCGCGAATGGCCTGGTCAGGTCGAGCAATGGCTGCGTTCGCTCGACATCCTGTGACGCCGACCGCTTCGCGAGCCGCAGCTCACCGCCCCGCCAGGTTCCGCTCCACCTCGTCCGCGTCATAGACCTCGGCGCGATCCGGCGTCGGGCCGCGACCCAGCCGCACCTCCAGCACGGTCGAGGTGGGGGAGGGGCCAGAGATGTTCAGGCCGACGCCGATCCCGGTGCCTGACGCCCGCCAGCCGCCGTAGCTTGACGATCCATAGCCGACGGACACGCTGGGCCGGACGCCGCCCGCGCTGTCGGGGCGGCCATCGATATAGCGCTGGGTGACCTCGAACCAGTCGTAGCCTTGTTGCGATGTCAGCTGGGCGGCGCGGAGCAGGGCACGGTCGGCGACGGGGCCGGGCGCACCCACACCGTTGTAGCTGACGCGGTATCGGTCGCTCTCGATCCGCTGTTCGGAGAACCCCTGTCCGCCTGGTCCCGCCTGCGGGCCATAGGGCGCCAGGCTGGCGCAGGCAGTCAGGGCGGATGCGCTCAGGGCGACGGCGAGGATGGACAGGCGCTTCATGGCGGAACTCCCGGTGTGGGAAGAAAGCGAAGCGAAGTGAAGGGGGTTCCTCGACCTCGTTTTTCTTTCGTCAGTGCCGGCTTGACCGGGCAACACAGCGGCGCCGCAGGCGATCTGTGCGCGGGAGGTGTCCGGCAGGGTGTCTTTGGCAGGTTCGCGCGCTCGCGCGCCGCTGGGTCCCCCGATCTCGCTGCGCTCGTCGGAGGATGACGAAAGCAACAATAGTCAGACGGCCAGCCCCATCGCCGCCGCCAGCGCCCTGAAATCCTCCGGCGGCCCCGCACTGACGACCTTTCGTCCGCCGTCCGGGTGCGGAAAGTCCAGCGACGCGGCGTGCAACATCAGCCGCCCGGCCGCGCGTCCCGCCGCCGTCAGCGCCCCGCCGTACTTCACGTCCCCGACCAGGGGTCGGCCGATCGAGGCCATGTGGACCCGCAGCTGATGCATCCGCCCGGTCAGGGGTTCCAGTTCGACCAGGGCTCCATCCGGGCTCTCCGACAGAGTGCGATAGCGGCTGGTCGAGGCCTGGGCACCTGGCTCCTCGGCCGAAGCGACGCGCATCGAACTTTCGCGACCGACCTCGACACGCAGCAAGGGGGTCTCGATCTTCCCCGACACGGGTTCGGGCACCGCCGAGACCAGAGCAAGATAGGTCTTGGTCAGTTTGCGGGCCTGGATCGCCTTGCCGAGATAGCCCGCCGCCGGCTTGGTCTTGGCGGCCAGGATGACACCCGAGGTGTCGCGGTCCAGCCGATGCACCAACTCGGGCCGCTTGCCGTTCGAGCGGGCGAAGGCCCAGATCAGGTCGTCCAGCGTATGGACATGGCGAACTCCGCCCTGGCTGGTCAGGCCGCTGGGCTTGTCGAAGGCGATCAGGTGCGCGTCCTCGAAGATCACCCACGACCGGACGGCGGCGATCTCTTCGGGGGTCAGCTCGGGCGGGGGGCGGGTTCTCACCCGGCCCCGGTTAGCGCAGCAGGCCGCGCTTGCCCATCGTCCAAGCGTACCAGAGGAAGAAGACGCAGCCCGCCAGGATGACGACCTGCATGATCCACGTCCCCTCCGGCATCACCTTGGATCCGTTGGACAACAGATAGGCCCAGACCAGACTCATCAGATAGGCAGCCAGAGAGACCGCAAACACGGGCACCGCCCATCTGCGCCGGATCAGCAGAAGGATACACCCCAGCATGCCGCCCCAGACCCCAATGGCCCACACGGCCGTCGTCCACGCTGGCATCTCGTAGAAATAGGCGATCTGGGCGTCGTTCATGCCGAAGGCCCTGAGGTGTTCCTCGCCCTTCAGCTCGGTCATCGTGTAGTCCCAGCATCCGAAGGCGTTCCAGGCGATGCCCAAGACCCCCACGAGCCACAAATGCCAAGGCATTTTCGTTCCGGCGGTCATCGTCCCCTCCTGGTTCTGAAAGTCGCGCTAGCGCAGCACGCCCCGCTTGCCCATCGCCCAGGCATACCAGAGCAACAGCGCCGCAATCACCACGATGACCCAGGGCATATAGGTCATGACCGCCATGGCCGGCGGCAGGGGCGGCATCGGGTTCATGACGCCATACAGCGCGCTGGCGATTGCCCCCACGACCGAGGCCGCGAAGGCCGGCACGGCCAGCCTGTTGCGCAGCAGCAGCAGGATCGACCCGATCACCGCGCCCCAGACTCCCAGGATCCACGGCCCATACATCCAGGCGGGCATGGCGTTGTAATAGTCGATCATCGGCTGGGTCATGCCGGACTCGCGCCAGTAGGCCTCGCCCCGCGTCACGCTCATGATGAAGTCGAACCCGCCATAGGCGTTCCACAACAGCGACAGGCCCCCCACGACCCACAGATGCCAAGGCGTCTTCGTTCCAGCAGCCATCGTTCCCCTCCCCAGGATTGTGATTGAACAGCCAAGCTATGCCGCAAAACGCCGCTCGGCAAATGAACGGTGATCAGTCAGCCCTAACGGACGTAGACCAGTCGGCAATCGCCCTCGATCACTGTGTATCGGCCGTTCGCGGCGTCGACGAACGAAGTCCGGTCGTCGCGGTGGCTGACCTTGCCGGTCGACCGTCCCTGATAGGTCTGGGTACCATAGGTCCAGCAAGTGATGTCGGCGGGCTTGTCGCTGAAGGTCGCGTCGTTGCGCGCCCGCCCGCTGTCGGTACAGCCGCCCAGAATGGCCGCGAGGCCCGCAGCGGCCAGGATCATCTTCGTCGTCATTCGTCTCTCCAGTTCCCTATCGCCACTATCGCCTGAGGCCCCGGCCCTGGCCACCCGTTCTTCAGGGGCCGGTGACTTTCCACGGCGGATCGATCCGGTTCTCACGCGCGAAATACAGACACAGCCGGTTGCCGTCCGGGTCGCTCAACCAGGCCTCGCGCCACAGCCACCTCTGATCCACCGGCCCACTGTCGAACGCCATCCCGGCCGCCTTCAGCGCCTCGACGCGCTCGTCCAGATCGGCGCATTCGAAATAGACGCCCGTCCCGTTCGGCGTGACGGAATCGGCCAGATGGATCGAGAACGTCGCCGGGTTCTCGCCCTCTGCGGCCGGACAGACGAACCGGGCATAGTGCGGGCTCGACACGATCAGGGTCAGCCCCAGCCGCTGATAGAAGTCCCGCGACCGGGCGATGTCCGTGACCTCGACGGTGACCTGATTGAGGTTCATTCGCCTGAGCCCGCCATCGCCGCCCGCATCGCCGCCCAGCGTTCCAGCCGCGCCTTGACCTTCTCCTCGTGGCCCTCGCCCTTGGGCTTGTAGAAGGTGCGGCGTTCCATCTCGTCGGGGAAGAAGTTCGCGCCAGAGAAGCCTTCTGGTGTGTCGGGGTCGTACTGGTAGCCCTTGCCGTAGCCAAGCGACTTCATCAGCTTCGTCGGGGCGTTGCGGATGTGGGCCGGCGGCATCAGGGAGCCGGTCTCGGCCGCGGCCTTCTTCGCCGCCTTGAAGGCTTCATAGACCCCGACCGACTTGGGCGCGGTCGCCAGATGGACCACCGCCTGGGCCAGGGCCAGTTCGCCCTCGGGGCTGCCGAGGAAGTCGTAGGTGTCCTTGGCGGCATTGGCGACCAGGATCGACAGGGGGTCCGCCTCGCCGATGTCCTCGACCGCCATCCGCACGATCCGGCGGGCCAGATACAGCGGGTCTTCGCCCCCATTCAGCATCCGCGCTAGCCAGTAGAGGGCCGCATCGGGGTCCGATCCGCGTACCGATTTATGCAATGCGGATATGAGGTTATAGTGTTCTTCTCTCGACTTGTCATAGGCGGGGGCCCGCTTCTGCAAGGTGCCGGCAAGACCCTGCACGTCCAGCATGACATCGTCGGGCAGGGCGAACAGCACCTCGGTCATGGTCAGCAGATAGCGGCCGTCCCCGTCGGCCAGGGCCAGCAGGGCATGACGCGCCTCGGCCGTCAGGGGCAGAGGCTTGCCCTCATGGGTCTCGGCCCGGATCAACAGTTGATCGAGTGCCGCGTCATCGAGCCGCTTCAGCACATAGACCTGGCTGCGCGACAGCAGGGCGCCGTTCAGCTCGAAAGACGGGTTCTCGGTCGTGGCCCCGACCAGGGTCACCACTCCCTCCTCGACGAAGGGCAGGAAACCGTCCTGCTGGGCCCGGTTGAAGCGGTGGATTTCGTCGACGAACAGCAGGGTCGACTGCCCCGCCGCTCTACGCATCCGCGCCGCCTCGAACGCCTTCTTCAGGTCCGCGACGCCGGAGAAGACTGCCGAGATCTGCTGGAATTCGTATCCTGCCGCGCGGGCCAGCAGGCGCGCGATCGTGGTCTTGCCTGTGCCCGGCGGCCCCCACAGGATCATCGACCCCAGCCGTCCGGCCTCGACCATCCGCCGGATCGGCCCGCCTTCGCCCAGCAGGTGATCCTGGCCCACCACCTCGTCCAGGGTGCGCGGCCTTAGCCGGTCGGCCAGCGGCGCATCGGGGGGCAATATGCCGGAGGCTTCAAACAGATCGGTCATCAACGCTCAGAGATAGGCGTTCGCGACCGGCATTTCACCCGGCGAATGCAGCCTAGCTGACCCGGCCGGTCATGATGCGGCCCTGACGCTGGATCACGACTTCCGAACCGCGCGCGGCCTGGGTGACGGCGGCCAGGTCGCGGGCGGGACGGCCATCGACCCTCAGCACCACATCGCCGCGCTGGAAGCCGTTGCCGGAGGCGTAGGTGCCGCGCGGGGCGCTGACGATGATGACACCCTGCGCGAACGGGTCTCCGCCCAGCCGGTCGGCGAGCGCGGGCGTCAGGACGGCGGCCTCGGCGCCGGCGAAGGAGCCCCGACGGATGGTTTCGGGCACCACCTTGGTGTCGCCGGGCAGGGGCTGGACCCGGGCATTGACCGTCACCGGCCGCCCGTCGCGCAGTAGCGTGATGGCTACCGTGTCGTTCGGACTCTGCGTGCCGATGCGGAAATTGAGCCCGCCCTGGTCGTTGATTTCCTGGCCCGCGACGGCGGTGATGACGTCGCCGTCCTGGATGCCTGCGCGCGCTCCCGGACCACCGGCATAGAGTTCGGTGACGATCAGCCCCTGGGGCCGGTCCAGGCCCAGGCTGCGGGCGATGTCGGCGGTGACGCTGTCGCCCTTCACCCCCAGCCACGGTCGCACCACGCTGGAGGCGCCGCCGAGGGCCGAGTCCACCACCCGGCGCACCATGGACGCCGGCACCGCGAACCCGACCCCGGCCGAAGAGCCCGAGCGCGAGAAGATCGCCGTGTTGATGCCGATCACGTCGCCGTCCATGTCGACCAGGGGCCCGCCGGAGTTGCCCGGGTTGATGGCCGCGTCGGTCTGGATGAAGGAGCCGGAATCGCTGATGCCGGTCTCGGTGCGGTTCAGGGCCGAGATGATGCCGTTGGTCACCGTCTGGCCCACCCCGAACGGATTGCCGATGGCCAGCACCAGATCGCCGACCTCCAGTTGATCCTGATCGTCGATGGCCAGGACGGGCAGGGCACCGGTGACGTCCTCAAGCTGAAGCACGGCGATGTCGGAGCGTTCGTCGGCCAGGATGACGCGGGCCGCGAACTCGCGCCGGTCGTTCAGCACCACGCGGATCGCCTGGGCATTCTCGATGACGTGGTTGTTGGTGACCACGATTCCGTCGGAGCGGACGATGACGCCCGACCCCGCCGATTCCGCCACCCGCTGCTGGGGCATGCCGCCGCCGAAGAACTGGAAATAGGGATCGCGCACGGTCTGGACCGTACGGGCCGAGATATTGACCACGGCCGGTGCCGCCTCGCGGACCACGGGGGCGAAACTGGACTTCATCTCCATGGCGCTGCCGGGAACCTGGCGGCTGTTGGGTTCGGCGAACACGCCTTCCTGGGCCTTGGAGGAGTTGGCGTTGCCGCAGGCGGCCAGCGTCAGGGCGGCGGCGAGAACGAGGCTGGAGGATTTCATGCGATCTCGGATCATGGGCGTCAGTCGGGATTGAAACGGCGGTGGCCCGCAGGCCGGACAGGCATATCTGTCCCCTATTTCGTCGGGATCAAGGCGTCGGAACCTGATCCGCCCCGGCCGCCGTCACGCGGGCGGCGACCATCCGGCGGGGGCAAGGTCGAAGCCGTCGAACTCGAACCCCGGCGCGACGGTGCAGCCGCACAGGGTCCAGTCCCCGGTGGTCCGCGCCGCCTGCCACGCCCCGGTCGGCACCACGGCCTGCGGCCTCTGCCCCGCCGTCACCTCCGGCCCCAGCATCACAGTCCGCCGCCCGGCCGCATCGGCGATCTCCAGCTCCAGCGGCGCGCCCAGATAGAAATGCCAGAGCTCGGCCGCATCCACGCAATGCCAGTGCGACTGCTCGCCCTCCCCGAGCAGGAAATAGATTGCCGTCCCGACCGACCGCCCGTCCACCTCGCGCGGATCGCGAAACGTTTCGCGATAGTGCCCGCCCTCCGGATGCGGCTTGAGGTCGAGCAGTGCGATGATCTCGGGGGCGGTGAGCATGGGAATCAGTCTCGTCTTTCGACCCACTCTATCCGCTCATCCCGGCGAAAGCCGGGACCCAGTTCTTAAGTGAGGCACGGCGCATCGGATGAGGGGCCCGTGACCGCCGTCAGTCGTCCTATAGCCCAAAGCACTGGGTCCCGGCTTTCGCGAGCGAAAGGGTTTGAAGCGTTCCGGCCTGGACCTTACCGCCCCCGCGTCAGCGCCCTGTATTCGACCAGCCGTTCCTTGTCGCGGCGGACCTGATCGCCGACGGTGTTGTCGACGTCGAGCGAGGCGTAGCGGACCCAGCCCTCGACCCCCAGCTTGTCCTTCACGGCCGCCATCGGCGTCTGCCAGCGATAGAAGGACAGCCAGGACACGGCCAGCGTCAGGATCGCGCCCAGACCCTGGAGCGCGCGGTAACCGACCTCGTCCGTGCCCGGCACCGGCCAGAAGCCCAGCACGAGCAGTCCCACGATCATCACCAGAACGGTCGAGAACCCGCCGAACCAGCCCATCCAGTAGCGTTCGCGACGGGTGCGCCACAGCTCCATCTGGGTGAATTTCTCAAGGTACTCCATGCGCGCGCCGATCCACATCGTCAGCCGGGTCAGGAACAGGGCGCGCTGTCCCCAGCCCTTGCCGTCCTGGGCGAACTGGGTCTCGGCCTGGTCGGCCATGGCGCGGGCGTTGGTGAACAGGTTCTGGAGCTCGCGCGTCCGCTGGACCACCTCGCGCGACAGTTCGTACGAATCGTTCTCCAGCCGGAACCGGTACTGGATGAACAGAATGCTCGAGATGCCGAAGAACAGTCCGACCACGATCAGCATGGCCAGGGCCGCCAGACCCAGCCCACCGGCCTGCGAGCCCGTCCACTGCTCGAAAAAGGTCGGCCCCAGGATGGCCAGCAGGACGAACCCCAGGATCGACAGCCCCTGGGTCATCCGCTTGACCGCCACATGGACCCGCAGGGCGTTGAACACCCGGCGGCCATAGCCATAGATCCGGCCGCGCATATCGGCCTCGACCGGGAACCGTTCCTCGATCTGGCGGCGGAACAGGACGTGGAAGCGGTCCGGCTTGTTCTCGTTTTCCCAGAAGGGAAAGATGTCGAGCGGCTGGTTGAAATACTCGTCGATGTTGCGCGAGATCACCTTGATGGCGACGGGATCCAGGGTGAAATAGTCGCTCTCCTGGATGGGTCTCAGG
>NZ_JAEMRD010000136.1 GCF_016463485.1 Brevundimonas sp.
CGGTCACCGACATCGTCGAGGGCCGCGTCCTGGCCATCTTCGGCGACTCGATCACCACCGACCACATCTCCCCGGCCGGTTCGATCAAGACCTCGTCGCCGGCGGGCCAGTATCTGGTCAATCACGGCGTCGAGCCGCTGGACTTCAACGGCTACGGCGCGCGTCGCGGCAACCACCAGGTCATGATGCGCGGCACCTTCGCCAACATCCGCATCCGGAACCGCATCACCCCCGACATCGAAGGGGGGGTGACCAAGCACTTCCCGTCGGGCGACACGATGTCGATCTATGACGCGGCGATGCGTTACCAGGCCGAGGGTCGGCCTCTGGTCGTGTTCGCGGGCAAGGAATACGGCACGGGCTCGTCGCGCGACTGGGCGGCAAAGGGCACGCGTCTGCTGGGCGTCCGCGCGGTCATCGCCGAAAGCTACGAGCGGATCCACCGCTCGAACCTGGTCGGGATGGGTGTGGTGCCGCTGCAGTTCAAGGCAGACGGCTGGGTCAAGCTGGGGCTGACCGGCGAAGAGATCGTCACGGTGCGTGGCCTGTCGGACGTCAATATCGGCAAGCTGAAGCCGCGTCAGGACCTGTGGGTCGAGCTGTTCCGCCCGTCGGACGGCAAGATGGCCCGCTTCCCGGTCCGCTGCCGCATCGATAACCAGACCGAGCTGGACTACTTCAAGGCCGGCGGCGTCATGCCCTACGTCCTGCGCAACCTCGCCGGTGGCGCGGCCAATGCGCCCCTGCCCGAGCCGGAAGAGATCGCGGCGGAGTAGGTCGTCCGAGCAGACGAGAATGAGGGCCGGCGGAGCGATCCGCCGGTCCTTTTCGTTTCAGCCGCCGCTCAGTCCGCGCAGAGGGCGGGTTGGGCCCTGCCGTCCTTGACCTCGGAGAAGCAGCCGAACTGGACGTTCTCGCGCTGGCAGACGCCGGTGGTGCGGGTGCCGACCCTGGAGATATCGAACTGGATGCACCGTCCGGTGCAGTCGGCCTTGTCGGTGCAGACCTTGCCGGCGTCGGGCATGGGGATGACGCAGTAGGGCATGTTCATCAGCCCGACGCGCCGGATGGCTCCGCCGGCACGGCCGCAGAGAACAGGATCGCTGTCCCAGGCCGGGTCGTGTCCGGACAGGCTGGGGGCCGGTCGATCGTCGGCAGTGACGAGCACCGGGTCGGGTGTCGGCGCACAGGCGAGCAAGCCGCCGATGAGCAGCAGGGAAGCCAGCCAGACGGCGAGGGTGCGCAGGGTCATGGGGCCAACCCTACACGCGAACCGGCCGGTGGGAAGACCGTGATCCGGGCAGGATCAATCCTGGGCCATCGCCTCGGCCAGAAGCCGGGCCTCGGCGGCGCGGCTGGAGCCGGATCGCCAGGCGACGACGATCTCGCGGCTGGGGACGGCGCGGGCACCTTTCGGGGTGATGTGGCGGGTCACGACCGCCGGGTTGTCGGCCAGGCCCGCGCGCACGGCCATTTCGGGCAGGAAGGAGACGCCGAGCCCCGATCCGACCATCTGGACCAGGGTGTGCAGGCTGGTGGCGGCGAAGACGTCGTCACCCTTCGGCGGGTCGATGTCGAAGGCGGCCAGGGCCTGGTCGCGCAGGCAATGACCGTCCTCCAGCAGGATCAGTTCGGACGAGGACAGTGAGCCCGGCCCGATCGCGCCGGGCGCGGCCAGCACATGGCCGATCGGGGCCACGGCCAGGATCTCGTCATGGCCGATGTGGGCGTGGTCGATGCCGGGCGCATCATAGGGCAGGGCGATGATGGCGGCATCGAGCTGGCCCGCCTTGAGCCCGGCGATCAGGCGCGGGGTCAGGTCCTCGCGGATGAAAAGGCGCAAGCCCGGATAGGCCGACTTCAGCCCCGGCAGGGTGGCGGGCAGAAGGAAGGGGGCGACGGTGGGGATGATCCCCAGGCGGAACCGGCCGGACAGGGGGCGACCGGCGCTGCGGGCCGCCTCGACCAGGTCCTCGGTGCGGGCCAGAACGTCCTCGGCGCGACGCACGGCCTCGGCTCCCACGGCGGTCAGCTGGACATTGCCCCGGGTCCGCTCGACGACGGGTGCGCCCAGGATACGCTCAAGCTCCTGGACACCGGCCGACAGGGCCGGCTGACTGACGTGAGCGGCCTCGGCCGCCCGGCTGAACGAGGCATGCTCGGCCAGGAGTTTCAGGTACTGGAGCTGGCGCAGGGTCGGGAGCATGGAGGCGAACATAGGCGCTTCCTATGAAATTGGCGAGGACGATCGGTCCAGCTTGTTCGTTCCCGGCAAGCCAGGTTGGCGGTGGCGGTCGAAAAAGTGACCGCCAAACCGCCAGAGTGCCAAACGGGAGGTGATCAATCCGTCGTTCTCGGGCGGCTGATCTCCCTGCCGGCGGGGCGAACGGAGCCTGAACCGGAGGTGCGGCTGCTGGTCGGCTGGAACATGTCAAAGACCCGAACAGACAGATGGGACACGGGAGACCGGGCGCAAGGGCCGATGAGGAAAGTATTCCTGTTTCCTTTACGGCTTCCAGCGAAGGCCAGGCGACATTGCCCGTCAGCCGTGGCTTGAACGGCCTCGCTCCCTGAAGGCGATCAGTCTGGATTTCGCAGCAGATACAGGCCAAATCCCATGACCCCGCGTCCGAAATCGAACATCAGCTTCAGCTGGTGGGCGCGGCCCGCGATGGCCGGGGCGTCCGGGTGGGTCGGGTTGGCGTCCAGCCAGGCGTAGACGGCGGCCTGCATGGTGTCGCCGTAACGGTCCCACCGGGCCTGGGTTGACAGGGCGGCCGAGACGACCTCGAAGCCTGCAGCGTCGGCGGCGGCCCGCCAGCCGTCGTGATCCGTGTAGAGGTTGTTGAGCTCGACCAGCTGACGCAGCGGTCCCGGCGGCTCATCCAGCCAGACCAGATCACCCCACAACAGCCAGCCGCCCGGCGACAGGTGGGCACGCAGACCCTCCAGCATGGCGCGGGGCGCACGGACGCCCGGCCCGGTCGGCTCGATCACCCCCAGGGCGACAATCAGGTCGTAGGGCGACGAGATCGCCAGCACCTCTGGCGAGGCGCCCTTGCGCAGGATCACCCGACCGTCCAGCCCGGCCGAAACGACTCGATCACGAGCCAGGTCGATGATGGCGGGGTCGATCTCGACCGCCTCGACCGACAGGCCGAACCGCTCGGCCAGCCGGATCGAGACGGAGGCGTTGCCGCAGCCGATGTCGAGCGCGAGCGCGCCTGGCGTCAGGTCGGTCAGGGCGATCGCGGCCTCGATCGCGTCGAGGTCCACGGCGTTGCAGACCTCGAGCGCCTCATAGGCGATGCGGTGGAAGCTCATGCGCATGGCCGCTGTTAGCGCGTCCTGTCGTCAAGCCCAAGGCAGACCGAGAAAGCACTTTACATTCCAAAGTCTATGAGAGATAAGGCGGGGACTTCAACGGAGCGCGCCATGACATCGACCCTCGCCTCTTCCGTCTCCCTGGGCCGCGCTGCGGCACCGACCGACACCACCCTGGCCGTCGCCTCGGGGCGCAACCTGATTGCCGCCGGATCGATCTTCGCCATGGCCAATGCGGTGCAGTGGGCCATCTTGGGCGGTGCGCTGGACCTGCATCCGGCGGTGCTGTCCCTGACCTGGCCGATCGCGGTCGGAACCTTCCTCGTCATCCTGCGCCAGCTGAGGGCCGCGGGCGGGGAGGCCGGCCGCCGCACCGCCGTCTGGTCGCGGTTCGCCATCCTGAGCCAGATCGGCGCGGCCCTCGTGCTGGTCGCCGCATCGGCCGCGACGGGTCAGTGGGGCCTGATGATGTGGACCTCGGTCGTCGGGCTGGCGCTTTACGGCATCGCCTGGGGCACCGCAGCGGTGCGGACGCGCAGGATCTGGATCGGGGCGGTCGCCGCGGGGTGTCTGTGCGCGGCGGGCGGGGTCGCGACCCTGGTCGGGACGCCCGGTCAATATCTGGCCTATGCCGGCGGTCTGGTGGCCTTTGCCCTGCTGCCCGGGCTGGCGCTGGTCTTCCGCGGCCGAATCTGAAGGGAATGACGACCATGACCGAACCTCACGTCCCGGCCGAGGCCGCCGACATCGCCTGGATGCGCAACCTCGCCGCCGAGGGGGCGGCCGAACCCCTGCGCGGCGGGGCGACCCTCCTGGCCGCCGGCCTGCTCTTCGGCGGGGCCAGCCTGTATCAATGGGCGGTGCTGTCGCAGGCCTTGCCGATCGCGCCGTCCAGCCTGGCCATCGTCTGGCCGGTCATCACCGTCGCCTTCGTGGCGTTCGCGACGATCCACGGTATCCGGACGGGCCGGTCAGCCGGGGTCCGCACGGCCGCCAACCGGGCCTCGGCGACCGTCTGGAGCGCCGTGGGGCTGGGCATCTTCACGCTGTTCGTCTCGATGGGACTGATGGGATGGCGAATGGGAGCGGAGGTCTCGGCCGTAGCGCTGGGCCTGATCCCGTCGGTCATCATGGTCTTCTACGGCCTGGGCTGGGCGGTCAGCGGGGCGATGTTCCGCTCGGCCTTCCTGTGGCGGCTGTCGGTCGCGTCGTTCGTCGCCGCGCCCGTGCTGGCTGCCTTCACTGGATCGACCTGGCAATATCTGGCCTATGCCGCCTGCCTGTTCGGCCTGATGGCCGTGCCGGGGTGGCTGTTGATGCGCAGGGTCCGGGCGGCCGAAGGACAGGGCTGATGAGCGATCCGTCGTTCGACATCGGCCGCATCGACGAGGTCATCCACGGACGGATCCGGCTGGGGATCATGGCCGTGCTGGCCGGGGTCGACAGCGCCGACTTCAACACCCTGAAGGCCCGGCTGCAGACCACCGACGGCAATCTGTCGGTGCACCTGCGGAAGCTGGAGGACGCCGGGTTCGTGGCCATCGAAAAGCGGTTCCAGGGTCGAAAGCCCCTGACCGAGGCCCGCATGACCGAGGCGGGGCGCACCGCCTTCGTCGCCTATCTCGACGCCATGGCCGGCCTGACGGGTGCGGCGCGCTGACGCCACGACCGGGGCTGGCGGCCAGCCCTCGGAGCGACCTATAGAGGCGAATGACCTCGCGCCTGCTCAAGCTCGCCACCCTCGAAAACCTGCGCGACTACGGCGACTACGCCACGGCTGCGGGCGGGCGGGTGCGACCCGGTCGGCTGTTCCGGTCGGGGCATCACAACCGGCTGGACGACGCCGACCTGGAGAGGCTGGGCGGACTGGGTCTCGGCACGATCGTCGATCTGCGCCGCAAGGTGGAGCGGACCCAGCAACCGTCGCGGCGCCATGCCGCCTTCGACGGCCGGGTCATCGAGAGCGATCTGGACGCGGCGGGCGAGGCACCGCACGTCACCTTCCTGAAGACCGCCGACCTGACCGCCGACAGCGGTCGTGAGTTCATGACCGGCCTGTACCGCGCAATGCCCTTCTCGCCGGCCCATATCGAGACCTTCGGCGGTTATTTCCGCGCCCTTGCCGACAGCGACCGGCCGGTCCTGATCCACTGTGCGGCGGGCAAGGACCGCACCGGGCTGCTTGCGGCCCTGACCCATCACATCCTGGGGGTCAGGCACGACGACCTGATGGAAGACTATCTGCTGACCAATACGGCGGTGGACATGGTGCGGATCGCGCCCAGGATCGCGGCCAACCTCAAGAAGACGACGGGCCGCGAACCGTCGCACAGCGCCCTGGTCGCCTTTCTCGGCGTCGAGGCCGCCTATCTGGACGCGGCGTGGAGCGCGATCACGGACCGGTACGGGTCGATCGACGCCTATCTGGCGACCGTGCTCGGCGTCGATACGGCCGTGCGTGATCGGATCGGCGAGCGGCTGGCGGCATGAGCGAGACCCGCGACGGCGGACGTGTCCGTTGCGTCCGAACCCTGGACTGGCGTGACCCGCTGGAGGTCGCCGCCGGGCTGGCGATGCGCGACGGAGCCCTGTGCCTGCTGTCCGATCCGGCCCTGCCCGGCAGCCGGTCGTTCGTGGCCGTCGATCCCGAGTGGGCAACGACGCCGGACGCGGCCGAAGGCGGACCGTTTGCCGGGCTGACGGGTGATGTCCTGACGGCCGGGGTTGTCGGGCTGGCCAGCTATGACGCCGGTGCGCGGGTCGCCACGGGGCTGCGCGAGACGGTGTGGCCCGACCTGACGCTGGCGCGGTATGCGGCGATGCTGGTGTTCGACCATGACGCGGGCAAGGTCCGGGCGATCGGCTGGGGCGAGGACGAGGCGGTGGCGAGCGACGCCTGCGACCGCGCACAGGGCTGGATGTCGGGAGCGAGATCGCCGGAAGCGCCGCCACCGCCCGCCCCGGCCCTGATCCCCGATGCCGACGACCAGACCTATTTCGATGCGGTCGCGCAGGTGGTGGCACGCATCCGGGCGGGCGACCTGTTCCAGGCCAATATCGCGCGCGGCTGGACGGCGGTGCTGGAGCCGCAGGCCGATCCGTTCGAGGTCTTCGTGCGGCTGGCCCAGGGCGGGGCCGCGCCGTACGGGGCCTTCTGGAGGCTGGGAGAGCGGGCCCTGGTGTCGAACTCGCCGGAGCTTTTCCTGACGCTGGATGCCATGAGCCGCCGCGTCGAGACCCGGCCGATCAAGGGCACAAGGCCGCGCGATACCGACCCCGTTCAGGACGCCGCCAACGCCGCCGACCTGCTGGCCAGCGCCAAGGACCGGGCCGAGAACCTGATGATCGTCGACCTGATGCGCAACGACCTGTCGCGGGTCTGCGAGGCCGGGTCGGTGCAGGTCGAGAAGCTGTTCGCCCAGGAAGCCCTGCCGACCGTGCATCATCTGGTCTCGACCGTTTCGGGGCGGCTGGAGGTGGACCATGACGCCGCCGACCTGTTGCAGGCGACCTTTCCGCCGGGGTCCATAACGGGCGCGCCGAAACATCAGGCGATGAAGGTGATCGCCGCGCACGAACCGCCGCGTGGGGCCTGGTGCGGGTCGCTGTTCCTGATGGACGAGGACGCGAACCTGACGGCCTCGGTCCTGATCCGCACGGCCAGCTTCGAGCGGGTCGACGGCCGGTGGCAGGTCCGGACCCAGGCCGGGGCCGGCATCGTCGCCGACAGCGATCCGGCTCAGGAACTGGCGGAAACCGAGGTCAAGATCGGCGCCCTGCGGCGCGCGCTGACCGGGTAGTCCGTTGCAGGATCAGCTGGTCGGGCAGTTGCTGCACAGCACCTTGTCGACCCGGCGGGGCCGCAGATAGAAGGCGCTGGAGAATTTGGTCACCGCCGGCATCAGGTATTTGATCGGCGAGGTGTAGTCGTAGGTGGTCTCGGACATCACCGCGCTTTCGCCGTTGGAGATGATGTCGGCCGGGACCGTGACGGTTCCACCGGGCGTATAGGCGGTCACGCCGCTGGCGCGCGACCAGTCGACCTTGGCCACGCCGTTGGCATCGCGGGTCACGCTGGAAATGCGGGTGGTCAGGGTCGTCGACGAGAACGGCTTCATCATCAGGGCGCCGATGGCGATGATGTCGTCCAGCTCATCCGTCGTGACCACGTCGGTCTGGGCCACCAGGTCGGCCACCGCCGAGGCCGTATGGGCCATGCGCTTCTGGGACATATAGCCCTGGCAGAACTCGGCCAGGCCGAAATAGAAGGTGATCATGACGGGCGCGATCAGGGCGAATTCGACCGCCGACACGCCGCGCCGATCGCCGCGCAGCCGCGACAGGAATCCCTGGGCTTTGCTGGGCTCGGTCATTGGTCCCAGGGCTCGTTACGGAAGGCCGTGGTCGCGGTCATGATGGTGTCGCCGTCGCCGAGCTGCGACAGGGCCTGCTTCAGGAACGGGGTGAACAGGGGCTGTTTGTACCAGGTGCGCACCAGGATCAGGCTGCCGGGCTGGCCGGTCGTATAGGTCAGTTGAGACGGGTCGAAGCTGGTTCCGCTGGCCATGGGGTCGGGCGGGTTCTGGTTGCGGAACTGGGGGATCTCGCGGACATCGACGGTGGCGCGCGAGGTGCACTGGCCGCTGAAGATGCTCATCTTGCCGCACAGCTGGGTCTTGAACTCGGCCGCCGTCAGGTTCGATCCCGCCGCCTGGCCTGTGCGCACCAGCCGCCCGGTCTCGATCACCGCGGTCTCGAGAACGGAATCGGTGACGAACACCATTCCCAGCTCGATGATGGCGAACATCATGAAGAAGAACGGGAAGGCCACCATCGCGAACTCGACCGCCGACGAGCCGTCGCGGTTACGACGGCGGCGCAGGGCGGAAAGGGTCGGGCGGCGGATCATCGGTGGTTCGGTCTCAAGGCGTCGGGACGCCCGAGGCTGCGGGGGCGGCCGAGGCGTTTTCATAGGTCCGCAGCGACGGCGAACAGGTGGCGGCGCAGGCCATCTCGGTCGCCTGGCCACCACGCCAGACGCGCAGGCTGCCGGGGGAACCGCCCGAGACGATGATCTGGTTCTGGAACAGCGGGCGGCCGATGGCGTCGACCGCGAGGATCTCGGTCTGGCCGTAGCCCTTGCCGATGATGACCAGGGTGTTCTGGTCGACGACGGTCACATCGGCGATGGCGGGATTGGAGACGATCACCGAAGACACCGAGCCGCGCAGGGACACGCGCTGGGTGCGGTCGATCCCGACGCTCATCGACCCCGACTGGGCCAGGACCGGGGTCGCGGCCATGCACAGGGCGAACAGCGAGGCGGCGAGGATCGAGCGGGGCTTGGAAACCTGGGTCATTGAAATCTGTCCGGGCGCGCGATGCGACGGGCGCGACCCTGCGCCGGAAATCTCAAGAAAGTCTGAAACGCGGGCGATCGCCGACCTCGGCAGGGCGAAACAAAGTAAACAGCTCGGTAACCACACTCATAAGACCTTGGTTATTGTTCGCTTTACTTCGATTTAAGAGCTGATCCGTAGAGTGAGGCTTGTAAACGGGATCCAGCGGGCAAAACCGATGGTCCTTTCAGTACCGCCACCTTTTGCTCGCTCAAACCAAGGAAACTCTCATGACCAAGTTCATCTCCAAGTTCGTTGCCGACGAATCCGGCGCCACCGCCATC
>NZ_JAEMRD010000137.1:0-1680 GCF_016463485.1 Brevundimonas sp.
TCGCGCACGATCTCGGCCAGCTCGGCGGTGTCGCGCAGCGGGCGGGCGTCGACGCGGGGCGGGCTTGAGCTTGCGCCCCTCCTGCTCAGACAGCCGTTCGACCGCCGCGCCGATCTTTTCGAGCGTTCTCTGGGTCACGGCCAAGTCTTCGGCGGAGACGGACTCGAGAATCCGCTCCTGAACGCAGGACAGGCACTTAGACCAGACCTCATGGGCCGCCCGTCCCTCGGGGGTGATCTGCAAAAGATGCGCCCGTCGGTCGCCGATCAGGGTCTGACGGCTCACCAACCCCGCCGACAGCAGGGCGGCCGTGCGGGTGGACATGACCGCCTCTGACACAGCCAAAAGGTCGGCGGCCTCGCGCTGGGTCAGGCCGGCAGGCCGGTTCTGCAACAGCGTCAGCACGGCCAACTGGCCGACGCCGAAGCCGGCTTCGGCCAAAACCTCGTCCAGGTGGGCGGCCCACCGCCGCGCCAGGATCGCAACCGTCAGCCCCAGGGTGTTGCCGGCGTCGCCCTTGCCGCCGTGGCCGCAGTTCGCGTCCGGGCGGTGACCTGCGCAGGTCGCAGGATCGCCACAGCCGAGGGGTCGATTTTCTGGCGCGGCGAGTCGGGCGCCGTCGTGCATGTCAGGTTTCCTCCTTAGCCTGACAGTTTCACCCAAGTACCCTGCACGCAATAAGGATTTTCCCGAGTGGGCGGGGTATGTAATCGTCAACAGACATGTCGGACCAAGTTAAGGCTGTCGTGGGAAAAGCCCGGCCACGCTTGAATGATGGGCGATCGGCAAGACCCTGTCCCAGGTTAAAGCCGCCACCGCAAGGCCGCGCAACATGACGGTGTCACCACAGGCGCCGCTCATGAGACGCTATAAAAATAACAGACTAGGCATCCCGCAGAACCTGGATACCCTTCAGCGGTCAGGGTCAGCGTGTTGGGTCAATCGCGCAGTCGCTTGTCCCCCGGTCGCCATTGCAGTCGCCGCGCTCGTCTACGACACTCAATGCACCCTCGCGGCTGCCTGGCGTCTCATACGAGGCGAGATAGGCGACGAGACCCTGGATTTCCTGAACGGTCGCTGTTTGCGTGGTCGGAGCGACCGGGACCGCCGTGATCGTCAAGCTGTTGCCGATGAAGGTGAGTTGGTAGTTCGCCGAGGCCGCAAGGCTTCCCTGGGTGATGGCGTAGGCGCCTGGCGCCTCGCCTGGGGACCGTGTAAGCGCGCCGGTCAGCGCATCGCCGGTTACAAGACTGCCGGTAGTGACGGCGTAGGTTAGCGCGGGATCCGGCGCGCCCTGGGTTTTGGAAACCGCGTCGGCGGACACGGTGATCGACCGTCGAAGGATGGTCGCAAGAGTCGATGCGGGCACGGTGAGAGTATAGTTGCCAGCATCGGCGCCGGTCAGGCCGACGCCGCTGACCGTCACCGTCTTGCCGGTTCCGGCGTTGGCGTCGGTGAAGGCGAAGGATCCGGCGGTGGCGCCGACGCTGTCACCGCCGAGCACGCCGTTCAATGTCACCGTTCCCGCGGCCGCCGTCGTGCCGTCATAGGTCTTGTTAGACGCAGACACATTGGCGGTGATCGCACGCTGAAGGATGTCGGCCAGGGCCGTAGCGGGGATGGTCACGGTGTAGTTGCCCGCATCCGCCCCCGTCAGACCGACGCCGCTCACCGTCACCG
>NZ_JAEMRD010000137.1:1780-8971 GCF_016463485.1 Brevundimonas sp.
TGACGACGCCCGACAGGGCGACCGAGCCGGAACCGGCGGTCGTGCCGTCATAGGTCTTGTTCGAGGCGGTCAGGGTGGCGGTCAGACTGCGCTGAAGGATGTCGGCCAGGGCCGTGGCGGGAATGGTTACGGTGTAGTTGCCCGCATCCGCCCCCGTCAGACCGACGCCGCTCACCGTCACCGTCTTGCCGGTTCCGGCGTTGCGGTCGGCGAAGGTCCAGGTTCCAGCCGTCGTGCCGACCGTATCGCCGCTGACGACGCCCGACAGGGCGACCGAGCCGGAACCGGCGGTCGTGCCGTCATAGGTTTTGTTCGAGGCGGTCAGGGCGCTCGTCAGGGCCTTGGGCGTGACGGTGATCTGGCCGGTGTTGCTGAAGGCGAAGGCGTAGCCGCTGTTGCTGGTGAGCGTGCCCTGCGCGGCGGTGACGGCATAGGGCCCGCCGGCGACGGAGGCGCGCTCCGCTGATCCGGTAGAGCTGATCGCAGCTGCCCCGCTGAAGGCCGTCGCCGCCGTATCGGCCAGGAAGGCCCCCGCCACGCCCGGATGATAGCCGCTGACGGTGTAAAGGGCGCCCACCGAACCCGTCAGATCGGTCCCATAAACCTTGCTCGTGGAAAGGGTAGTGACCGTCAATGTGGGCTGGACGGCGAAGACGTAGCGGTTGCCGCTCAGACCCGCCGGCGCTCGTGTCGCCAAGGTTCCGTTCCAGAGGGCCGTGGAGCCGCTGTCCAAACCGCCGAAAGTGCTGGAGTTCGGAGACGCCGCATAAATCGTCCACTTGCCCGAGGCGGCAAGCGCAGAAGAGCCCGACTGGTTGATGAAGTCGCCGTCGGTGGAAAGGACGATGTCGCGCCCGCTTGCGATCCCCGAGGGGCTGAACGACAAGGCTCCTCCGGTGGTGCGGACCAAGATGTCGCCGGCGCCGGCGTTGACGCCGCCCGTCACCGTCAGCCCACCCTCATCAACGAGCGAAAAGCCGTTGGCCGTAAAGACGTCGAGATCGCGAACACGGTTGACGGCCGCCGTCAGATCGGTGGCCCCGCCTGATCCCCCCATCAGATTACCCGTGATCCGGCCCAGGGCGCTCTGGCTGATCGTTCCGCCGGCATGGAGCGAAACCGTGGAGGTTCCTGCATCGAGCGCCGCGTTGAGCACGATGTCCGAACTCGCCCCGCTCGCCGACAGGGTGATTCCGCTGGCGGTGATCGGCGCCTGCACCGTCAAGTCGCCCGTGGTGGTCAGCGAGACCCCGGTGGCTCCGCCGTTGAGCGCGCCGCTGACCGTCAGGCCGCCTGTATCGACCAGGCTCAAACCGTTCGCGGTGGACGCGCCCAGGGCGCCGATCGCATTGGCCGCACCATTCAAGGTCACCCCGTTGATCGCCGAGATCGTCAGGACTCCCGCCGTCAGGGCTCCGGCGGTCTGAGAAATTCCGTCGCTGGACGTCAGGCTGAGAACCCCGTCCGCTCCGGTCTCGGTCAGATCGCCGCCGAGCTGGAGCGACTGTCCCGACAGATAGAGGCCGTTGCCCGCGGTGAGCGTCCCCACCACGTTGACGGCGCCGCCGTTCTCGGCGGTGATGCGAAGTTCATCCGGCGCGCTGAGCCCGCCCAGGGTTACGCCGAAGGCCATGTCCTGAATGATGAACTTGCCGATCCCCGAAGCCGCGTTGAGGAAGACCGGCGAAAAAGCGGCGCCTCCGGTCCAGTCCGGCGCCTTTAGGGTATAGTTCTGACCCACCTCGACCGAGACGGAAACAGTGGTCAAATTGCCTGACTCCAGCCGCACGCTTCCGGTGGGGACTGAGATAAGGTCGTTGATGATCACTTCATCGGACGCAATCACGTTCAGATCGCCCCCGGAAACCGTGGCGGCGCCGATTGTCACATCCCCTGCGGGAGCCCCCGTCGGTGTTTGCAACGCCCCTCCGGCGATGAATTGGCGACTGAAGGACTCCTCTCCCGCTGCGTAAAGCACGACGTCGCCATCGACGAACTCCACTGCGTCAGCCGCCGAACCGCCCAACAGAATGGAGCCGAGACCGCCGTTGTAGCCGGCGGCGATCAGATAGGTGCGTCCTCCGGCGGCAGCCGACGCGGTGTCGAAGCGCGCTTGGGATCCGACGCTGATTGCGGTGTTCTTGTCGGTACCCGTTGCGACGGTGAGCGCAAGATAGGCGTCGAGATCACCGTCGAAGACGAGCGTCGCGTCACGCGCGGCGATCAGGGCGATGCTGCCGCTGGCGGTCGCGCTGCCTGAGAAGTTGATTTCGGGGCCCACCACGGTCACCGCGCCGGCGGCGGCGTTCAGCGCCGCGCCCCCGTTCACCGCGACGGAGCCGCCCACGCCGGTGAAGTTGAAACTGCTGTCGTTGTCAAAGATATCGGCGTCGGTCAGCCCTAGAGACGACAACAACAGTCCGCCGACGTTGAGAACCGCGGTCCCTCCCACCGCTACGCCGGAGGAATCGAGAAACCAGACCTGGCCGTTGCTGTTGACGGCGCCGTTGATGATCGTGCCGCCTCCGCCCAGAACCCGATTGACGGCAATGCTCGTCGAGCCGCTCTGGTTGAAGTTCAGCGTGTCGCCGGGCGCCAGATTGAAACCGTTCCAGTTCAAAAGCGTCCGCGAGCCGCTCAAAGTGATGGTCGAGGTGTCGGCGCCGCCGGTGTTGGACGCCGCGCCCGAGAAGACGGTCGCCGATCCCGATCCGTTATAGGTGTTGGAGACGGTTCCGGCGGCCGTGCTTCCACCGCCGGCTGCGATCTGGGCCGAGGCCGGCGCCGCCAACGCCAGCAAAAGTGCGACGGGGGCCGCGGCGCTCAGAAGAAGCGAGACGCGACGACGAGCGGCGTGAGCGTTGTTCATGGCGAGCCTCAACGGAACGAGAAGGTGGTGGAGAGCGACAGCAGCAGCCGATCCTTCGGCCGGACCGCGCCGGGGAACGGCGCGTTCTGCGGCGCCGCATAGACCAGGCTGACCTGCCCCCTGCGTGTGCGGGCGCGCACCCCGGCGCCGACGGACCAAGGCCGGCTGTCGTAGCCGAAGGCGTCCTGGTTCCACAGCTTGGCCGCATCGACGAAGCCGAAGACGGTCCAGACCGCCTGGGCGGACGCCGCCTCCCAGCCCGCCTCGATCTGGGTCGCCAGGGCCCGATCGCCGGACGCCGCTCCCGGATCAAAGCCCCGGCCTACGGTGTAGGATCCCACCTGGAACTCTTCATAGGCCGGCAGCGGATCCGGCGCCCACTGCCCCAGCAAAGCCGCCGCCGCATAGAGGCCGCGTCCCGGCGACAGGACGACGTCCTTGCGGATCGAGGCTTGACCTCGAACCGAGGTGAAGTCCGGCCGCCCTTCGGGCCGCGACAACAAGGGATCGCCGGCTTCGCTGGCGCCGAAAGCCTCCAGACCTTTGCGCAACTCGGCTTGGAACCCGCCTTGAAGCCCCGGCGTCTGCCTCGGCCGCCAGGTGGCGACGACCTCGGCGGAAAGGACCCGCAGGCTTTCCTCGAACAGGGCGGTCGCATCGCCGTTCGGCTGGCGGAAGGCGCCCAGATCGTTCTTCTGATCCACCCACTCCAACCGGGCGCCCACATCCATGCGCAGGGGCCGAGTGAGGACGACCGGATACTGGACGCCGAGTCGGCTGACGGTCGAGCGTCCCTCCAACTCTAGCGGCGCCAGGGCGCCGCCGGGCTCGGATTCGCTGTAGGCCACATCGCCCAGAACGGTCAGGCCGGAGGCTCCAATACGGAATTCCTCCAGCAGTTGGACCACTCGTTGATCGCCTTCCAAACCCGAGAACAGGATCAGGCTGGTGCGCTCGGCGAAGGCGGTGAAGCTGTTGGCGTCAAGGCGGATCGAGGCGCCCTCGCGCCCGACTTCTTCTGAACCGAAGTTCTGGCCGCTCAGGGTGACGTCCAGCTTCCGCCGAGGGGCGAAGGCCGCCACGGCTTCCAGACCATTGGCTTCGCCCGTCTCCGCGCGACGGATGCTGAAAGACGGGTCGGCGCCGGGAATGTCGCGAACCAACAGAAAGGCGCGTTCGACTTCGCGCCAGCGCGTCGCCCGTTCCGTTTTCAGAGCGCTCAGATAGTCGGCGGCAAGGGCGGCCGCAGGGCCCAGTTTGTCGGCGTCAATCACGGAGGCGCTGACCACTCGACCTTCGGTCACGGTGATCACCAGGACGCCGCCCGTCATCCGCTGTTGGGGCAGATCCACCCGCACCAGGGCTTCGCCCTTAGCACCGTACAGGGCGGCGACGCGGTCCCGAGCGACGCAGAGCACCGACAGATCGCTGTCCTTACCGATCAGATCTGCGACCGCGCTTTGAATCTCGGCGTCGGAGATCAGGCTGGCGCCCTGCGCCTCGATCCGCGTCAGGGTCGTGCGACCTTGACCTGTGAAGGGGCATTGTCCGGGCTGGTACAAGGTTGCGGGATCAACCACCGGTGCGGCCACCGGGCGGGCCTGACGCGCCGGATCGATCTCCTCGCGGGTCTGGCCGGGGACGACCTGGGCCGAGGCGACGCCTGCGCTTAAGAATAGCGCGACGGCTAGGGCCGATGCGCCTTCCATAAGTCGCCAAGAGGCGCCGCGCCTTGCAATACCACCCATCACGCCTGCCCTCTCCCCAACCGCCGTAAGGCGGCGATCCAGTCCTTGTTCGCTGAACTAGACTCCCTCACTCTTGTCTGCATCTACAATCTTGTAGAGGTTTCGGTCGATCCAGGAGACTCGCGCCAGAGAAGGACAACGCAGTGATGAATCAGCATTCGCTCGCCGGCTCAGAGCTTGTAGCGTGACCGAAGAGGATGTCGCGGCGGCGACCGCCGCCTTCCAGGGCGTGGGTTTGGGGGACCGGACCTGGGTGGAGGCGCTGGAAGGCCTGGCCAGGCTGACCGGTTCAAAGGGCGGCGAACTGATCGGCCTGGGTCGAGAGGCGGCGGTGCCGTTCAACTGGATGACGGGCTTGCCGCCGGAAGCCTCCGCCGAGTTCGTGACGGCGGGCGGCGGCGACCCGCGCGTGAACTCGCGCGTTCGAATCGGCATGGCGGCGCCCGAGATGGCGGTGCTCGACGAAACGGCCTTCACCAGCGCGCAGGACGCCGCGCGCTTTCCGGAATACGGCGCCTGGTTGCGTCGGCATGATCTGGCCTTCGCCTGCCTGTCCCCGCTGCTGCGCCAGGACGACCTGCTGGTGGGTCTGGCGCTGATGCGGAGCGAGTCTCAGGGCAATGTGACAGTGGAACAGCGTCGGGCCTTCGCAACCGTCGTTCCTCACGTCCGCGCCGCCGTCCGGACCCAGATCGCCCTGGACGCGCGAGGATTGAACCTCGCCCTGGGGCTTCTAGATACGCTTTCAAACGCCATCCTCATCTGTGACGGGCACGGTCGAGTCCTGGCGCTCTCCCCCGCCGCTGAGGCGATGGCGACTTCGGGCGAGATCCTGCGCGTGACGCGCGGCATGGCGGCCGGCGCTCGCGATGCGGACACCGCCGCCCTTCGCACCGCGATCGCTGCGGCGGCGGCGAGCACCGGCGGCCTCCGGCCGCCGCCCCGACCCGTCGTGCTGCGCGACGCCAGAGGAGACCGGCCGACCCTTGCCGAAGTCTGCGCCGCACCTGGAGACTATGCCCTGAGGTTCGGGGCCGCCGCCCTGGTGGTAATTCGCCCGCCGCGACAGGAGGAGGCGCGCCTTGTCGCCGCAACACGCAGCCTGTTTCACCTGACCAGGGCAGAGGCGGAAGTCGCCGCCAAACTAGCCGCCGGAATGGGGCCCCAAGCAATCGCCGAAGCCAACGGCGTCGCCGTCGGGACGGTACGCACACATGTACGCCGCATATTCGAGAAATGCGGCGTGCGGAGCCAACTGGAACTCGTGGCGCTTCTGGCGCGACTTTAATGACGAAGACTATGTCGGCATCCCCATCCTGGCGACCGGCGAATTCGGAGCGCCGGATCGCGACCGCGCTGGCGATCCGTTGCGACGGGCTGTTCTGAAGCCCAGCGCGTGGCGCCGTGAACGCCTGACGCCCGCCCGCGTTCGTCAGTGAGCTCATGGATCAAAGGTTCGCTATGACGGACTACACCCTCTATTATTGGTCCCTGCCCTTTCGGGGGCAGTTCGTTCGCGCGGTTCTGGCCTATTCCGGCAAGACTTGGCGGGAGCCCGACGACAGAGAGATTTCCCGCTTGATGGAGGGGCCGGTCCGCGCCATGCCAGTGCCCTTCATGGCGCCGCCGGTTCTTATCGACGAACAGAATAAGGTCGCGCTATCCCAAATGCCGGCCATTCTCCTCTATCTCGGCGAAACTCTCGATTTGCTGCCGGCAACGCCCGGGGCTCGGGCTTTGACGCTCAAGATCATCAATGACGCCAATGATCTGATCGACGAACTCACGCTCGACGGCGGCCGTCAGATGTGGACAAACCCGCGATGGGCCGACTTCGAGCCGCGTCTGAGAAAATGGATGTCCCTCTGGGAGGAGACCGGCCGACGTCACGGCCTAACGGGGACCTCCGGCTTCTTGCTCGGCAGCGCAAAACCACAGATGGCGGATCTTGTGACAGCGACGCTCTGGGCCACCCTGGCCGACAGGTTCCAGCCCCTCGAGGACTTGATCAGGGATGCCGCACCGATGACAGCGGCCCTGTCCAGGAGGGTGGCCGCCCTCTCGCCCTTGGCCGACTTGGCCAATAAGGCGCGGTCAGATTACGGGGACACCTGGAGCGGCGGAAAGATCGAGGTTTCGCTCCGCAAGGTCTTGAGCGCCCGTCAATAGCCAGATTGACGGACTATGGCGCCCTTCACATCCGCGAAGTCGCCATGATGCCTAAGAGTAACAGGGTCAGTATCGGCAAAGGGCGTCGAGACGGGCTCTGGGCGTCGAGAGCCCGAGACCTTCTCAAACAGGAAGGACGAAAACCCGTTCATATCCTGTCTGACCATCTGTGGTGGGGAAGACCAGAAACTCCTCGCCGGCAGAGTTGATCAAGTCTCGTGCTATCTCGTTGAAGGCTGAATCCTGCCCCTCCTTGCGGACAAGGATAAGCCTTCCCCGTCTTGCTCGCGGCGGAAGGCGGGGTGCTCGCGGCTGATGCTGTCCAGATGAACTCCCATTGCCCGACTTCATGGCGACCCCGGCAGGACTCCAACCTGCGACCTCGGCTTTAGGAAAGCCTTGCTC
>NZ_JAEMRD010000021.1 GCF_016463485.1 Brevundimonas sp.
TCCGGTATCTGTCCGGGTCGGATTCGACGGCAGTGGCGTCGGACATCATCACCGAGTTCGTGACCGGCAGCGACCGGATCGACCTGACCGCCATGGCCCTGACCTCGGTCAGCGTGGCGCGGCTGGCGGGCGGGGCGAGCGTCGTCTTCGCCGAGACGGCGGCGGGGGCGTTCCAGCTGTTCGTCGCAGCGGGAAATGTGAACGCCACCGACATCGACGCGACCGTCGGGGTGTTCATGATCGGCTCCGACAGCGCGGACACGATGATCGGCTCGCACATCGCCGACCCCATGATCGGGGGCGCGGGCGACGACATCCTGACCGGGGGTATCGGCGCCGACGCCATCTCGGGCGGGGCCGGGCGCGACACCTATCGCTATGGGAGCTTCATGGACTCCAGCTCGACGCTGGGGGTCGATAACCTGTACGACTTCACGACCGGCGAGGATGTGATCGACATCAGGCCTCTGTCGCCCAGCACGTTCTCGAGCGCGATCCAGAACATCACCATCCTGAGGACCGAGGATGGATCGAGCATCCTGTTCGCCGGCGGCTCCAGCATTCCACAGTTCGCGACCAGCGCCGTTAGACGCGACATCAATGCTCAGGACGTCCTGTTCACCAGCGCGATCAACGGACCCTATGGCATCACGATGCTCGGGGCGACGCGGTCGGAGACGATGATCGGCGGCGCGCTGGGGGACAATCTGTATGGGCGCGACGGGGATGACGTCCTGATCGGTGGCGGCGGTGGCGACGGCCTTTACGGCGAGGGCGGCGCGGATACCTTCCTGTATCGGGCGGCGTCGGAATCGACCGTCGCACTCAGCGACATCATCTTTTCCTTCGTGTCCGGCACGGACAAGATCGACCTGCGGCAGGTTCGGACGGGCCCGAACGACGCGTTCGGGATCGCCTACTCCGGCGGGTTCAGCTATCTGTTCGTGGACCTGGGGGGTGACGGCGTGAACGACATGCGCGTCATCCTGACGAACACCCGACTGGAAATCAGCGACATCCTGTGGGCTCCGGCCGGTATGGCGGAGGAGACGCCGATCAAGATGGTGCGCCCCGAGGTGCTGCCGGTCGAGGCTTCGGCAAACGGGGCGGACGTCGCGATCGACCTGTCCGGGCGCGACGGCCGGTTCATGCTGCACCTCGACCTGGATGTCGGGCGCGGCTTCTATCACGGTCAGGACTGGTATCTTTGAGGTCAGGCGGCCTTGATCCGGCCGCGGAGGGCGCGCGTCCCGAGCCAGACGAGACAGACGACAAGGGCTACCGTCCAGACTACAGCGTTCAGGACCAGGTCCACCACGACAAGGGCGACCTGGAGCGCCCAGGTGCCCAGCCAGATCGTGGCCAGGACGATGACGACGGCCCAAATGGCGAAGGTCATTTCCGGCCTCTCCGATCAGGCGGCCATGCGCAGGTCGGTGTCGGTCCAGCCGCGAGCTTCGTCCCACAGGGCGTCCTCGTCGGAATAGCGGTGAGAGGCGGCGGCGCTGATGACGTCGATGACCTGTTCCTCCAGACGATCCCAGATGACGGCCAGGTCCGAACAGCCGTCGGCCTCGCACGGGACGATCAGGTAGCGGCTGGCGTTGACAGAAGCGTGGGGAGCGAAGGGAACGGGAGCGAAAGCGCGGGCCATGTCGTGATCTCCATGAGGTCGGTCGGTTGCGATGATGGACATTGCAACGGCGATACGTCAGAATCGGTCGTACTCAATCGGAGGCGGGCGTGCGGCACGACAAGGCGGTCCTGGTCATCGAACTGGCGCGGCGGATGGCAGCCTCGGCCGAGGGGCTGACGCTGGACGAGATGGCGCGCGAGGCGCGGGTCGGGCGGCGCTCGGCCGAGCGGTTGCGGGACGCGGTGCTGATGCTGTTCCCCGCCGTGGAAGAGGTGTCCGATCCGCCGACCAAGCGGTGGCGCATCCGGGGCGGGCTGTCGGCGTTCGAGCAGGCCCCGACGACGACCGAACTGATCGAGCTGACCAAGGCGGCGCAGGGGTTGCGGGCCACGGGCGAGGCGGGGCGGGCGGCGGCGCTGGAGAGCCTGGAACGCAAGCTGAAGTCGGCGATGCGGTCGACGACCCTGAACCGGCTGGCCCCCGATCTGGAGGCCCTGGTGCGGGCCGAGACGATCGCGGTGCAGGCGGGCCCGAGGCCATCCGCCGACGAGGCCATGCTGGCGGCGATCCGCGAGGCGATCCTGGGGCTGTCGCCGCTGGAGTTCACCTATGCCCGGCCGGGGGCGGAGGCGCGCAGGCGGTCGGTGGCGCCGTGCGGGGTCATGTTCGGGCGGGCCAACTATCTGGTCGCGGCGGATCGTGAGAGCGGGCGGATCCAGACGTTCCGGCTGGACCGGATGAGCGCGGTGGCGCCCGGCGAGGGGGTGGCGACGGCACCGGCGGATTTCGACCTGAACGTCTTCGCCAGCCAGTCCTTCGGCATCTATCAGGACGAGATCGAGGACGTGGTGTTGCGGGTGACGCCGGGCGGGGCGGCCGAGGCGCGGGGCTGGCGCTGGCATCCGACCCAGACGTTCGACGACCTGCCGGACGGCGGGGTCGAGGTGCGGTTCCGGGCCTCGGGGATGCGGGAACTGGCCTGGCACCTGTTCACCTGGGGCGAGCAGGTTTCGATCGTGGCGCCCCAACGGCTGAAGGCGGTGATGGCAGGCGAGCTCGCGGCAGCCCAGCGGGCGCTGGACGCCTGTGCATGACGAAGGCTTAAGGTGACGGGGACCGGCGGGCTGGCTATCCCGGCGGCATGACCGTTCGATCGACCCGCCTGATGTCTGTGCTCGCCTGTGTCGCCCTGGCGCTGGGTGGGTGCGCGGCGTCG
Organism: Brevundimonas sp.; assembly: GCF_016463485.1. GTDB lineage: Bacteria > Pseudomonadota > Alphaproteobacteria > Caulobacterales > Caulobacteraceae > Brevundimonas. The sequence continues at coordinate 2,853 of NZ_JAEMRD010000021.1, forward strand.
GGTGCTGAACCGGCATCGGTGATCCGGACGGGTGGCGACCGGGTCGAGGCGGCGGTGCTGCGCGACGGGAACGCCTGGACCGTGACCTATCGGCTGAACGAGGATGCACCCGTGTGGGCGTTCCAAAGGTCGGCCTTGCTGAGGGTCGGGCGCACGCCCTGGCGGCCGGCGTGGTGGTCGGTGCAGACGCCGGGCGTGATCCTGGATCGGCAGGGGCGGTACGATGTGCTGAGGACCGTCGATGGATCGCCGGTGCCCCGTGACGTGCGGATCGTCATGCATCCGCGCGAAGGCGACCTGGAGGCGGACTATGATCCGGCGTTGATGTTCTCGGACGGGACGGTGGCGCTGTATTCGGGGCAGTTCGACGTGATCCCGCTGGCCTCGGTGGAGGAGGCGCGGGCCTTGCCGCTGGACACCAACGGCCTGGACCTGCCGGGCGGGCCGGCGCGAGTCCGCTGGCGCGACCGGGCGGGGCCAGTGCTGTTCAAGGGGGAGCGGATCGCGGAACCGGTGGAGGTGGACGCCGATACCTATGTGCTGTTTGGACAGGCGGAGGTGCGCTCGGGCTCGGGCGTGACGACGGTCATCGATCCGGGACTGCCGACCTGGCTGGGACAGGAGCTGGCCGGGTTCACGCCGCGGGTGATGGGATACTACGCCGAGCGGCTTGGGCCGTCGGCGGGCGGGGTGCCGACGCTGATGGTATCGTGGACGGGGCCGACCGAGCGGCTGTCCAGCATGGGCGGCAGCGTCCTGCCTGGGCTGATCTCGATGAATTTCGAGGGCGAAGGCGTGCTGGACCCGGACGCGGTTGCCCTGTCGCGAGCGCGGTGGTTCATCGGCCATGAGGCGGCGCATTTCTGGCTGGGGTCGAACGGGCTGAGATACGAGTTCGCGCGCGACGCCTGGATCACCGAGGGCGGGGCGGACCTGATGGCGGTGCGGGCGATCTCGGCGATCGACCCGACCTACGATGCGCGGGCCGAGTTGCAGCGCGAGGTGGACGACTGCGTGACCTTTGCGACGGGCAAGCCGGTCGCGACGGCGGGGGAGCGGGGCGACAACCGGGCCTACTATGCGTGTGGCGCAGTCTGGGCGATGGCGTTCGAGGCGGCGAAGGGCACGCGGGATGGGGGCGACTGGTTCGACGTCATCGCGGAGTTTCAGCGGGGCGAGGGCCGCGACGGGGTGTTGAGCCGCGAAGAGTGGCTTTCGGCTCTGACCCGCACCGCGCGCGATCCGTCACTGAGGCTGGATATCGAACGGATGCTGGACCAGGGGGTCGGTGATCCCGGCGCGGTGATCGGGCGGCTGTTCCAGCGGACGGGAGTGGCGCACCGGGTCGAGGGCGGGAAAGTCGTGCTGGGCTGAGGCGCGCTCAGCGGTCTTCGCGCATGTGGAAGATGCGTAGGACGATTACGTGGTCGGCCATCACTCGATAGCGGGCGACGTAGCCGCCGGCGCCGAACCGGACCATCAGCTCGCGGATACCGTCTTCGCGGATCGGCGTCCGGTCCGGCATTTCCTGCAACGAGATCAGTGCTTCTTCGATGAGGTTGACGGCTCGTCGCGCCGCGCGAGGGCTTTTGGCGACGAGAAATTGACCAAGTCGACGCAGATCAGCCTGCGCCACAGGAGTGACAATGACCTTCAGATTTGGACCTTCGCGGCAAGGCCAGCCTCGACATCCGCACGGAAAGTCCGGAGCGCCTCTTCGAGTGGAACGCCTTCGCCTGTCCTCTCGTACTCATCGAGAGCAATCCGGGTCTGCTCGTCCTGCCATTGGCGAGCCGCCTCGGTGCGGGTGTTGAGGAGGTCGTCTGGGACAAGGGCCTCGGCGATGAGGTCCCCGAGACCTGCGTCGCGCGCGGCCTGATCGAGGCGCAAAGCGGTGTCCTCGTCGAGGGTCAGAGTGATCGTTCGGGTCAGAGCGCCGTCGGCCATGGTGGCATCCTACCTGATCCGGCGCACCCGACCAAGACGCCGCTCACACCGCCGCGATCAGGACGATAGCGACGGCAGTGGCCGCGACGGTCAGGGGCAGGGCCCAGGTGATGAAGGTGAAAGCCTCATGCTGGACGTGTCGCCCGGCCAGGGCGCGCACCGCGTTGAACCGGAACAGGGCGATGTTGATGCCGAGCGCCAGGGCCAGGGTGACGTAGTTGAGCCCGAACAGCATCGCCACCGTGTTCTGGCCATTGGCCAGGATGGCGCGGTCGGTGTTGACCGTGAAGTTCAGGGCGATCACCGCAAACAGACCGCCGATGACGATGTTGGTCAGTTCGAAGGCCTCGGTCTGGAACTCGCCGTTCTTCGCCGACTGGAGCCAGGTCGCCAGCAGGGGGATTAGCAGCGAAGCCAGCAAGGGGATGAACAGGCCCGCCACGGTCGAGCCCGCATCGCGACCGACGTCCAGTGCAGCGCGCAGGCGCGAATAGGTCTCGCCGTACCAGCCCGCCAAGGGGTCGCGGGTCAGAGTCACGCGGCCGATGGCCCAGCCATCAAGGTTAAGACCGGCGCGGGCGCGGCTGAACTCCAGATCCTCCTGGCGGTAGTCGAGGGAGACGCGGTCGGCGGGTTCGCCGCGCGAGACGATCTCGACCGGCAGGGCCTGGTGGTCGAAGGGGAAGGTGGTGACGTCCAGCGGCGACTTGTAGACCGCCGTGACCCGCCGCAGCATCTCGACCTGGCCGTCGGGGAAGATACGCAGCGAGCGGCTGTCGGCCGACGGGTCGTCGACGCGGTTGGCCAGATCGACGTCGGGGGTCCAGATTTCGGCCAGCTTGTCCGTGGCGGCCTCGCCGCGCCATTCCTGATAGCCGGTCGGGGCGTCCGACGGCGGATAGGCCAGGCGGGCGTCCTTCCAGCGCAGGCGCAGGTCGACGGTCGCGGCATAGGTCTGGGCGTTCTCGTCGATCGCCTCGACGTCGACGAAGGACAGGCCGGTGCGGACGACAACGGGCAGGCCGGCGCCCAGCGGCAGGGTCGTCGGCTGGGGTGCCGGCGCGGACAGCGGCGGTTCGGGCGGGGTGGCCAGGCTCTGGGTCTGGCCCAGGCCCGGGAGCAGCAGGCCGACGACCAGAAGGCCGGTCAGGGCCATGGCGGCAATGATCAGGCGGCGCAGGCTCACGGGGCGGGGTTCCGACCGGCCTCGACCAAGGCGGCGATGCGTTTCTGTTCGGCGGCGAGTTCGGACATCTCGAGCGACAGGCGATCGTCGTCGGGATCGTCCTCGACGGAATCGTCCGTGCCGATGGCGGCGAACCGGCCGGAGATCGCGCGCAGGGGCCGCAGCAGGAAGCCGCGCACGACGATCAGCACGGTCCCGGCCAGGACGATGGCGGCGAACAGGGCGAACAGGATCTGGAGCACAAGTGAGCGACCGGCCGCGCCGCGCGTGGGGGCAAAGCTCTGGGTCACGGCGACGGCGCCCAGAAGCTCGCCCGAGGCACCCCGGACAGGCACGATCACGACGCCATAGGGCTTTCCGCCGGCCTTGCGGACATAATCGGACGGCTCGTCGTGAATGCGCAGGTCCTCGACGGTGACCAGATCGCGCATCAGATCCCAGTCGGTGGAGTGCAATTTGATCGTCGATCCGACGCGGTTCTGTTCGGCCAGAAGAGTGGGATCCATGCCGGTCGCCGTCTGGCGCAGCGGGGCCTCGTCGAGGAACAGGGTCAGGTCCAGGCCATAGGCGGCCTTGAGTCGGTCCAGCACGGGGCCGAAGTCCATGCCGACTTCGACCGAGCCGGCGGGCGACCCGTCGGGCGCGCTGATCGGGGCGACGCCGAAGATGGCCGGGCCGGAGCGGGCGGTCTCCATGCCCTTCTTGGGGGTGCGTTCGCGGTTCACGGCGACCACGATGGGCCGGAAGCTGGACAGGTCGTCGCCGAACCGGGTCGGGGCCTGGAGCCGCAGGAAGGAGGTGGCGGGCGGGGTGTGGAACTGGACCTGGGTGACGCCGTACTTGTCCTTCTGGGTCGCGAACATCGCCTCGGTGGTCGACAGCAGGGCCGGGCGGTCGCCCCGCGCCAGGGCGTCACGCACCTCGGGCTCGCTGGCGATGATCTCGGCCCGGGCCAGGGCGTTGCCGGCCGTCCCCTCAAGGTTGAAGGTGATGATGGAGCGCATCAGATCGATCTGGCTCTTTTCCACCGCCGAGGTCATGCCCCCGAACAGCAGGTTGGAGGCCAGCGTCAGGACGCCGATCACGACGACGACAGCGGTGATCAGCGCCAGAGGCGCGTCGCGACGAAATTTCATGGGTCCCCCCGGACGGCGGCGTTCAATCCGCACTGCAACGCTTACCGAGGTTTGTTTGGCGGCTCAAGAATAGGCAGGCGAGGATCGATGCGGCGGCCCGGTCACGCCTCGGCGAACGGATAGGGACTGACCGACTTTGACCAGTCATCGACAGCGAGGGGGCGGTCGAGAGGGGCGGCGGCGCGCTCGGCGCAAGGGTGGCGGTGGCAGAGTCGGCAGGCGGGGCCGATGGGGGTGACGTCGGGCGTCGCCAGGTCGATGCCCCGGGCGGCGGACAGGCGGTGGGCGTGTTTCAGCTCGCAGCCGATGCCGATGGCGAGGTCGGCACCCTCGGAGAAGGCGTCGCGGCCCTGGCGGTCGACGGTGCGGGCCAGGGTGAACCACTGGCCGGCGGGTTTGCCGTCCTGGGCCGGGGTCTCGATGATCTGGGTGACGATGCGGCCCGGCGTGCGGAAGGCTGAATACAAGCGCCAGCGGGGGCAGGAGCCACCGAATCTGGCGAACGGGAAGGCGCTCGACGCATAACGTTTGGAGACGTTGCCGGCCGGGTCCACCCGCATCAGGAAGAAGGGAACGCCGCGCGCCGTGGGCCTTGAGAGTGTGGTCAGGCGCTGGGCGGCCTGCTCTAAGCTGACGCCGAAGCGGGCCTGGAGGCGAGGGAGGTCATAGCCGGTATCCTCGGCCGTGCGGTGGAAGGCGGCGTAAGGCATCAGGATGGCGGCGGCCAGGGTGTTGGTCAGGGTCACCTTGACCAGACGGCGCGCGGCCGGGTCGGGCATGTCGGCGGCGTCGGCCATGGCCTCGAGGTCGGTCTCATGCTCGGACAGGGCCAACTGATACGCGACCGCAAAGGCGCGCGAGGCGTGGCCCAGGCTTTCGGAGATCAACAGGCGGCGGCGATGGGGATCGAAGCGGCGCGTCCATTCGACCATGACCTCGGCCGGCATGACCCGGACGGCGAGGTTGTGACGGTCGGCCAGGCGGCGGCGGGCCAGGGCCTCGACCTCTTCGCCAGTGGCATTGCGGGTCAGGTCGGCGTGCAGCGCCTCGCCCATCAGGTCGAGGTCGGGGAAATGGTTGTTGCGGGCCTGGATATAATCGCGGACCCGGTCTGCGGGGGAGTGTTCGGTCGAGTCGTCGCGGCCCCCATCGCCGAGCGCGGCGCTCATCCGCTCGCGGGCACGGGCCTCGGCAAAGGTGCGGTACAGGCGCAGCACCGCGTCGGCGGCGGCGGGGGCGTCGTCGGCCAGTTGCAGGATTTCGTGGCGGGGCACGGCCAGGCCCTTGAACAGGGGGTCGGCGAAGATTTCGGCCAGTTCGGCCTCGCCAGCCTGGCCGGCCGGGCGGTTCAGTTCGCGCAGATCTACGTCATAGGTCTCGGCCAGACGCAGCAGGAGCTGAGCGGAGACCGGGCGCTGATTGCGCTCGATATGGTTCAGATAGCTGGGCGAGACGGCAAGGTCGGCGGCCATGGCCGTCTGGGTCAGGTTGAGGCTGCGCCGGAGCCGTTTCAGCCGGCCGCCGAGGAAGAGCTTGCGATCGGTGTTCTCCATGGCATGAGCGTGTCACGAAATGACTGAAATCGAAAGGTCATGATCTGACAAAATGACATGATGGAGGGCACGCGAGCGGTATCTATTGTGACTGTAGCGTGTTTTCTGAGCTCACAGCGCATCGGCGCACGAATGGAGACGACCATGGAACCGCTCAGCCGGCCTCAGGCCATCATCGCTTTCTGCCTTGCTCCGCTGGAGCTGGACGACAGTTCGGAGGCTGCGACCGAGGTCCGGCGTCGCCTGGAGCATGTCATCAAGACCTTCCAGGCCAAGGCGGCCCAGCCGATCAGCGTCGATTTCTCGAGAATGCCGTCACAGGTCATCAACGAGGCGGCGCACGGCTACGAATAGCCTGCGAGGCTCAGGTCAGGCGGCCATCGAACGCGGATCGGCAGCGGCGCATTCGGCGACGAGGGTCAGCAGATCCTCGGCGCTGAAGGGCTTGGACAAATGGGCGTCCGCTCCGGCCGCCTGGCCGGCTGCGACGTGCTCGGCCAGGGCGTTGGCGGTCAGCATCACGATCGGCGTGCGAGGCGAGCCCATGGCCGCCTCGTGGGCGCGGATTTCGCGGGTGGCGGTCAGACCGTCCATCACCGGCATCTGCATATCCATCAGCACCAGGTCGAAGGGTTGGGCACAGAAGGCGGCGAAGGCCTGGGCACCGTCCTCGACCGAGGTCAGGTCGACATGGGCCTGGGCGAGGATCAGTTCGACGACGCGGCGGTTGGTCGGGTGGTCGTCGGCCAGCAGAACCCGGACACCGCCGCCTTCACGCTCGGGCTCGACCAAGGCGTCCAGGCCGGTTGCGGCCGTGGGCTCGGAGGCATGGATCAGGGGAAGGGTCAGGATGAAGGCTGAGCCTCCGCCCGGCTCGCTCTCGCAATCCAGGGCACCGCCCATCATTTCGGCCAACTGACGACAGATGGCCAGGCCAAGGCCGGTGCCGCCATAGCGGCGCGTGATGCTGGCGTCGGCCTGTTCGAAGCGGTTGAACAGGCGGTCGCGGGCCTCGGCGTCGAAGCCCACGCCGGTGTCCTCGACCGTGAAGCGCAGGAAGGGTTCGCCGTCGGGCGACAGGGCCGTCGCGGCGGTCAGGCTGACGAAGCCCTGGCCCGTGAATTTGACGGCGTTCGAGACCAGGTTTGTCAGGATCTGCTTCACCCGGACCACGTCGCCGAGGATCCAGGTGTCGGCGTCCGGCTCGATGTCGCAAAAGAACTGCAGCCCCTTGTCGGCGGCCGAGGCCGCATAGAGCTGGGCGGCTTCCTTGACGGCGCGCGACAGCAGGAAGGGTTGGGCGCTGATCTCAACCCGGCCGGATTCGACCCGCGCCAGATCCAGGATGTCGCTGAGCAGGGTCTGGAGCGTCTGGCCGGAGGACTGGATCAGCTCGAGCATCTCGGCCTGTCCGGGGCTCAGGTCGGTGCGGGCCAGGGCCTGGGCCAGACCGATCACGCCGTTCAGGGGAGTGCGGATTTCGTGGCTCATATTGGCCAGGAAGGCCGACTTGGCGTGGGTTGCGGCTTCGGCGGCGTCGCGCGCCTCGGCCAGGGCGATGGCGTCGCGCTTAAGGTCGGTGATGTCATTGACGACGGTGACGGTTCCGCCGTCGGCCGTGCGCCGGTCCTGGACCCTGAGCCAGATATCGCCGGCCATGCGCTGTTCCATGGTGCTGGACCCCTGGAGACGCGCCTCCATACGCTCGGCGAGCCATTCGTCGCGACGACCGAAAGCCTCGACATAGGTGTCGGTGGTCAGGCCCGCCTCGACCAACTGGCCGAAGGTGATCCCCGGCCTGAGATAGGGTTTGAGTTCGGTGTTGACGTCGGCGTAGCGCTGGTTCCACGCCACGAGCCGATCCTCGGCGTCGAAGAAGGCGAGACCGTCCGGCATGCCCTCGATCGCCTGACGCAGCTGCGCCAGGCTGTTGGTCCGTGACCACCAGGCGATCCCGATCATGAAGGCGGCGAAGACGACGGTCACGACCACGGTGCCGAGCAGCGTGAGTTGCAGTGCCGATTGGGACAGGTCGCCCACGGCGGTCACCGGCGCGGGGCTGATGACCATGGCTGCCATCGTACCGAAATGAAGGGTCAGCACGGTCAGGGATCCCAGAACGGCCGCCGATGCTGCCCTGAGCCGTTTCGGGATCACCCGGATGAAGCCGATGAGGCCGGCCATCGCCAGGCCGGCGGCGACAACCAGGATGGTGGGGCCGATTTCCCACCCGACCCGCGCGCCCTCGATGGAGACCGCCGACAGGCCGACGAAATGCATGGCGGTGGTCGAGGCCGCTGCGGTAAGGCCCGCGATGACCCTGCCGGCCGGGCCAGGACGGCCCAACAGCAGGGCGACGCCGGCGGCGAAGCCGACGCAGACGATGACCAGCGAGAACAGGGTTATCAGGGCGTCATAACGGACCTCGGCGACACTGCTGTATCCGACCATGGCCAGGAAATGGGTCGCCCAGACCGTCAGGGCGGAAATGGCGGTGGCCCCGGCGCCGAACAGGATGCGGCGACTGCGACCGTCAGACCGGGCGAGCGACAGCAGGCCCACGGTCGCCGCCAGTCCGGCGACGCAAAGGACGACGGAGCCGACGACGTAACGCCAGTCGTGTTCGACGGAAAGGCAGTAGAGAAGGTCGTCCAAGGTCGTTCGTGCTCCTGGCTCCACTCTAACCTTCACAGGTAAACAAACCGGTGCCCGGGATGCTGAAGACGGCAACCGTGACGGTCATCAAGCCGTGCCATCCTCGTGGTAAGAGGATCGAATCGGGGCCTGCTGCCCCGGTACTCCGAGGTTTGCCGGCCGCAATGCCCTACGATCAGTCGCCTTCTCCCGTCGCGCCCCTCGCGTCGTCGCGTCTTTGGACCGAGGTCGCGACGGGCGGGCTGGCGGTCGGGATCATGCTGGTTCTGGCCGTCGTCCATCCCGACGTCGCGATCTGGCTGGTGGGCGGGGCCGCGGCTGTCGCCCTGAGCGCCTGGATGGCCGTGCGACGTCCGGCGGCGTCGAATGAGATCGTCGCGGACGGTCGCGGCGACGGGGGCCGGGATGCGCGGCGCATGGCGTTGCTGGACAGTGTGTTCGAGGCGATGACCGATCCGGTCATGGTGGTCAGCGGCGGCGAGGCGGATGACATCGCCGGTCGCCGTATCATCCTTGCCAACGGTGCGGCGCGCGACCTGTTGAAGATTGCCCGGGAAGGGGCGCTGCTGGTTTCGGCCGTGCGCGACCCCGGGGTGCTGGAGGCGGTGGACGAGGCCCTGTTCGGCGGGGTGGACCGCACGACCAGCTATGCGGCCGGGGGATCGCGGGATCGGCACTGGCGGGCCTGGGTCGAGCCGCTGACGTCCGAGCCGGGCTCAGAGGCGGCGTCGGGGCCACACGACCGGCTGGCGGTTCTGCGCCTGCATGACGAGACCGATGTGCGGCGCATGGAGTTGATGCGCGTCGACTTCCTGGCCAACGCCAGCCATGAGCTGCGCACGCCCCTGGCCTCGCTGAGCGGGTTCATCGAGACGCTGAAGGGCCACGCCCGGGACGACCCCAAGGCGCGCGACAAGTTCCTCGACATCATGGGGGTGCAGGCGGATCGGATGGGGCGGCTGGTAGCGGACCTGCTGTCGCTGAGCCGGATCGAGCTGAACGAACATATCCCGCCGTCAGGTCGGGTCGATCTGGCGCTGGCGGCGTCCGACGTGGTGGATGCGCTGAGCGTACTGTCCCAGGAAAAGGGGGTCGTGATTGTGCTGGATACCGAGCCCGGCGCGACGACCATCGAGGCGGATCGCGACGAGATCGTTCAGGTGGTCCAGAATCTGACCGACAACGCCATCAAGTATTCTGCACCCGGCCAGATCGTGGAGATCACGATCCGGCGTGGACTGACGCTGGACGCCGCCCCAGGGCCGCGCACGGAGGGGGCGACGCGGATGTCGCTGCTGACGCCAGACCGAGAAGCCGGGGTGCTGTATGCAGCGGTGACGTTGCGCGATCACGGGCCGGGCATGGCGCGCGAACACCTGCCCCGGCTGACCGAGCGGTTCTATCGCGTCGAGGGTCAGAAGAGTGGCGGTGAGCGGGCCGGTACGGGCCTGGGGCTGGCCATCGTCAAACATATCGTCAATCGGCACCGGGGCGGGTTCGTCGTCGAGAGCGCGGTGGGCGAAGGCGCGGGATTTACGGCCTATTTCCCTATGGCGGCCGGGGCGGCAGCGGCGCCGGCAGCCCGCGAGACGGGCGTGGCGACGCTACAACCTGCGCCGTAACAGAACTGTCACTCAGCCGTCGTAATCCGCTCGCCACCTGGGGCTATTGCGGCCGTTGAAAGCCGGCCCTCGCCGCGCTGCGATTCTGGCGACCCCTGCTCTCCGATGATCTGGTTGTTCCTGCCGATCCTGATCGCGCTGTCGGCGCTGGCCTTCGTCGGCGGACGCCGGCTGGCGACGCGACGTGCGGCGGCTTCCAGCGTCAAGGCCCACTCTCGGCCGACCCAGCACGGTCTGTATGCGATGATCTGGGTCGGGGTTCCGGCCCTGGTCATCCTGATCGCGGCCGGGATCTTCGCCGAGCCCATCGCCTACCAGACCATCGCCGCCGGGGCACCCGCCGAGGTCAACGAACTCGAGACCTTCAAGCGCGAGGCCTTCTTCGCCGACGCGCGCCGGGTCGGGCAGGGGCGGGCTCCGCAACAGATCTGGCTGGCCCCGCTGAGCGAGGCCCTGATCGTCGAGGGTCGACGGTCGGCGCAGGTCCATACCATGCTGACCACCGGCGCACTGATCGCGGCGGCCATCGCGGCGGCGCTCGGTGCCCTGTTCGCGGCGTTGCAGATCAGGCCGTCTCTGCGGGCGAGGAACCGGGTCGAGGGCTGGATTGGCGGCATCCTGCTGGCCTGTTCGGCTGTGGCGGTGCTGACGACCGTGGGCATCCTGTTCTCGCTGATCTTCGATTCCCTGCGCTTCTTCCAGTCCGTGCCGGTGACCGAGTTCCTGTTCGGGACCAAGTGGTCGCCGCAGATCGCGATCCGGGCGGATCAGGTCGGATCGTCCGGAGCGTTCGGCGCCGTGCCCCTGTTCGCCGGCACCTTCCTGATCATGCTGATCGCCATGTGCGTGGCGGCACCGGTCGGGCTGTTCAGCGCCATCTATCTGTCGGAATACGCCAGCCGGACCTCGCGGGCGGTGATCAAGCCGGTGCTGGAGATTCTCGCAGGCGTGCCGACGGTGGTCTACGGCTTCTTTGCCGCCCTGACGGTGGGGCCGGCGTTCCGGGTCTTCTTCAACACGATAGGTTCCTGGATGGTCGGCGGACCCCTGGACGGGATCGGCCAGTATCTGATGCTGGTGCAGAACCAGATGGCGCTGGTGGCGGGTGCGGTGATGGGGATCATGCTGATCCCGTTCGTTTCGTCCCTGTCAGACGACATCCTGAACGCCGTGCCACAGAGCCTGCGTGACGGGTCCTATGCGATGGGCGCGACCAAGTCGGAGACGGTCAAGAGGGTGCTGTTGCCCGCCGCCCTGCCGGGCATTTCGGGTGCCATGATCCTGGCCGTGTCGCGCGCCATCGGCGAGACCATGATCGTGACCATGGCCGCCGGCCTGGCCGCCAAGCTGACGCTCAATCCGCTCGACACCGTGACCACGGTGACGGTGCAGATCGTCACCCTTCTGACCGGAGACCAGGAGTTCGACAGTCCCAAGACGCTGGCCGCTTTCGGCCTTGGCCTGACGCTGTTCCTGGTCACCCTGGTGCTCAATATCGTCGCCCAGAAGATCGTTCAGACCTATCGGGAACAGTATGACTGACGCGACTTCAGCCACCGTTCCGGCGACGGACGTCGCGCGCGCAGGTCGGCTTCAGGCCGGGCTCAAGAAGCGCTATGCCCGCGAGGGCCGGTTCAAGCTGTACGGCGTTCTGGCCGTCTGCATCGCCATCGGCTTTCTGCTGCTGCTGCTGGGCCGGATCGTGACCCAGGGCTACACCGCCTTCTACGCTCACGAGATCACCCTGCCGGTCTATATGGACCCCGCACGCATCGACCGGGCCTATCCGCAGGGCACCAATTTCGAGTTGCTGGTCGCCGAGCAGCAACTGGAGCGCTACGGCATCGCCGACGATGCGCGGGGCACCAAGGCCACGGCCATGCGCGGCCTGTTCTCGTCGGAGCTCAAGTTCCGGGCCGCTGCCCTGATCCGCGAGAACCCGGCGTTGATCGGCCAGACGGTGACCATTTCCGCCCCGGCCGCCGACGAGAGCGACCTCTTCTACAAGGGCGAAATCTCGGCTGATACGCCGGCCGACCAGCGCCGTCTGTCGGATCAGCAGATCGGATGGCTGAACCGGTTGAAGACCGAGGGATCGGTACGGACCCATTTCAACGGCGCACTGTTCACCAATGGCGACTCGACCGAGCCGGAACTCGCGGGGGTGCTGGGCGCCGTGATCGGATCGGCCCTGATGCTGCTGGTCACCGCCTGTATCGCCATCCCGATCGGGGTGGGGGCGGCGGTCTATCTGGAAGAATTCTCGGCGCGGAACCGGCTGACGGACCTGATCGAGGTCAATATCAACAATCTCGCGGCCGTGCCGTCGATCGTCTACGGTCTGCTGGGGGTGGCGGTGTTCATCAACTGGGCGCATCTGCCCCGGTCGTCACCGCTGGTGGGTGGTCTGGTGCTGGGGCTGATGGCCCTGCCGACAATCATCATCGCGACGCGGTCGTCGCTGAAGTCGGTGCCGCCGTCGATCCGCGAGGCCGCACTCGCCATGGGGGCCAGCCGCACCCAGACGGTGTTCCAGCACGTCCTGCCCCTGGCCATGCCGGGCGTGATGACGGGAACCATCATCTCCATGGCGCACGCGCTCGGCGAGACCGCGCCGCTGCTGCTGATCGGCATGGTCAGTTTCGTGCCGGGCATCCCGCACGCCATCAACGAGCCGACCGGCGCGTTGCCGTCCCTGGTCTATATCTGGGAGAACGCTTCCGAGCGCGCCTTCCACGAGCGGACTGCGGCGGCGATCATGGTCCTGCTCGCCTTCATGATCGTCATGAACGCCGCCGCCATCGTGCTGCGTCGGCGCTTCGAACGCCGGTGGTAGAGTTATGAAACTTCCATTCTTCAACACCCCGAACCGCGCTCCCGAAGGCCGTGACGGCGGTCCCGGTGATCCGTCCGACACCCCGATGATGGGCGGCCAGGTCCTGCCGGCCGCCGCCGCCCCTGTCGGAGAGGAGCCGCGCGACGAATCCATGCTGACCCCTCAGCCGGAGGCCGGCGGACCTGCGCCGAGCATGAGCCGCACGCCGTCGGTGAAGGTGAATGTGGCTCCGCTAGGCCCGACCAAGATCGCCGCGCGCGACGTGTCGGTCTTCTATGGCGACAAGCAGGCGCTGTTCGACGTCTCGCTGGACATCCCCGACAAGACGGTCACCGCCTTCATCGGCCCGTCGGGCTGTGGCAAGTCGACCTTCCTGCGCACCATGAACCGGATGAACGACACGATTCCGGGGTGCAAGGTGACGGGCCGGATCGACATGGACGGCCAGGACGTCAATGCGAAATCCGTCGATCCGGTGCTGCTGCGTGCCCAAGTCGGCATGGTGTTCCAGAAGCCGAACCCGTTCCCCAAGACCATCTACGAGAACGTCGCCTATGGGCCCAGGATCCACGGCCTGACGACCAACAAGGCCGAGCTGGACGGGATCGTCGAAGCGTCCCTGAAACGTGCCGGCCTGTGGGACGAGGTCGCCGACCGACTGCATTCGGCGGGCACCGGTCTGTCGGGCGGTCAGCAGCAGCGTCTGGTCATCGCCCGCGCCATCGCGGTCGAGCCTGAAGTGATCCTGATGGACGAGCCTTGCTCGGCGCTGGACCCCATCGCAACGGCCAAGATCGAGGAGCTGATCGACGAACTGCGCGAGCGGTACTGCATCGTCATCGTCACCCACTCGATGGCCCAGGCCGCCCGGGTGTCGCAGCGCACGGCCTTCTTCCACATGGGTCGGATCGTCGAGACCGGCGACACCGAGGAAATATTCACGAATCCCCGCGAACGGCGCACGCTGGACTACATCACGGGACGGTTCGGCTGATGAACCAGCACACAGTAAAAGCGTACGGCGACGAGTTGAACCAGCTGACGGCGGAGGTCGCCCGCATGGGCGGTCTGGCCGAGGCGCAGGTGGCGGATGCTGTCGAGAGCGTGGCCCGGCGCGACATCGCCCTGGCCCGCGCTGTGGTCGACCGCGATGCCAAGCTGGACGTCATGCATCGCGAGATCGAGAAGAAGGCCATCCGTCTGATCGCGCTGCGCGGCCCCGTGGCGTCGGATCTGCGCAAGACGTTGTCGGCGATGAAGCTGGCCACCGATCTGGAACGCACCGGCGACCTCGCCAAGAACATCGCCAAGCGCGGCCTGGCCGTCGCCGAGACCGAGCCGATGCAGCCGCTGACGCGGTCGATCGAGCGGATGGGGCGCCTGGTGTCGTTGCGGCTGCGTGACGTGCTCGACGCCTATACGTCGGGCGAGCTGGACGGGGCGCTGGCGGTATGGGCCTCGGACGACGAGGTGGACGAGCACTACAACGCGCTGTTCCGCGAACTGCTGACCTATATGATGGGCGATCCGCGCACGATCAACGCCTGCACCCACCTGCTGTTCATGGCCAAGAACCTGGAGCGGATCGGGGACCACGCGACCAACATCGCCGAGACCGTCCACTATGAGATCACCGGCGACGAGATGATCGGCGAGCGGCCGCGCGGCGCGCCGGATGCGTCCGAGACCGGCCTGACGCACACCCACACTCTGCCGCAAGCCTGAAGGGAGCCCTAGATGCAGCCCTATATCCTGGTGATGGAAGACGAGGACGCCCTGGCGACCCTGCTCCAGTACAATCTGGAAAAGGAAGGCTATGACGTCGTCATCGCCTCGGACGGCGAGGAAGGCCTGGTCCAGGTCGACGAACGCCAGCCGGACCTGGTGCTTCTGGACTGGATGCTGCCCAAGGTGTCGGGGATCGAGGTTTGCCGGCGGCTGCGCGGGCGGGCCGAGACGCGCAACCTGCCGATCATCATGCTGACCGCGCGCGGCGAGGAGACGGACCGGGTGCGGGGGCTGGACACCGGCGCCGACGACTATCTGACCAAGCCGTTCTCGATGGTGGAACTGATCGCGCGCATCCGGGCGGTGCTGCGCCGGATTCGCCCGGGTCTGGCCGACGACCGGGTGGGCCACGGCGATATCGTCATCGACCGGGTCGCGCACCGGGTGCGCCGCAGCGGCACCGAAGTTCATCTGGGCCCGACCGAATTCCGACTGCTGGACCATTTCATGCGCCACCCGGGCCGGGTGTTCAGCCGCGAACAGCTGCTGGACGCTGTCTGGGGCAGTGACGTCTACGTCGAGGCGCGGACAGTGGACGTCCACGTTGGGCGGCTCAGGAAGGCGCTGGACGTCGGCGAGAGCGCCAATCCGATCCGGACGGTTCGGTCAGCGGGGTACTCGCTGGATCTGGAAGGGTAGGGCTCAGCGGCTGTCGAACTGACGACCGGCGTAAAGGATGCGGATAATTATGACGCGGTCGTCCTGAACCTCGAAGGCGATATCGACGCGGCCTTCAAAGCCCATGACTCTGATGCCAGGGCGTGTGTCATCATGGATGGCACCGCGCTCCGGAAAATGCCGAAGACGGCTGCAACACTTGCGTATGCGAGCGGTGTAGCCCGAGGCCGTCCGCATGCTCGCCTGCGATGCAATCCAGACTTCGAGATCGGCAAGATCGCTGAGCGCCTTGTCGTCGTAGACGATGCGGTATCGCCTCAAGTGGGCTTGGTCCGAGCGCGGACCATCGCATTGATTCGCTCTTCAGCGTCTTCTTCGGGCACGAGACGAGATGGATCGGCTTTGTAGGCATCGTATGTCGGGCCGACCTCGTCGCGAAGCCATCGCTCCAAATCCGGCCGTTGCGCCGAAAGAGTGGTTTCCACGGTCTCACGCAGGAACTCGGCCGCATCCTCATAGACGCCGGACGCGACGCGGGCGTCGATCTCTTTCGCGGCGTCCTCCGAAAGCTCGAAGATTAGGGTACGGGTGGCGCTCATGGCGTCAGCGTCTCACGAATCCGCGTTGCTCGCCACCTCCGCCGGATCCAGCGCATAAACCGTCGAACAGTATTCGCAGGTGACGCGGATCTTGCCGTCGTCCTCGACCATGTCGGCGCGTTCGGCGTCGCTGAACGAGCCCAGGACGCCGACGATGCGTTCGGGGGAGCAGCGGCAGACGGCGGCGAGGGGCAGGGGCTGCTCCAGGCGTACGCCATCCTCGTGGAAGAGGCGGAAGAGCAGGGTTTCGGGCGTGATGGTGGGGTCGATCAGTTCGTCGTCGCCGAGCGTCTGGAACAGGGCGCGGGTGCGGTCCCAGACCTCTTCGGTCGAGCCGCGCGTGACGTCGCCGGCGACGGCCTGGATCATGGCCCCGCCCGAGCGCCAGTGGGCGACGCCGTCGTCGCCGACGATCTGGCCGACCGCGAGGCGGACCTTGGTCGGCACCTGTTCGGACTGGGCGAAATAGTGTTCGGCGCACAGCGACAGGCTTTCGCCCTCGATCGGGGTAATGCCCTGGTGGCGGTCGAAATCGGGGCCCTGGTCCAGGGTCATGATGAACACGCCCTCGCCCAGCAAGGTCCGGGCACCCGGGCGGGCGAAACCGGTCGAGGCGGCAGCGACCTCGGCCTCGTCGAACCGGCAATAGCCGCGCAGGGTGCCGGAGGTGTCATAGTCGGCGACGACGTAGCGGACGGGGCCGTCGCCTTGCGCCTGGACGATCAGCCGACCCTCGAATTTGAGGCTGGAGCCGACCAGGGCGGCGAGGGCGCAGGCTTCGCCCAGCAGGGCTGCGACCGGCTCGGGATAGGCGTGGGCCGAGAGGATTTCGTCGACCGCCGAGCCCAGGCGGACCAGACGGCCACGCACCGGCCAGCCCTCGATCTGAAAGGCGGCGGCCAGGTTGTCGGTCGTGGTGTCTGTGGGCGCGGAATAGGGCAAGGGTCTTCGAGTCCGGGCAATGTCGGGGAGGCGCGTCAAGATAGGCACGGGCGCGCCCTATGGTAAGGGGGTGGGGAACCGGCACGACCGGCGGCCCGTTGCGAACCGGGCCGCGGGAGCCGACAGACGAAGGCGTGATCATGTCCGTAAAGCCCACCCTGAAGCCGCTGAACCAGCAGGCGATCGTTGTGACCGGCGCGACCTCGGGCATAGGGCTGGCCACGGCGAGGCGGGCTGCGCGGGCAGGGGCCTGCGTCTTCTTGATCGCGCGGGGCGAGACCGACCTGAAGGCGCTGTGCGAGGAAATCCAGCGCGACGGCGGCCGCGCGGCCTGGGCCGTGGCCGACGTCGCGGATTTCGACGCCCTGGCTGAGGCGGCCGACAAATGCCGCCGACTGTTCGGCGGGTTCGACACCTGGGTGAACAATGCCGGGGTCTCGATCATCGGCAGCGTACTGGAAACCTCTCTGCAGGATCAGCGACGGCTGTTCGAGACCAACTACTGGGGCGTGGTCAACGGATCGACGATTGCGGCCGAGCACCTGAAAGGCCGACCGGGCGGGGGGGCGATCATCAACGTCGGCTCGACCCTGTCGGACGCACCGGCACCGATCCGGGGGGCCTATTCGGCGTCCAAGCACGCGGTGAAGGGGTTCACCAATGCGCTGAGGATGGAGCTGATCCGCGATTTCGCCCCGATCTCGCTGAGCCTGGTCAAGCCCGCGGCGGTGGATTCGCGCTATGACCGGCACGCCCGGAACCTGGCCGGCTATGCCGCGCAGAGCCCGCAGCCGGTCTATGCGACCCATGTGGTGGCCGACGCCATCCTGTGGTGCGCGACCCATCCGACGCGGGAGATCACGGTCGGCGGAGGCGGGCGACTGATCGCCGCATTCTATTCGGCTTTGCCGGGGATCGCGGAACCACTCTTCGCGCGGTTCGCTCCTGTGTTGAAGCGGGACAGGGGTTCCGACGACTGGTCGTATGAGGATGGTCTTTACGAGCCTTCCGAGGACGGCCTCAACGAAGAGGTTCATTATCCCATGGTTCGACAGTTCAGCGTCGTCGCCGAAGTGCGCAAGCACCCCGGCATCACCGCAGGCACCGTTGCCCTGGTCGCGACGGCGGCGATCGCGACGGTCCTGCTGATGCAGCGCTCGGGACCGCGCCGTTACGAGACGATCCGTGACCGGCTTGACCCGCGCGGCTGGATCGACGCCGAGGCTCTGAGGCATCGGTTCGAGGACATCCAGCGCGGCCTGACCGGCGCCGCCGAGGATCTGGGCGACCGGGCCGGGGCCCTGCGCGAAGACGCTCGCGACACCGCCGAGAGCCTGTTCCAGCGGGGGCGCGACGCCATCTCGGGCGGCAAGCGCAAGCAGTACGCCAAGGCGGCGCGCGGTTATGCCGACAAGGCGGGCAAGCGGGCGCGCGGCTATGCCGACGCCGGGGTCCAGTATGGTCGTGACCATGCGCGTGAAGGCGGTGCCCTGCTGGCCGTGGCCACCATCGCTGCTGCAGTCGGTGCGGCTGTGCTCGAATCGCGTCGTCCGGACAGCCGGGTCCGCCGCATCGCCAAATTCTAGGCCGCCGGCTTAGCAATCATCGTTGCCGCAGTTGCGAGCGAGGGGGTAGGAGGGCGCCATGAGCGCGCCCACCCCCACCTTCGTTTTCGATTTCGATTCGACCCTGGTCCGGATCGAGACGCTGGAGGCACTCGCCGAAATCGCGCTTGACGGATCGGCGGAAGCCGACGCTGTGCGAGCCAGGGTCGCCGACCTGACCGACCGGGCCATGTCCGGCGAAATCGGGTTCGGCGAGGCACTGCGTCAGCGGCTGGCGCTGCTGCCTCTGACGAGGGCCCACGTCGAGGCCCTGGCTGACCGAATTCTCGATGAGGGAACGCCGTCGGTGCGGCGGAACCTGCGCTTCTTTCAGGAGAATGCTGACAAGGTCGTGATCCTGTCAGGGGGTTTTCGCGAAATCATAGCGCCGGTGGCGGAACGGCTGGGCGTCGCGGCGGATCGGGTGCTTTGCAACGACCTGACCTACGACGCCGACGGCCGGGTGACCGGGGTCGACGACGCCAATCCCTTGTCGCACGCCGACGGCAAGCCGAAGGTGATCGCGGCGCTGAACCTGCCGCGTCCGATCGTCATGGTCGGGGACGGCTGGAACGACGCCGAGGTCAAGCTGGCGGGGGTCGCGGACCGGTTCTACGCCTACACCGAGATCGTTCGTCGCCCCAAGGTGGTCGAGGTCGCCGACGCCGAGGCACCGTCGATGGACGAGTTGCTGCACGCCGAGGGGATGATGGGGCGGTGGTCCTTCCCGCGTTCCAAGATCCGGATGCTGCTGCTCGAGAACATCCACCCCGCCGCGATCGAGCGGCTGGAAGAGGCCGGGTATTCGGTCGAGACCCAGAAGGGCGCGCTGGACGAGGACGACCTGATCGCGGCGATCAAGGGCGTCCATGTTCTGGGCATCAGGTCCAAGACCAATGTGACGGCACGGGTGCTGGAACAGGCGGATCGCCTGATGGCGGTGGCGGCGTTCTGCATCGGCACCAACCAGATCGACCTGGACGCGGCGGCCGATCACGGCGTGGCGGTTTTCAATGCGCCGTACTCGAACACGCGGTCGGTGGTGGAGCTGGCCATCGGCCTGACCATCACCCTGATGCGCGACGTGGTCGACAAATCGGCCGCCATGCATACCGGCAAGTGGAACAAGTCCGCTGACGGCTCGCGCGAACTGCGCGGCAAGACGCTGGGGATCGTGGGCTATGGTGCCATCGGATCGCAGCTGTCGGTGCTGGCCGAGGCGCTGGGGATGCGGGTCATCTTCCATGACCTTTCGGAGCGGCTGGCGCTGGGCAATGCCAAGCGGATGAGAAACCTGGACGCCTTGCTGGCCGAGGCGGATGTCGTCACCCTGCACGTCGACGGGCGGCGCGAGAACACCAACCTGATCGGCCCGGCCCAGTTCCAGCAGATGAAGGAAGGCGCGCTGTTCCTGAACCTGTCACGCGGGCATGTGGTCAATATCGGCGCCCTGGCCCAGGCCATCCAGGGCGGGCGGATTGGCGGGGCGGCGCTGGATGTCTTCCCCGAAGAGCCGCGTACCAATGCCGATCCTTTCGACAGCCCCTTGATGGGGCTGAAGAACGTGATCCTGACCCCTCACATCGGCGGATCGACGGAAGAGGCGCAGGAAGCCATCGCCGAGTTCGCGGCCGAGCGGTTGCTGGGCTATCTGAACCGGGGCGACACGACGTTCAGCGTCAACCTGCCCAATGTGCAACTGGCCGAGGTGTCGGGCGGGCACCGCATCCTGCATATCCACAGGAACCAGCCGGGCGTCATGGCCGAGCTGAACCGCGAACTGGCGACGGCGGGGCTCAACATACTGGGCCAGCATCTGAAGACCGACGAGCGGACGGGCTATGTCATCACCGACGTCGACCGCGATTATGATCCGGAGGCGTTGAAGGCGCTGAAGACCGTGGCCGGGACGCTGCGGTTCCGGCTTCTTCATTAGAACCAGGCCGAGGCTTCCCCAACGGCATCTTGAACTCCCGGGAAACGCGCGCAAAGTGCATCCCAACGACCGCGAGTCTGACGGTCGAGGGAGGTTTCATGTCCAGGATTCACACAGGCGCGGCTCTGGTCGTGCTCGCGGCCGCCGCGTCGCTCGCCGCCGCTTCCACCGCCAACGCCCAGTCCTACGGCCGGCTCGTCGTCTTCGGCGACAGCCTGACCGACAACGGCAACCTGTTCGCTATCACCGGCGGGGCCGCGCCGGCCGCGCCCTTCGTCAACGGCCGCTTCTCTACCGGGCCCGTGTTCGTCGAGCTGCTGGGATTCAACCTGGGTCGCCAGACGGCCGGCTCGCCGGTGACCGGCAGCATCAACTACGCCTATGGCGGGTCGCGCACTGATACGGTGGCGTCGCCCGGACCAGGCATGCGGACTCAACTGACTTCCTACACGTCGGCGGGCGGACGGTTCGGCGCAACCGATCTGGTCAGCATTCTTGGTGGCGCGAACAACATCTTCCAGGCCCTGCCGGCGGCGGGCGCCACATCCAATCCGACCGGCGCGATCTCGCCCGTGTCGCTTGGGGCGGCGGCCGATATCAACTTCCTGACCAACAGCGTGGCGGCGGCCGGGGCGGGGACCGTTCTGGTCACGAACCTGCCCAAGCTCAGCCTGACGCCGCAGTTCCGCAACACCACGGCGGCACCGCTGGCCGATTTCGCGGTGACGACCTTCAACGGTGCCCTGCTGACCGGCCTGCAGTCGACGGCGGCGGCCAATCCGAACGCCAACATCATCTATATGGACCTGTTCAAGATCGGTGACGTGATTGCGGGCAATCCGGGCCAGTTCGGCATCACCAACGTGACCGACCAGTGCGCCCTGGCCACGCCGCGCTGCGCCGATCCCGGCTATTTCTATGTCGACGGGGTCCACCCGACGGCCCTGGGGCACCGGCTGATCGCCCAGCTGGCCAACGACTACCTGTATTACGCCGACATCGGCGCCCAGAGCGCGGTGATGGGCGAGACCTCCTATCGCCACCGCGAGGACAGCTTGGACGAAGGTTCGGCGGCGCTGTCGGGTCATGGCGACTGGGCTGACGGGACGACGGTGTCGGTCAGCGGATCGTACGACCAGACCGACAGCGACCGGCGCGGCGTCGTGGCGGCGGCCGCGTCCGAGGGCTACGGCCTGCGGTTCGCGGTCGAGAACGCCTGGTCCAATACCTGGAAGGTCGGGGTCGCGGGCAGCTATCGTCGCGCCGACGTCGTAGGCGGCCGGCTGGAGACCGATCTGAACACCTATGCGTTCGACGTCTATGGCGGCTGGCGGTCGGGCGCGATGTTCGTCAATGCGACGGCCGGCGCGGCGGCGGACCAGTTCGACACCCGGCGCCTGACCTCGATTGCGCCGGTGGTCCACATCGGCAAGGCCGACGGCGTCAGCAAGGGCGCGCGCGCGCAAGGTGGCGTGTGGATGGACCTCGGTGGTATCGCGATCTCGCCCCGCGTGGCGGTGTCGTGGGTGTCGTCGACCGTCGATGGCTTCATCGAACAGGGCCCGGCGGCCGCCTATGACTATAAGGGTCGCACGGTCCAGGTGCTGAGCGCCGAGGCCACCCTGCGGGCCGAGGCCGACATGGGCGGCTTTGCCCTGTTTGCCGAGGGCGGCTATCGCGACGCCCTGGACGACAGCTCCGACGCTGTGCGTACCGGTATCGGCTACAACACCGCCAAGGTATTGGCCCGTCAGGTGGACGAGCCGTTCGGGGGCCAGATCCTGGCCTCGGCCGGGGTGCGCGGCGACCTGGGGCCGATCTCGGTGGATATCGGCTATCGCGGCCGGTTTGGTGATCATGCCGACAGCCACATGGGCGGCATTACCCTGACGCTGCCGCTGCAATAGAAGGATCGGAGTTCCCCGGGTGCGACCTTGTGTCCGCCCGGGGTGCCCCAAAGTCGCCCTTTCGGGGGGAGACAAGGCGGCCCCTCCGTCACCCCGGATCGATGCAACGGCGTTCCTCGCCGCGTCGTGGGATGATGGTCCTCCCTGCTCAGTCTTGCAGCGACCGGAGCCGACGATCCTATGCGCCGACTACTGCCGCCCGCGCGGTCCTATCTCATTCGTTTCGGCCAGACGGCCGGTCTTCTGGCCATCGCCGGGATGGCCATGGCGGCAGCACCGCTCGCGCCTGTCACCGTGACGGCCGCCGATCCGGTCGCCGTCCCTGCGGCCGCCCCCGTCATTGCGGTTGCCGCGCCAGCCGGGCCGGTGACCCGCGAGATCGCCTTCGCCGAGCCTGTGCCGGGCTTTGCCATCAACTCCCGCTTCGGGATGCGACGTCTGGGCGGCGAGCCCGGCGTTCGCCAGCACAAGGGCGTCGATATCGCCGCCCCGACCGGCACGTCCGTCTATGCCTCGGCCGAGGGACAGGTGCTGCGCATCGGCTACGACCCCGAGGGCTATGGCAACTTCATCGAGATGCGCCACCCGAACGGCATGACCAGCCTGTATGGCCACCTGAGCCGCGTCGATGTGGCCTCGGGCGACAAGATCGCTCCCGGTGAGCGCATCGGCCTGATCGGCTCCACCGGCTATTCGACCGGCCCGCACCTTCATTTCGAGGTCCGTCGCGGCGGCTCCCAGATCAACCCGACCCGGGTCATGGGGCGCAGCTTTCAGGTGAAGGTCACGTCCGCTTCGACCTGAACGCGCCGGACGCCAGTACGCCCGCCGTCGCGATCAGCAGGATCGAGCAGACCACCATCCACAGCGGATGGGGCAGCATGGCGAAGTTGGCGATGGTGGCGGCCAGGATCACCGCCATGATGACCCAGGCCGTCCAGGCGCGGCCCGACACTCGCACCGCCGCCAGTCCGCCCAGCAGGACCGCGATGAAATAGGTCGCGACGATGCCGATCTTGGACGCGACGGGGGTAGCGTCCATCATGGCCTCGACGGCGGCCGGATCGTTCATGTCCACGGCTGTGCCGCCGGTCAGGGCGTGGATCGCAAGCTCGCCGGCCATGACCGCAGCGAAGGCCACGACGACGCCGACCACGATCCCCAGAATGATTTTAAGCACGGTTCCCTCCCAAAGCCCCTGGCCGGAGAGTCTCGCCGCACGGGCCGGCCGTCAAGACGAACGGCGTCGTGGCAAAAGCGGTTTGTCGGTGCCGACCCCTTTGCTAAGCGTGAGGGGTCGGTCCGGAATCGCCTTGCGGTTGGATCGAGGCAGGGGAGGCGAGCATGGCGGCATTGACGCTGGACGGCGTGAGCAAACGCTACGGGGAGTTCCAGGCGGTGCGGGACCTGAGCTTCCAGGTCGAGAAGGGCGCGATCTGCGGGTTCCTGGGCCCCAATGGCGCGGGCAAGACCTCGACCCTGCGGATGATCCTGGGACTGCAGCCGGCGACGTCGGGGCGGATCGAGATTCTGGGGGCCGACGATGGGCGCAAGGTGCGCGACCGGATTGGCTTCCTGCCCGAGGAGCGGGGCCTGTACAAGAAGATGACGCCGGTGGACGCCATCGCCTTCTTCGGCTCGCTGAAGGGGGTGCCGGTCGCCGAGGGCCGCAAGCGCGCGCGCGAGATGCTGGACGCGCAGGGCCTGGGTGCCTCGAAGAACAAGAAGATGAAGGAGCTGTCCAAGGGGATGGCGCAAAAGGTTCAGCTGATCGCCTCGGTCGTGCATCGGCCGGAGTTCGTGATCCTGGACGAGCCGTTTTCGGGCCTTGATCCGGTCAACCAGCAGGGGCTGGAGACGGTGATCCGCGACCTGGCGGCGAACGGCGCGACGGTGCTGTTCTCGACCCATGTGATGCAGCACGCTGAGCGGCTGTGCGACCGGGTGGTGCTGCTGGCGCGGGGGCGCAAGGCTTTTGAGGGGACGGTCGCCGAGGCGCGCGCGACGTCGCGGCGGTTCCTGGAACTGGAAGGGGCGATCGACCCCAACGCCGTGGGCGGGCTGCCCGGTGTGACCGGCGTCGAGGTGCTGAACGACGCCGACGGGGTGCGCACGCTGAAGGCGGCGCTGGCGGCCGATGCGGCCGGGCAGGAGACGCTGAAGGCGGCCTTCCTGACGGGTCTGGACGTACGGCGGTTCGAGCTGAAACAGCCGACCCTGCATGACGCCTTCATCGACCTGACCGGGGATCACCCGGACCAGGATCAGTCGGTGGCCAAGCCGGCTTCAGGAGCCGCCCGATGAACCGCACCCTGTTGATCGCCCGTCGCGAATACATGGCCTATGCCCGGACGGTCGGGTTCTGGCTGTCGCTGCTGGCCTTTCCGCTGTTCGCCGTGCTGGGCGGCGCGATCCCGATCCTGATGCAGACGTCCGAGCCCGTGCGGCGGGTCGTCCTGATCGAACAGGGACCGGAGGCGCAAGGCCTGTCGGCCGCGGTACGTGACGCCCTGGCCTCGGATGCCAAACGCCGTCAGGACCGCGCGAAGGAAGCCGCCGAGACGGCTGCCGCGACGGGGGCCCAGACCTCTGCCGCCGGTGATGCGCTGCGGTCCCTGTCGAGGCCGTCCATGCGACTTGTCCAGGCCCCGGCCGACATGGCCGCCGCTCCGAACGGCCCGGCCCAGGAGGCTGTGGTGCGTCGCTATCTGGAGGACGAAGACACGCCCCGCGACCAGCGGATCAGCGCGGTCGTCTTCCTGACGCGGATCGAGGGCAAGCCGTCCGCGCGGGTCTGGACCAGCCGCGCCACCGACGACACGGTCGAGGACTTCGTCCGCGCGGCGCTCAAGACCTATAACCGCAAGGAAACCTTCGCCCGGGCCGGCATCGATCCGACCGTGGTGCAACAGACCGAGGAGTTCCGCGCCGACGTCAGCGTCTTCTCGCCCCGCGCGGCCAGCGGCGGCGAGGTGTCTTTCAAGGACAAGCTGCCGGCCATCATCGGCCTGATCAGTGGCTTCCTGTTGTGGTCGCTGATCATCACCGGCGCCTCGATCCTGCTGAACAGCGTGATGGAGGAGAAGTCGAACAAGATCCTGGAGGTGCTGCTGTCCTCGGCCTCGGCGACCGAGATCCTGGCCGGCAAGGTGCTGGGGGTGGCGTTGCTGACCCTGACGGTGATGGGGGCCTGGGGCGGGATCGGCCTGTTCGGCCTGCTGACGGCGGCGCCGGCGCAAGGGGCGCAGGTGCTGGAGATCCTGTGGGGCGGCGGTCTGCTGGCCTGGTTCGTGGCCTTCATGGTCGGCGGATACCTGATGTACGCGGTGCTGTTCGCGGCCATCGGTGCCTTCTGCGAGACGCCGCGTGACGCCCAGACGCTGATGGGGCCGATCATGATGATCCTGGTGGTGCCGATGATCACCATGCAGATGGCCCTGACCTCGCCGGACAGCCCGGTGGTGCGCATCCTGTCCTGGATCCCGCCGTTCACGCCCTTCCTGATGATGGCGCGGATGCCCTCGCACCCGCCGCTGTATGAGTCGTTGGGCGCGCTGGCGGCCATGTTCGCCTTCGCCCTGTTCATGGTCTGGGTCGCGGGTCGGGCGTTCCGGGCCGGTGCCCTGTCGGACGTGAAGCTGAGCTGGAAGGCGTTCGGGTCGGCGATTCGTGGAGGGGGTCGGTAGGGCACCTGTCGGGCGCGTCTTTAGGTAGAGATTTGTTCCTGGAAATCGAATTTTCTACTTATTGCTGTATGTGCCGAATCAGACATTACTCGGTCTGCAAGAATGGATCGCGGCGGTAGCTGATCTCGGCGTCCCACGCGGCCCCTGTAGGGAAGGCGTTGCGATGGGTAGACGTGCGGATCCTGATGTCTGGGCCCTCACAGGCCGGGAAGGACTAACTGACTTTCTGGAACTTTACCGCGCCTGGCACGAGTTGGTGGACTACGATCCGCCACCGGTCTTGGGCGAGACGGCGCTGGAAAGCGACAGACGCGGCGAAGCGGCCTATGCGCGGTTGAAGGCTGTGGAAGCCTCGTTGCTTAATCATCAACCGACATCGCCAGTTGAAATTATCGGAATGCTGGAAGTCATCGCTAGCGATGAATGGGTGAGCACCGATCAGATGAACGCGATTCATTTGATCCAAAGCCATCTGGCAACCAAAAGCTTGAAGAGGGCGATCTCGCGCCAGACGATTATCGCACCGGAAGCTCTTTCCCAAGTCTCGATCTGATACGAGACGAAGAGGCGGCGCTTCACGCTGACCCCTTCGCAACCGGTCGCAGCAGGCTATAAGCCCGGCCATGATGCGTTTTCTGCTGGTCGGCTTCGGCGGAGCCCTGGGCTCCATGGCGCGCTATGGCGTGGGGCTGGCAGCGGCCCGCGTGGTGCCGGGCGCGACCTGGCCGTGGGCCACGATGACCGTCAACGTCGTCGGCGGCCTGTTGATGGGGCTGCTGGTCGGTTGGCTCTCGGCGCGGGCCGGGGCTGAAGGTGAAACCCTGAGAGTGTTCGCGGCGGTCGGCATTCTCGGCGGGTTCACGACCTTTTCGGCGTTTTCACTTGAGGTCGTTCTGATGATCGAGCGGCGTCAGTATGCGGCGGCGGCGGCCTATGTGCTCGCGTCGGTCGTGGTCTCGGCGGCGGCGCTGATGGTCGGGCTGATGATCGCGCGACGGGCGTTCGGAGTTTCGGCATGAGCTACGACCCCAACGACGACGCGCCGGACGCCCCCAAGGCCAGGGGGCCGGTCGGGGCGGCGGAGGCGCAGATTCTCTATGTGGCCGAGGCCGAGGACGGCATCCGGCTGGACCGCTGGTTCCGGCGGCGCTGGCCGCATCTGTCGAACATCCAGGTGCAGAAGATGGCGCGCGGCGGCCAGATCCGTGTCGACGGCTCGCGCATCAAGCCCGAAGGCCGTCTGACGGCGGGTGCCGCCGTGCGGGTGCCGCCAATCCCCGAGCCGATCGTGCGGGCCCCGGGCGAGCACATGGCCCTGACCCCGGCTGACGTCGCCTTCGCGAAGTCGTTGGTGATCTTCGAGGACGACCTGGTCATCGCCCTGAACAAGCCCCACGGCCTGGCGGTGCAGGGCGGGACCAAGACGACGCGGCACGTCGACCGTCTGCTGTCGGCCTGGGGCGAGGGGATGGAGCGGCCGCGCCTGGTGCATCGGCTCGATCGCGATACGTCCGGCGTCCTGTTGCTCGGCAAGGGACCGGAGGCGGCCAAGCGGCTGTCGGGAGCCTTCGCCCGGCGTCAGGCCAAGAAGACCTACTGGGCCATCGTCCACGGCATGCCCAAGCCGAACGCCGGTCAGATCGATCTGGCGCTGAAGAAATCCGGCATCAACGACTATGAGATCATGCGCCCGGCCGAGCCGAAGGAGAACGGGGCCGAACCGGCCGAGACGGCCTTCGCCCTGATCAGCCATGCGGGTCAGCGGGCCTCGTGGATGGCGCTGCGGCCCTTTACCGGGCGGACGCACCAGTTGCGGGCACACATGAAGGCGATCGGACATCCGATCCTGGGCGACCCCAAATACGGCGATGAGCGATCGGCCGAGCTGTCGGGACCGCTGAAGCTGCAACTGCATGCGCGCAGGATCGAGCTGGATCATCCGTCGGGCGGGCGGCTTGTCGTCGAGGCGCCGATCAGCGCGGAGCTGCGCGCCGGCTTCCAGCATTTCGGCTTCGACGAGGGCGAGGCGGACTATGACCCGTTCGAGGGCGTCAGGCGGATGCGGTGAATAAGATTTCCGCTCATCCCGGCGAAAGCCGGGACCCAGTGTTTTGGGCGATCAGTCTGTCCGCGTCTTACGGCCCATGTCCAACGCACTGCCTTACAAAAGAACTGGGTCCCGGCTTTCGCCGGGATGAGCGGCAGGTATGAAACCCCTCGCGGTCTTCGACATCGACGGCACCCTGGTGGACTCGCGGGCCTCGATCCATGAGGCGTCGTGCGAGGCGGCTCGGGCTTTGGGCCTGGCCGAGCCGGACTATGAGCGGGTGCGCCAGGGCGTAGGGCTGAGCCTGACCGAGGCGATGCGGCAGCTGGAGCCGGGGCTGGATGCGGCGGGGCTGGCGGCTTTCGTGGCGGCGTTCCAGAGCGCGTTCCGACGGCTGTATGACTCGGGCCACGAAGAGCCGCTCTATCCCGGGGCGATGGACCATCTGCACCGGCTGAAGGCCGACGGATGGCGGCTGGCCCTGGCAACGGGGCAGAACCGGCGCGGCGTGGCGCGAAACATGTTGCGCGAGGGCTGGGCCGACCTGTTCCTGTCGTCGCATTGCGCCGAGGACGGTCCGGGCAAGCCCGATCCGGCCATGCTGAGCGCGGCGATGCGGGCGTGCGATGCCTGTCCCGCCACCACCGTGATGATCGGCGACACGGCCCATGACGCGACCATGGCGGTCAATGCCGGGGTCGTGCCGCTGGGCGTGGCCTGGGGCTTTCACACGCCTGAGGAACAATGGGCGGCCGGGGTCGTGCATGTGGCTTCTGATTTCACCGACCTGGAGGCGGCGCTGGCCCGGTTCGCCGCCGAAGCCCGCCCGCAACGCCTGACCGCCTGAGACCCGAACGATGAGCCACATCCCGCCACTGGACCCCATGGTCGCCGCCCGGAAGGGATTCCGCGAGTCCGAGGAACGGCTGAAGCGGTTCTGGAAGACCGCCGGGGTCGAGGCCGTGGAGGGCGGCTGGCGCGTCGTGCTGGACGGCCGGCCGCCGAAGACACCGGCCCATGCGGTCTTCGTCCTGCCCACCGAAGCCGCCGCGCGACTGGTCGCCGACGAATGGGACGCGCAGGGCGAGTTCATCGAACCGGGAACCATGCCCGCCACCCGACTGGCGGCGACCGCCATCGACCGCGTCAGCCAGACCCGCGAACCTGTCGCCGAAGAGATCGCCGCCTACGCCGGGTCCGACGCGATCTGCTACGTCGCCGAGCATCCGACGGGGTTGGTGGCGGAACAGGCCAGGGCCTGGGGGCCTTGGCGGGACTGGGCAGCAGCGGAACTGGGCGTGGTGCTCGAGGTCGCCGAGGGGATCATCCACAAGGCCCAGGATCCGTCGGCGATCGCGCGGGTGCGGGCGCTGGCGCTGGAGGCCGACGACTTCGCCCTGACGGCGCTGGCGACGGCCGTGCCCCTGCTGGGCTCGGCCGTACTGGGTCTGGCGGTGATGCGCGGGGCGCTGGCGGGCGAGGCGGCCTTCGACCTCAGCCGGATCGACGAGGCCTATCAGGAACGCCAATGGGGCGTGGACGCCGAGGCCGCTGAACGCACGGCCGCGCGGCGGGCCGAGGCGGTGCTGGTCGATCACTGGTTCAGGGCGCTGGAGCGCTGACTTTCCAATCCGGAAAGTTTTCACTTGCCAGGCTGGAAAGCGTGCGTCATTTTCCAGTCTGGAAAGTGAGGACGCCATGCCTGAACCCGAGACCGACATCTCCGACCCCGCCGAGGCCCTGGCCTCGCTGAAGGCGGCGCGCGGCGCGGTAGGGCGCAATATGACCTATCCGTTTGGCTACGACCTTCTCTACGGCGGGGTCTGCGCCCTGCTGGTGGCCGGTCAGGGACTGCCACAGCCCTGGGCCGTTCTGACGGTTCCCATCGCCCTGGGGGCCTTGGCGCTGATGGTGCGCTGGTGGAAGAATCGGTTCGGCTTCTGGGTCGACGGGTTCCAGCCCAAGGGCGCGCGCTGGGTCGCCGTGGTCGTCGGGGTGCTGTTCGCGGCCCTGACGATCGGCTCCCTGGTCGGGCGCGAGAAGGGTATTCTGTGGCTGCCGCTGGCGATGGGAGCCGTTGCCTTCGTCGGTGCCGTCGTGGGCGGGCGCTGGTGGATGGCGGTCTATCGTCGCGACCTGGCCGAGACCGTCGAATGAGCCTCGTGCCCGCGCTCGACCCCGTCATCCATGCCCCGGGACGGCTCCAGATCTGCGGCGTGCTGGCGGGGGTTCAGGACGCCGAGTTCGCCATGGTCCGCGATGCGGTCGGGGTGTCGGACTCGGTCATGTCCAAACACGTCAAGCTGCTGGAAGAGGCGGGCCACATCGCGGTGTCGAAGGTGGCTTCGGGCGGCCGCCAGCGCACCTGGCTGAAGCTGACGGCGGGGGGGCGCAAAGCCTTCCAGGCCCATGTGGCGGAGCTGACGCGGCTGGCGGGGGTCGCTCGCTAACCCTGCCGATAAGGCGACATCTCCACCGTCATCTCCTCGATCCCCTGAAGCACCGCAGGCCGTTCGCGATCGAGGTAGTCGGCGACGGCGTGGCGAAGGCCCCGGTTCTCGATCCAGTGGGCGGAATAGACGGGGGAGGGCAGATAGCCGCGCGCGACCTTGTGCTCGCCTTGGGCACCGGCCTCAACCCGGGACAGGCCGTGCGAGATCGCGAAGTCGATGGCCTGATAGTAGCAGAGCTCGAAATGGAGGAAGGGCACCTCTTCCAGCGCGCCCCACTGGCGGCCGTACAGGGCGTCGCGGCCGATGAAGTTGAGGGCCCCCGCGACCGGCGTCTCGTCGCGGAACGCCATGATCAGGGCGATCCGGTCGGCCATGGTCTCGCCGATCATGGAGAAGAAGGCGCGGGTCAGGTAGGGGCGGCCCCACTTTCGGCTGCCGGTGTCCATGTAGAAGGCGAAGAAGGCGTCCCAGTGCGCCTCCTTGATCTCGGTGCCGGTCAGGACGCGGATGTCCAAGCCTTGCTGGGCATCTCGGCGTTCACGGCGGATGGTCTTCCTCCGGTTCGACGACAGGGCGGCGAGGAAGTCGTCGAAGCTCCCATAGCCCCGGTTCCGCCAGATGAACTGGGTGTCGATG
>NZ_JAEMRD010000247.1 GCF_016463485.1 Brevundimonas sp.
ACGTCCTCGGCGAACATGGTGAAGATGCAGCGCATCAGGAAATGGGCGACCTCCTCCGGCGGATGGTTGCGTTCCAGACGTCGCGAGACGGCGGCGAGGCGTTCGGCGATCTGGCGCGTGACGCGGGCGGATTCGCGCGTGGGGTCCAGCGAAGCCGGGTCGTTCCAGATGGCCTTGAAGCGTGCGACGATCTCCGGATCGCGCAAATCCTCCAGCCGGATGCGGAAGCCCTTGCGGTCGGGGAAGTGGGAATAGGCGCGGCCCGAGCCGGAAAAGTCGGCATAGACCTCGAACACATAGCCCACGTCGCAGACGATGATGAAGGGCGGGGCCGGGTGGTCGGCGGGCAGGCGGAAGACATAGTCCTCGGCCTGTTTGCGGGCGTTGCGCATCAGCACGTCCCACCTGCCCTCTGCCGCCGCGACCGAGGCGGTCTCGTCGGCCTTGAAAAGGGACGGCTGGCCGTCGTCTCCCCCGCCGAGGCGGTGGGCCGCGCGCGACTGCTTGGCCTCCAGGATGAAACTGCCCTTCTTGTAGAGGTCGATCCTCAGGGTCGAGGCCGTGCCCTCGGACTCGCGCCGTTTGACGCCCCGCTCGAAGACGTAATCATTGGTGCGGGTATCGTCCGACGCCGGATCGGGACGCGGCAGCTCCAGCGCCTCGCACAGCTCCGACAGGAACATCTGGTAGTTGGCGCGCTCCGCGCCCCCGCGCGCGGCGCTCCACCGCTGAATGAAGGCGTCGATGTCCAAGGCGGTTCGGTCTCCCCTCGCACGACTCTAGGTCATCCCGGGCCCCGGTGGAAAGGCCGGGGGTGTGCAAGCCTCAGTCCCACCGGCCTTGATAGGGCTTCTGAGGCGCCAGATGCCCGGTCAGCCGGTCGATATGGGCCTGGAGCGGGGCCAGGTCACCCTCGCGTTCCGCCTGGGGCAGCCGTTCCCAGGTGGCGCGCAGGCGTCTGGCGTCTTCTTCGGGGGTGGCGGGCACCCAGCGGGCGCCGAGGTGGTTCAGCACGATCGTGTCGGCCAGGAAGGCGAGGTGGCCGGGCGACAGGGTGCGGTCCTTCGGCACGATGTCGTCCAGGGTCTCGCGCGCCCGGTCGACGTCCTGGTGCAGCACCACAAACTCTCGCGCGGCCTTAAGCAGGGCCGTCGCCTCCGACCCGCGCCCGGCCGTCAGCGCCTCTCGCGCCCGCCGCAGCACTGTGGTCATCAGGTCCTCATCCTCCGCCGGGAGCGGGGCGGGGGAGGGGGGCGAGGCATTGGAAGCGCTGCCCACGCCGGGTGGAGGTTCGCCATGGTCCACGATGCCCCGCGCCTGAGCCCAGTCGCGCTTGGTCCAGCCTTCCAGCCGGGCCTTCTTTCTCAGATTGGCCTCGCCCACGCCGAACCGTTCGCACACCTCGCGCGCGGACAGGCCGCCGACATAGGCGGCGCGGGCCAGATCCCAGGTCTGGCCGCTGACCTTGCCATAGGTCTGGGTCGGTGGGCGGCGGCGGGCATCCATCTGCGTCTCCGGCGGTCACGATCGTCACCGCCGTATCGCACCCGGTCACGACACTATCGGTCGCACCCGCCGGGATGTGACGAAAGCTGCTGTTACCGCTCGATCTCGACCAGCCGTTCGCCATTCGACAGGCGTAGAATGGCCGCCGGAAGCTTCTCTCTCACCAGGTCGTAAAGCAAGGTATTGGGACAGTTGCCGACGGCGAGCCGAAGCACTGCGCCGCTTTCGCCTCTTTGCGCCAGCGTCACGAAATCGGAGTCCTTGCTCACCATCACCCGATCTTCGTCGATGGCCAGTTGCCACAGCACGTCGTCTGCAGCCTCGGCCAAGCCTCGCAATTTGATGTGATCTGCGGGGTGGCCCATGGCCTCGAGAACCGCGATCAGACGGGTCGGCAGGTTCTGATCGATGAGAAATCTCAAGCGGCGACGACGGCCGGATGATCGAGTTCGTGCGCCGCGTACAGCAACGCGGCTCTGAGGTCGTCAGGTTCGAGTTCGTCGTAGTCCGCCAGGATTTCTGCCTCGGTCATGCCTGAAGCCAGCCAGCCCAGCACGTCGCCCACTGTGATCCGCATGCCGCGAATGCACGGCCGCCCGCTGCGTTTGCCGGGATCGATGGTGATGCGGGACAGGAGATCATCGCTCATGCCCCGCATCCTATCACAGATCGATCAGCGGCCGAACTTCTGGAACTTGATCCGGTGCGGGATCAGGGCGTCGGTGCC
>NZ_JAEMRD010000248.1 GCF_016463485.1 Brevundimonas sp.
ACATCGGGGCGGGCACGATCTTCTGTAACTACGACGGTTTCAACAAGGCGAAGACAGTAGTGGGTGAAGCGGCATTTGTCGGCTCCAACTCGGCGCTGGTGGCACCGGTCACGATCGGGGCGGGGGCGATTGTCGGGGCCGGCTCGGTGATCGTCGAGGACGTGCCCGCCGATGCCCTGGCGCTGGCGCGCGGGCAGCAGGTGAACAAGGATGGGGCAGGTGCCGCGTTCCGGGATATGGCCAGGGCGAAAAAGGCGGCGGCGAAGTCGAAATGAGTGACATCCAGAAACGCCTCGCCGGCGAAGCGGCCGCTCTCCGCGTCGAGCAGGGCATGATCGTCGGCCTCGGCACCGGCTCCACCGCCGCCTGGTTCGTCAAGGCGCTGGCGGCGCGGGGGCTCAAGGATCTGCGCTGCGTCCCGACGTCGGAAAAGACCGCCGACCTGGCGCGCGAACTGGGCCTGACCCTGTCGACGCTGGACGACACGCCGAAGATCGACCTGACGGTCGACGGCGCTGACGAGATCGGACCCGGCCTGGCCCTGATCAAGGGCGGCGGGGCGGCCCTGTTGCGCGAGAAGCTGGTGTGGGAGGCGTCGCGGTCCTGCATCGTCATCGCCGACGCCGCCAAGGTGGTGCCGGTGCTGGGTGCTTTCGCCCTGCCGATCGAGGTCGTCGCCTTTGGGCACAAGAC
Source organism: Brevundimonas sp. (assembly GCF_016463485.1). Classification (GTDB taxonomy): domain Bacteria; phylum Pseudomonadota; class Alphaproteobacteria; order Caulobacterales; family Caulobacteraceae; genus Brevundimonas. Next base: position 694 of record NZ_JAEMRD010000248.1, read on the forward strand.
CACCGCCAACCGCATCGCCGACGTCCTGCTGGACCACGAGATCGCCATGCCCGCGCGGTTGCGTCAGGCGGATCGGGCGCTGGTCCGTACCGACGGCGGCAATTTGATCTATGACGCAGCCTGTGTGGCGATCCACGATCCTGTGCGGCTGGCCGACGATCTGAAGCTGATCACCGGCGTGGTCGAGCACGGCCTGTTCCTCGATCTGGCGGACGAGGCGATCATCGGCTTGGATTCGGGCGTGGACGTCCTACTTCCCTGAACAACACCACCTCCGCTTTCGTCATCCTCCGGCTAGCGGAGCGAGACCGGGGGACCCAGCGGTGCCGAAGGCGACCTGTTCAGGCAGGATGTCCGACGTCTTTATCCGTGACAGTTTCGCGCTCTCGCGCGCCGCTGGGTCCCCCGGTCTGCGCCGCCAAGCGGCGGCTTGCCGGAGGACGACGAAGCAAAATGGAAAGCGCGACCGATGACCGACACCTACGACTACGACCTCTTCGTCATCGGCGCGGGCTCAGGCGGCGTTCGCGCGGCGCGGCTGACGGCGCTGGGCGGCAAGCGCGTTGCCATCGCCGAGGAGTTTCGGGTCGGCGGCACCTGCGTGATCCGGGGCTGTGTGCCCAAGAAATTCATGGTCATGGCCAGTGACTTCGCCCACCAGTTCCACACCGCCGAGGGCTATGGCTGGACGGTCGAGGCGTCGTTCGACTGGCCCAAATTCCTCGAGGCCAAGGACGTCGAGATCGCCCGGCTGTCGGGAATCTATGCGGCAAACCTGGGCAAGGCCGGCGTCGATCTGGTCCACGGGCGGGCGGTACTCAAGGACGCGCACACGGTCGAGGTCACTCACCGCGACGGCGGCGAACCGAAGACCTTCACCGCCGACAAGATCCTGATCGCCACTGGCGGTAGGCCCTGGATGCCCGAGGGCCTGCCCGGCATCGAACACGCCATCACCTCGGAAGAGGCCTTCCACCTGCCGGAACTGCCCAAGCGGATCATGATCGCGGGCGGCGGCTATATCGCGGTGGAGTTCGCGGGCATCTTCGCCGGGCTGGGCGTCGAGACGACGCTGATTTATCGCGGGCCCAACATTCTCCGTGGCTTCGACGACGATGTGCGGGCGCACCTGGCGGGAGAGATCGAGAAGCGCGGCATCAAGGTCGTCCTGGGCTGCCAGCACAAGTCGATCGAGAAGACCGACACCGGTCTGGTCAGCCATCTCGAGAACGGCATGACGCTGGAGACCGACGTCATCATGTTCGCCACCGGCCGCATCCCATACGTCAAGGACCTGGGACTGGAGACGGCGGGCGTCGACCTGAACGACAAGGGGGCTATCGTCGTCGATCAGCTGTCGAAGACGACGGCCGAAAACATCTGGGCCATCGGCGACGTCACCGACCGCATGAACCTGACCCCCGTCGCCATCCGCGAAGCCGTCGCCTTCCACGAGACGGTCTACAAGGACAACCCCCAGCATTTCGACTACGAGGCCGT
>NZ_JAEMRD010000022.1 GCF_016463485.1 Brevundimonas sp.
GCCCGGACCGGACGACGGCCTGGGTCCGGGACCGGGGCCGGAGGGGGGCGTCGGTCTCCCCGGAGACGGCGGCCGGGGTCCCGATCCGCCCCCGCTCCCGCCGCCGCCCGGCGTGCGCGAGGCGGCCGAAGCGCCCGCGGCGGATCGGGCGGCGCCGCTGGCGGCGGCCCCGCGACCCGCGAGGGCCGCACCGGTCCCGACGACGCCGCCGGCCGCCAGGGCGCCCGCACCCGCGACCGCCAATCCGCCCGTCAGGGCCGCGCCGGCGCCCAAAGCGGGCCCGCCGGTGACCAGCGCCGAGGCGAGGTTCGGAATGAAGATGGCGAGCATCGCGAGCAGAAGCGCCGCGACCAGGATGGTCAGGGCTTCGTAGATGTCCGGATTGGTCGAGGGCTGGAGCTGGTCGAAGATCGCGCGCGCGCCGGACACGACGATGGCCAGGGCCAGGACCTTGAGGCCCGAGGAGACGACGTAGCCGAGCGGCCGTTCGGCCAGGAAGGCGGTCTTGTTCCAGATTCCGAAGGGCAGCAGGACGAACCCGCCGAGGGTGATGATCTTGAACTCCAGCAGGGAGACGATGATCTGCAGGGCCAGGACCGCGAAGGCCAGCATGATGCCGATCATGGCCAGGCCCAGGATCAGGGCGTCGGTCATGTTGCCCACGACATCGAGCGGGTTCTCAACAGGCGCCGGCGTCTCGCCCAGCGCCTTGACGATCTCCCAGCCCTGCTGGAGCACCGCGCCCGGATTGAGGAACTCCTCGCGCGAGAGCGAGCCGCCGCCCGCCGTTAGGCCGAGTTCCAGAAACCCGGCGTAGATCGTCTCCGACAGGGTCTGCCAGTCGTTGATGATCCAGGCGAAGGCCCCGATCAGCAGCACCTTGCCGAAGCCGGAGGCGAGCACTTCGCGGTTTGGAGACAGCGCCCACTGGATGCCGGTGAGGGCGACCACCAGCGCGATCAACAGGCCGAACACGCCGTTGACCGAACCCTGAAGGGCCGAGAAGCCGGCCGTGACGGTGTTCGAGAACACCACCATCAGTTCGTTCGGGGTCTCCATGCCGGGGCCGGCCATGACGGGGCTCCTCAGTTCCGGGCGTTGGGCAGGGGATCGAACCGCGGCGCGGCGGGTGCGGCGCTCGTCCGACCCCAGAACCGGCGGCGCGCCTCCAGGGCGGCGTCGCGCTCGGCCGCCTGGCGCGCGGCGCTCTCGGCCATAAGGCGGGACTGGGCGAGCAACACCGTGCGCATGCTGGCGAGATCCTCGGCGAGCACGGACAGCATCTGCGTCGACGACTGGATCGCGGCGGTTTCGCCTTCGGCGGCCTCGCTGGCCGCCAGGGCTCCGCGCAACCGGCCGTCCCGGCTCCGGCTCAACGCCTCCAGCTCGGCCGCCGTTCGGGCGAGGTCCTGGGCCGTCAGACGCGCCGTCGCGCCGCGTTCGGCGCCGAGACGATCCAGATCCTCCAGCGACAGGTCGTCCGGATAGAGGTCGGCGAACTGCCGCTCGACCCCCTCCAGGGTGGAGGCGGCGCCGCGCACAGTGCGGGCGAGCTCGCCGATGTCGCGCAGCGTCTGCGAGGACTCGGCCAGATGGCTGTAGGGCGATGCGGCCAGGCTGCGCGCGTCGTTGGCCAGCTGCCGCGCCTCGTTGGCCAGGCTTTCCAGCTGGCGCGCGGCCTGGAGACTGGTCTGCACGTGCGCCTGCGGGTCGAATACGATCTGCTGCGCCGCAGCCTGAGGAGGCGCGGCCAGAGCGATCAGGACGGCGAGCGTGGCGGCCGACGCCGCCTGACTACTCCGCCGCCAGAAGCGACGGGGCGGGCGGGTCGAAACTATCGAAGACGGCGTCGACATGGAGGACTCCCTTGGCTTTGAGGAATTCGCGGGCGAACCGGTCCGGCCGGACGTCGGCCGGATCCAGCGCCGCCAGCACGGCGTCGATGAGGGCCTGATCATCAGGCGAGGAGGCCCCGCACAGCGCGAGGCCCGCGCCGGTCAGCTTGAGGTCGAACAGGCGGCGGCCATCGGGCTGGCGCAGGTAGTAGGTCCGTTTGGGCGTCGCCCAGGCGATGAGTTCCAGCTGTCGGCGGCTGAGGCCGAACATGCGGTAGAGCTCCGCGGAGGCGGGCTCCAGGGCGCGGGGGTTGGGCAGGAAGATCTGCGTCGGACAGCTCTCGATGAGCGCCGAGGCGATCGACGAGCGCACCACGTCGTCCAGCGACTGGGTCGCGAACAGGACCGCCACGCCCCTCTTGCGCAGGGTCTTCAACCATTCCCGGATCCGGGCGGCGAAAGACGTCTCCCCGAGGAAGAGCCAGGCTTCGTCGAGGATCAGCAGGGTGGGCCTGCCGTCGAAACCGCGCTCGATCTCATGAAACAGGGCGGCCAGAACCGGGGCGACGGCGGACGGCGTCGCCATCAGGGTCTCCAGCTCGAAGCACTCGAATGGAGCCAGGGCTTGCGACGCCGGGGCGACGCCGTCGACCAGGGCGCCGTGCGGTCCTTTGAGGGTGAGGGGCTCGAGCGCGGCGGCGACCGCCTTGTCCTGCACGAGCGCGGAGAAAACCGTCAGCGTGCGCTGATCGACCGGGGCCTGGGACAGGGCGCCGAGCGCGGCCCAGATCTCCTCGCGCACCCGAGGCGTGGGATCGAGACCGGCCAGACGAACGGCGTCGGCGAGCCACTCGGATGCCCAGGCCCGTTCGCGCTCGTCGTCGATCCGGGCCAGCGGCTGAAGGGTGAAGTCGCCACCCGGTTGAAGCGGGTGCCAGAGCCCGCCCGCCGCGAGGGTCGCCGCCCGGGCGCTGCGGCCCTTGTCGAACACGACCACACGCGCCTCGGGATAGCGGAACCACTGCAGGGCCAGAAAGGCCAGCAGGGCGCTCTTGCCCGCCCCGGTCGGCCCGACCACCATCGTGTGGCCGACGTCCCCGACATGCAGGGCGAGCCGAAAGGGCGTCGATCCGCTTGTGCGGGCGACGGCGAGCGGCGGGCCGGCCAGTCTGGGGTCGCTCGACGGGCCGGCCCAGACGGCCGAGACCGGCAGCAGATCGGCGAGGTTGAGGGTCGAGACGATGGGCCGCCGCACGTCCGCGTAGGGTTCGCCGGGAAGGGATCCCAGCCAGGCCTCGACCGCGTTGAGATCCTCCGTCCGGGCGACGAAGCCCTGGGCGTTCAGAACGGCCTCGACCGCCCGCGCCTGCTCGGCGGCCCGGTCCGGGTCCTTCGCGAGCAGGGTGACCGTCGTGGTCAGATAACCGTAGGCGCAGGCGTCAGACCCCAGGGCCTCCAGGGCGCCGTCGCATTCGTCGGTCTTGGCGGCCGCATCCGTATCGAGCAGCGGGACCTCTTCCTTGGTGATCGCCTCCCGCAGCAGGACGCCGACACCCTTCCGCTTGGCGAACCAGCGCTTGCGCAACTTGACGAGCTCGACCTCGGCGTCGGCCTTGTCCAGGCCGATCCAGCGGGCGCTCCAGCGGTAGGGGAAAGGCAGGGCTCCGAGGGCGTCGAGCAGGCCCGGCCGGGTGCTGGCGGGGAGCCCCCGAACCGATACGACCTTCAGCGTGTGTCCGCCCAGGGTGGGCGCGGCGCCGCCCAGCAGGGGCGCGTCGGCGAGCCATGCGTCGAGGAACATCGGGGTCTCGGGTAAGGACAGGTCGACCGACCGTGTCGAGACGCAGTCGTGCAACCAGGTCAGCAGCGCCCCGTCGTCCAGGGCCTCGACCTCCGGCAGCGCGTCGGCGAGGAGGTCGATGATCTGGGTCGTCTCGCGGCCGAAAGCGTCCAAAGCGGTGCGCCAGTCGCGGTGCGCCGGCTCGGCGCCGTCGAACAGCCAGCGTTCCATGCGGCGGGTCTGGTCCGCCGGCGGCAGCCAGGTGAGGGCCGCCCGATAGTCGGTCTCGTAGGCGAGCTCGCTGGACTCGAACAGGGCCCGACGCTCGGCATCGACCAGCCAGGCGGCCGCGCCTTCGAAGTCGCTCCGCGGATAGGCCTCGGCGATCCGGCGGCGTGCATCGACATGCAGACACCATCCGCTGCCCAGACGCTTCAGGGCGTTGTTGAGCCGCGCCCGCACCGACATCAGTTCGGCTTCGGAGGCGGACTCCAGGTCGGGGCCACGAAACCGCAGGCCGCAGGTGAAGGAGCCGTCCTTGTTGAGGACCACGCCGGGCGCCACGACGGCGGCCCACGGGAGGTGGTCGGACAGAAGCGATGGCCGGCGGCGATGTTCGTCGAGAAAGCGCATGGCGGCCTCAGGCGTCCAGGTGGCCGGGAAGAGCGAGATGGCGGCGGAGCACTTCGAAGAACCGCTTGTCCGCCCGAGCCGCGTAGAGACCGATCGCGTGGGCGACCGCCCACCACAGCAGGCCGAGCCACCAGATGCGCAGCGCCAGTCCCAGCACGACGGCGATCGTGCCCATGAGGATCGCGTAGTCCCGCGGCATGCCGGCGAGTGTGAGCGGCTCGGTCAGGGCCCCGGCGACCGGCAGTTCCCAACCGGGCGGACGCGCATCGGCGGCTGTGTCCGACATCACGCGATCTCCGCCCCGCCGGCGAAGCCGAAGAACTGCAGGAAGAAGGTCGATGCGGCGAAGGCGATGGACAGCCCGAAGAGGATGCCCAGTCCTCGCCGCATCGAGGAGCCGTTCTCGCTCATCGCGACGCCCGCCCCGAACAGCACGACCGCGACAACGGCGGCGGCCTGGACCACCGGGCCGGTGATGGAATCGACGATCTGCTGCAGCGGGCCTTCCCACGGCATGCCCGACCCGCCCGCCAACGCCTGTCCCGCGAACAGCAGGCCGCAAGTCGCCGTCGCGGCCGAAAGGCCGCGTTGAAGTAAACGCTGCATGGATTGAGTTCCTTGGTCGCTGCGCAAGGTCTGCGCTGACGATCTACAGCAAGCAAAAGCATCCACAGCCTGTCAACGCGGCCTGTGAATATATTTTGGCACGCAGATTTCTGCGTCTCTCTACTGATTCCCGCTCATCGAAATCATCGGGCAAATCGGCCTTCTGCCGACTTGCCGACGACTTTTCGCAGAATGCTGAAACGCGCCTTGATGCGGTGACCCGGCCGACCCTCGCCGTCTTGCCGCCCCAGTTGGCGATCCATGGCGCGGCCCCGTCGCCGGACGCGTTCCAGTCGGAACGCCCCGACGCCGGGCGTCGAGGAAAATACGGTGGCGCGGTGGATCGTTGGTCCGACCACGACGTCCGGTCGGCTCGTTCAGGCCGGGGATCCGGCCGCGGCCTCGATCTGTCGGGCGGCTTTCAGGGCGATCGAACCGAGGTCCGCGTCGTCGAGCCAGCCCTGGACACGGGCCAAGTCGCTCGGCCGCTCGGTGCGGCCGAGGATTTCAAGGGCGAGACGACGCAGGCGGAACAGGTCGGACAGCAGGGGACTGGAGCGGACGAACAGGACGGTGGGCGCGAAATCCCGCTCGAGCGCCGCACGCGCCAGTCGAGCCAGGCCCTCGGCGAACCGATCGGCAAGGGCGACATCGGCCTGGATGTGATAGGCCCTGTCGCTCAGGAGATGATCCACCGGATCGAGGACCAACGCCGCCCCCAATCGCTCGAGGCCGCTCCACGCCTCGGCGATCGCCGCGGCGTCCGGGACAGGTCGGTGCATCTCATAGACGAGCGCGCCCACCCGAGCCCAGGCTTCGGCCGCGGGGCCGGGTCGTAGATCAGCGGGGGGAAGCGGCTCCTCCAGACGCGCCAGGGCTCCGACGGCGTGGATGTAGACGCCGATCGAATCCTGAACAGACAAGACGTCGGTCGCGGGTCCTGTCGCCGCGTCCCGGAGGGCCGTCAAGGCCGCCGGGGGCGGGTCGGTGAACAGGTCCGCCGCCAGGTGCGAGCGCGTCAGTGAATACGGCTCGGCGACCCCGAACGCCCGAGCCCGGATCGTCTGGCGCTGGGCGTCGTCGAGGCGTTCGAAGAAGGCTTCCGCATAGGCGGCGGCGTAGGGATGGTCCGTGGTCCAACCGTAGAGCACGAGCGCTTCTTGGTCCGCAGCAGCGCCGTCAGGAAGCGCGAGAACGTCGGCGAACGCGGTGAAGGCCGCATCGACGTCCAACTCGGATTCCAGGGCCCCGATCGCGCCGAGCGCGTCGAACAGGAAGGTGTTCAGCATCACCTCGTCATTCAGGAAACCGCCGAGCAACTCGGCCAGCTGATCCTGCTCGTGTTCGGGCAGGCGGTCCCCGAAACGGAAGGCCACATCTGTGACCAGGGCCCTCAGGAGATAGACCTCTGTCCTCCAGGCCGCGGCCAGTGCTGCGAGGAAGGTCGTTGGCGGCGGCCCTGCGAAATCGTCGAAGGCCATCAGGGCCTCGAAGAGGAAGGCCAGCTCCCCGACCTCATGCTCCGCGCTCGCGTCGACGGCGGCCTTCACCACAGGAAACAGGTGCTCATGGGATCGTCGATCGAACAGGGTGAGCTTGGTCGATTGAAGAAGATCGTGGACATCGGTCAGGCCGGCGTGGCGCGGCGCGCCGAAGACCTCGTCCAGGATCGCGATCGTCCAGCCGAAGCCCACGGCGGGATGCAGGACCTTCAGCCGCGTCCCCTCGGCGCGGGCCTGGATGCTCATGCCCCGGAGCAGCTGGAGGATCTCCGGCAACAACCCCTCCCCGACGGCGAGCGGCAGAATACGCAGAACGGCCTCATCCGGACGCGACAGCAGGGTGTGCGGCCCGGTGACCAGGTCAGGACCGAGGAAGACGTCGTCCGGCCCGGGCTCCCGAGGCAGGCCGAAGCGGACTTCCGAGTACCGCGCGGCGATCCGCTCCATCAGCAGGCGGCATCGGTCGAGGACCGCAGCGCGGGCCCGGGATCCGCAGGCGCAGCGCAAACAGGCCGCCAACAGGCGTGGCTTGGCGCCATCGAGCAGCGCCTCGAGTTCGGCGGCACCCTCGCTGCCGCCGACGACAAACTCCTCCAGTTCGGCGTTGATCGGCCGGGACGTCGCCGCCGCCAGCGCGGTCGGATCCGTGGCGTGCGCGAGCAGATGTTCGGCCCCGTAGAAGTCCGCGAACAGGTCGTGGCGGAAGCGGATACGCTCGCCCTCGGCGACGATCAGTCCGGATCGGATCAGCCGGTCCGCCAGTGCATCGACGCCCTCCGCAGGCGGATCGAGCCGCCCCAATCGACGCGCGAGCACGCTTCGCGGCAGGACGGTGACGAAGCGCTCGCGCATGTGCGTCGCCAGATCCGAGAGGGCTCTGTGAGCGGCCCCATCGGACGACAGGCGATGGCGGGCGAAGGCGGCATAGAGGGCATGGCGCCCATCCGCTGCGCCCGGCGTCCGGATTACCGTCGCCAAGACCGCCGCATCGTGGGCGGTGGAGACGATGTCCAGCGCCGCGGCTTCCCGGTCATCGAGCGGTCGACCCAGGCGCAGAGACACGATGGCTCGCGCCTGATCGCGATCCGGCTGGGCAAGTGCGAGCACAGGCCCCTGTAACGAGGCCGGCACCTCGATGGCCGCCTGGCCGGCGATGACCACCTGCAGGCCCCAGCGAAGGCGGGCGGCGTGCAAGGCCTTGACGAGTTCGGATTGCTGGTCCGGCGGACATTCATTCCAGCCGTCAACCAGCGCCACGACAGGGGCGCCTGACGCCGCGGCCGAGCGGAACAGTTCGGTCGGAGCTGCGTCCACCCCGTTGGCGACAGACTGGGCCAGGAGCGGCGCGAGGCGACCGGTGAAGTGACGCGCGGGCAGCGGCAGACAGACCATTCCCTCCGCATTGAGGGCCCGGCCGAGCGCCTGGAGAAAGAGGCTCTTGCCGGAGCCGGACCCGCCGACGATCTGAACGCACCAACCGGATCGCAGACCCGCGACGACGCCGTCGAGGTCTACCTCATCACCGCCCCGGGTCAGCGCCATCGGGGCGGTGGGTTCCGCGAGGGCTCGGGCGAGGTCGGCGAACCGGGCCCTGTAGGTCGACACCATCGCGTCTTCGGGGACGAGGGCGAGGTCCTCTCGCCGGGTCAATCCCAGGGCGTCGGCGAACTGTCGCCAAGCCGCAAGGCCGATCGGGCGCTTGGGTCCCTTGTCCAGCAGCTCCAGCAGGCGGCCGTAACCACCGATCCAGGCCTTGTAGGTCCCCTCGGGGAGGTCGGAACCCAGAGGAGGCTCCGGGAAGAGGCAGACGAGGGCCGATAGTCCCGCTTTGGGGTCGCCCCCTCCGGCGAGATCGGACAGTCGGTCGGCCACCGCGAACCGGGCTTCCTCGGCCTGGATGACGGGATTGCGCTCACCCAGACGGCGCTCTCTGCCCCCTTCCCCCGCCAGAACCCAGGCGCCGTTCAGATCGCCGCGCACCGCGCTCTTGTAGCCCTTCGCCTCCACGACCACGGCGGCCGTCTCCGTCGCCACGACGAGATCGATCTGCAGATGCCGACGGCCGACCGAGAAGTTGGCGAGGATAACGGCCTCGACGCCCCGCCGGCGCAGGTCCTTCTCGAGGCGGGCGAGCAGTCGACGTTCGGTCGGATCGGTGGGGTCCGCTCCGAACCAAGTCTCGACCCTCGCCGCTCTCGCCGTCATCGCGGCGGATCCGGCAGGCGCAGGTCGTCCGACAGCGGCTCGTATTCGTCGGCGTCGCGCAGCAGGCCGCGCAGCCGCTCGTCGGCGCCGGCCCAGGTCTCGCCGTCCGCCCCGTCATGGTATCGATCAACGGTCTTGCGCCAGGCCGCGCCCGGATCACCCAGCAGGTCCAGGAAGTACCGATAGGTTTTCCGCGGCGCGAGGATGTAGGCGAGAAACCGCTCGTACGCGGCCTCTTCCTCCCCCCGATCGCAGGCCCTGCGCGCCGCTTCGGCCAAGGCGTCGATATCCACGTCATGCAGCGCATTCGGGCTGGCGGAGATCGAACTCGAGATGTCCGAGAGCTGGAGCTTGAAAGGTCGGTCCGCCACGTCCGGCCGCCTTTGCTTCAGCCAGGCGCCGAGTACGCCGCAGCTGTCGCAGATGACCATGTCGTCGTGGCCGATGATCATGGGTTCGCGGGTGTCGTCTTCCCGAGGCAGGGACCAGACATACTGGCGGTGTCGCTGAACAAACCCGGACCAACGCCGGCGCCCTTTCTGGGAACGGCGCAACAGGCTTCGTTGATCGCGCGCGCACCCGGGACACCGCCAGTCCGGAGGAAGGGCGGCCCAGAGCTCGGGGTAGCGGCCACCATCATAGGCCGCCAGCTCCGCGTCGCTGGGCGCCGGTGCATCGACGCGCTTTGTCGTCGCATTGCGCCCCGCGCCCTCGCGCGAAATCGATCGCGCCTCAAGGGCGGCGGCATCCGCGCGAAGGCGGACGCCGGCGACGTCGTCGCGGTTCAGCCAGTCCAGGGCATATTGACCGGGAGCGTAGGCTGGACTCGCGCCATCGGGCGCGCGGGTGCGAACCAGGCGCCCCGCACCCACGAGGTCGGCGATCGTGCGCCCAAAGGCGAGGCGCGGCTCGAAGTCGCCCGCCTGTTCGAGCCAGATCGCGAGCGCGACCTCCAGATCGACCTTGTGCTTTTCGTTGGGAACCGGGGTGATGAACCGACGGATCTCATCGGGCCGGAAGCTGAAGTACCGATCGATCTGAGGCAGGTCGCGTTTCGCCTTCGCGTCAGCGCCGTTGCAGTCCTGGCACAGGATCGTCGGGGCGAACCGTTCGATCATCTGCGAGCCCATGTGCTCCAGATGGTAGGTCCCCTCCGGGATGCCCTTCGTCCACTCCATCCCGAACCGTTCCTGGAGGCGGTGCGCGATGTACTCGTGCAGATGATCGTGGTGACGGTGAAGATGGGCCATGAGCACGCCGGTCTTCGACACCCGAAGAAGCGCCTTCTTGCCCCGATGGCAGCACGGACAGGCCCAGAACTGCGGGGTGTCAGCCCACGGTCCATTGAGATCCACGACCTCGACCCCCGGTATGGTCAGCGCCTCGCTGATCAGCGCGCTCCACCGGCCGTCGCGATAGGGGAACGCCCGACGCAGGTCTTCGTCGGACATCGCCTCGATGTCCGGCGCCTCGAACGTGATCGTGTGGGTGGGCCACCCCGGCTTCAAGCCATCCTCCCGACTGCCGCGACCTGATTCTGCGCGCGATCTCCGTCAGGATCGGTCGCATCCGGTGCAAAATCCAGCGCCGCGGACGAGGCGTCAGTCGGGCGGAAGCGGGCCGGGACCGTCGATGTCGAGGATGGCCTCGATACGGCGCCCCTCCCCGGTCCGCCGGATATGCACAACGACATCGATCGCCTGGGCGATCATCCGTCGCGGCGGCGTCGTGGTCACTTCGGCGATCAGGTCCTCGATCCGGACGAGCGCCTCTTGGGCGGAGTTCGCATGAATGGTCGACAGCCCGCCCGGATGGCCTGTGTTCCAGGCCTTCAGGGTTTCGAGCGCGGCGGAGCCCTCGCGCATCTCGCCCACGACGATGCGGTCCGGCCGCATTCGAAGCGCATCCCGCACCAGATCGACAACCCCGATCACAACCGGGTAGCGGCGCGTGAGGGTCGGGACGAGGTCCCAGGCGGAACACTGGAGTTCCGGGGTGTCCTCGATGAGGAAGACCCGGTCATTCGCGAACGTCGGCTCGGCCAGCAGGGCGTTGGCCAGGGTTGTCTTGCCCGAGCCCGTGCCGCCTGAGATCAGCAGGTTTCTCCGCTCGGAGACCGCTGCACGCAGACGCGCGGCTTCGGCCTCGGTCATGACCCCGTCGCGGACGTAGTCGTCGAGGCGCCAGATGACCGCGGGCCGCTTCCGGATCGAGAAGGCGGGCGCGGGCGTCACGGGCGGCAGGAAACCCTGGAATCGCTCACCGGTGCCGGGCAGCACGCCGGCCAGCCTCGGCGTCTCCCGGGTGACCAGTTCGCCGACATAGTCCGCGATCAACCGGACCACGCGTTCGCGGGCTTCCGGAGCCAGATGAAGATCCTCGGCGGAGCGCCCGTGACGAATGCGATCAAGCACCAGCCGCCCGTCCGGATTGACGAGAATCTCGACGACCTCGGGATCCACCAGCGCCTCGAGAATCCGCGGGCCCAGAGCGTGGCGCAGCGCTTCCAGCTTTCGTTCTGCGACGATGGGATGGGTGGTCATGGCCTGCCCGGATCGCCGCCCGAGGCGTCCTGCACATCCTGCCGCTGCGCACGAACACCGGAGATAAGCCTGGCCGCCGTGGCGTCGAGCAACGCTTCGATGCGTCGATCGACGGCCGCGAGGGTCACCGGGTCCCTGTCCGTCACAGCATCGGGCAGCCTGAGGAAGAAGGCGCGCGCCAGCTCGATGACCAGCTCCTGGATGATCTGCACATCCCGGGCGGTCGAACGCATATGATCCCGCAGCGCCCGATCCAGCTGCAGGAGCCGATCGTCGGGGTCCGCGGGGAGGCTGCGCGCCAATCCCTTGGCCAGAGACCGTCCGGCGGCCTGGCTCAGGGGGATGTTCGACTGACGGGCCTCGCGCTGCAGCGCGGCGACCACCCGGGGATCGGTCAGATAGACCTGGACCCGTGTCGCGGCGGCGTCACGTCCGGCCATCGGACCCTCCCTGAAGGCCGTCCAGCACGGCCTGTTCGGCTGCGTAGGCCGTCGAGATGCGCTCGTAGGTTTCCGCCGCACGGGCGGCGACGCGCTTGTCGTGGATGGCGGCCTCGACCTCTTTGAACAGCGGGAGCGCTGCGCTGGGATCCTCGCCCAGGCTGCGCATTCCGGCCCAGGGGTGCGCGGCCGGACCCGGGGTGTCGATGCGAGCCGCCTGGTCTGGAACGGGCTGGTCAGCGCGGCTTCGGAACGGCCGCTGGCGATCGTACTGCACCTTGCGGGTCCGCAGCGGTCGGTAGCCTGCGGCGAAGGTGATCTGGACGTCGTCCGGCAGGGCGCGCACCTCGCCCGGCTCCAGCAGAGGACGTTCGACCTCGGAGCGGGAGACGGAGCTGCGCCCGCCCGCCAGACCGGCCGGACCGCTTCGACTGGTCTTGGGTTCGAGGATGGTGCCGGTCAGCTTGGACACCTTGTCCTGGGTCAGCGGATCGAGCGCGCTGAAGGCCGTGTAGACATGGCAGTTGTCGAGGATGGTGTTGTGGGGCCCGTAGGTCTCGACGATGTCGTTCAACGACTGGGCCACAAACATCGTCTTGATGCCGTAGCCGCTCATCAGGCGCAGCGACTTTTCGAAGAAGGACAGGCGCCCCAACAGCGGAAACTCGTCCATCAGCATCAGCAGCCGGCGACGCTTCGATCGCCCCCCCGCGTCCGTGGTCTCGTGGGCCGTCAGCGTCTGCGCCGCCGCGTAGAAGAGCAGCCGGACGACGGGACGGAGCGCCACCGCGTCGGCCGGCGCGACCTGGACGTAGAAGGACATCGGGTTGGGCGCGCACATCAGGTCCGACAGGGCGAAGTCCGACGCCGACAGGGCGCGCTCGAGGTCCTCGCCGGCCAGCCATTTGAGATAGCTGCGCGCCGTCCCCTGCACGGACGTCCGAAACCGGTCGTGCATCGCAGCATAGCCTTTGACGGCGGTGGCGATGAAGGGATGGACCTCCGGCTCTCCCGACGAACCGCGCCGATGCAGGGTCCGAACCATGACGTCGGCGGCGGTGTCGAGATCCGCCAGCATGGCCCTGACCGTGATCAGGGTCTTGTCCGCGTCCGGCGCGGTGTAGAGCACATGCAGGATGACCGCCTCCAGGATCTCGGTCGCCGCCTTGTCCCAGATCGCCTCGTCGTCCCGAACGCCGCCCGGATCGCTGAGAATGGCGACCAGCCGCTGCACCTGGGCCAGCTCCTGAGGCCCGGGACGAATCTCCGCCAACGGATTGAACCGCGCCGTCGCCGGGTCTCTCGGATTGAAGAACAGGGCGTGGCTGTGCCGCCCCCTCCAGCCCGCGGTGACCCGCCAGAGCTCTCCTTTCGGGTCGTGCACGAGAACGCTGTCGGTCCAGCTCAGAAGGGTGGGCACCACATGGCCTCGCCCCTTGCCCGCGCGCGTGCCGCCCGTGACGAGGGTGGGCCGAAGATCGGTCGTCGCCAGCAGCCGGCCGTTCAGTCGTCCGAGGATGCATCCGGCGCCGTCCCTCAGGCCGGCGCGCGCCGCTTCGGCCAACCCACCCCAGCCGCGCGTTCGCCGGACGGCTCCGTTGGCGAACAACAGCATCGAGCCGGCCCCGGTCGCCGATACGAGGAGGAAGGCGGAGATGGGAAGCGAGAAGGCCTCGGGCTGCTGGCCGCCGAACCGACGGCGCCAATCAAGGATGCTCCACGGCCAGTAGACACCCGTGTCGCCGAGCCTCAGGGCCGGGCCGAGGGCGTCGTCAAAGCGGAACATCCAGGCGAAGGTCTGGGTCGCCGCCTGAAGGGCCGCCGCGAGAGTCAGAGCAAGGATCAGGATACGGGCAGTCGGCATGCGGCTCGAACCGAAACAACAGCGTTCGAGACATCGAGGCGGCCGATCTGGGCGACTTTCTGGCCGGGCTCTCAGGGAGCCGGGCGTCGCGGCGTCTGTATTTTCCCGGCTCTAGACGGGCGGGGCCGTCTGCGAGGCGAGTAGACAGAGACTATATTTTCACCATCCCGAGGCCGCAGCCGGTTGGAGACCCGACAACCCGCACTAGCGACTGAAGACAACGCGCTCGGGCGCGATCTTCGACGCGCTGTAGCCGGCGGCCGTCCAGGCTGCGTGTTGCACGCCTTTCGGCGTCGTGCCCTCCGTCGGCGACCACCACGCGTCCGAGAGAGCCGCCTTGGGCAGAAGGTAGCCGATCAGGTTCTCGATCTCGCGGAACGTGAGCTCTATGCGGTCCGTGCGCTGGCGGCGGAGGTAGGCGCCGAGCGGGTCATACTTTGCCATCCGCGATCCCCTCGGCGACCTTCACCGGGAAAGCAAGGGCCCGGCTTGTCGCGCGCGCGTATCAACGGCCCCCTTCTCGCCCGCCTGAGGCGCGCAGGAGATCGCCGATCTGGCGGCCATTCAGACGGCACCGCGCGATCACGCGATCGAACACGATGACCCGTCCGCTGCGGCCGCGTTCCGCGACGCAGTCCAGGTTGCGACCGTTCACCAGCCGAACCAGGCGATCGCGCGCGTCTCGTCCACCCCGTTCGTTGAGCTCGGGCGCGTTGAAGTCGGCCAACCGCACCTCGATCCACTCTGCGGGATTCGAGGTTCGACCGACACACAGGCTGTCGCCATCGCCGACATAGCGGACCGACCCGGCGAAGCGGTCGCCCGCCCGGGACGGCAGACGCCCCTCACACGGGTCGGCGCGTGCGGCCGACGCGAGCCCCCAGAGCGTGAGAGCGAAGAACAGGATCCTGATCATGGCGGCAGTCTGACGAGCGTGCGCCGCCTCGCCAAGGGCCGATCCCGACCACAGCCCAGCCCCGGCTCGAAGTGGAAAGGAAGGGTTGGCGGTTGGCGCTCCGTTCGGGAGCGCTGCTGGAGAACCGCCATGAGCCCTGAAGCCCGGAAAGTCCAAGACACATCGTCCGTCATCGTCGGCGTATTCGGCGATCGATCGTTCGCTAGTCTGGACGATCGCGCGCTGCTGAAACGTCTGCTGGGGCCTGCGGCGCACGAGATCGACCTCGATACCCCCATCCGGCGTCTGTTCGATCGCTACGGCGGCCTCGCGGCGATCATCGCCGCCGACCTGTCCGAGCTGGCTCGGGTCAGCGACTTGCCGAAGCGCGCCCTGGAGCATCTCAAGCTCTCGCGCCTGCTGAGCGAACGACTGGCCCGAAGCGAGGCCTCCGCCCGCCCGGTGATCTCGTCCTGGACCGCGCTCCTCGCCTATGCCCGCGTCGCCTTGGCCGAGGCCCCGCGCGAGCAGTTCCGCGTCCTGTTCCTGGACAGCCGGAACCAGCTCCTGACGGACGAACTTGTCGCAGACGGGACCATCGACCACGCCCCCGTCTATCCGCGAGAGGTCGTTCGGCGCGCCCTGGAGGCCTCGGCCGCCGCCCTTATCCTGGTCCACAATCACCCATCCGGCGATCCGACCCCATCTCGGGCCGACATCGAGGTGACCCGTCAGATCGTGGACGCGTCGAAGCTGTTCGGGATCAAGGTCCATGACCATCTGGTCGTCGGGCGCGGCCACACCGCCAGCTTTCGCACGCTCGGGCTTCTGTCATGAGCCTGCGCGCCATCGTCCGGGCGCTCGGCGGCGACCTCTATCAAGGCGGCCATCGCGCCAACATCCCGGCGCCTAGACACAGCGCCGCTGACCGATCCGTCTCGCTCGTGTGGACGCGGGGCCGTGTGATCATCCACTGCTTCGGGGAAACCCGGTGGCAGGATGTCCGGGACGATCTTCGACGGCGTGGCCTGCTCGATGCACGCGAGCAGGACGGCGTCTCCTTCGTCGCCATGCCGCGGCCGGACGATCATACGCGGCGTCGTGCGGCGATCGACCTGTGGGCCCGAGGCGCGAGCACCGGCGCCGTCGGGCTGCTCTCCCGACACCTGGCGCTTCGCTCCGTGGTCTGGTCGCCCCATCTCATGGATCTGCTCGAACACCCGAGAGCGCCGGTCTCGGTGTATCGCGGTCGGGGGGCGTCTCGACCCGCCATGATGGCGGCGATCCGCGACCCGGACGGCGTGCTCACCGCCGTCGAACTGACCTATCTCGAATCCAACGGCCGGCGGGCCGACAGCCTGATGCTTCCGCGAAAGACGGTCGGCCTTGTGCCCGCCGGGTCGGCGGTCCGGCTCACGCCGGCAGCCCCGGAAATGCTGGTCGCCGAGGGGGTCATCACGACGCTCTCGGCCATGGCGCGCCTCGGTCGTCCGGGATGGGCTCTGCTCTCGGCCGGCAACCTCGCCGGGTGGCGGGTCCCGCCCGGCGTGGGAGATCTCCTCATCGCGGCGGATCGCGGACGGGCCGGCGAAACCGCAGCGCGACGGCTCCAGGATCGCACCCGCGCGGCGGGAGTCCGATGCGAAATCGCCTTGCCGCCGGCCCCGTGGGGCGATTGGAACGAGGCGGTCCGCCACAGCGAGGGAGAGGGAAAGGAAGGGTTCGGCAGGACGCCGGAGGCGCGGGGATGAGCCCCGACCCCGGCGGGAGATCCACAATGACCCGATCCGCATCCCCGGCCTCGACCGTTCAGGCCGACCCGACGACCAGCTCGCGCGTCCCGATCCAGACCCCGCTACGGGACGTCGATATCGCCCCCGAGAACCTTCGCTTCGGCGAACCGCCGGATGAGGACATCCCCCTGCTGGCCGAAACCCTGCTCGCCGCAGGCCAACTTCAGCCCCTCACCACAAGACCGGGCCGCAAGAAGGAGCGGGGCCACATGGCGCTGGACGGACGCCGTCGGCTCCTCGCCTTCCGGCTTTTGCTGGACCAGGGCCGCATCGCCGACGATCATCCGATCGACATGTTCGTGGAGACCGATCCGGCTCGCCAGGCGGCGGCTGTCCTGCTGACCAACACAGCGGTCCCGGTTCATATCGCCGACGTCATCGCCGCGATCGGCCGGATGTTGAAGTCCCGCCTCGGCGTGACTGCGATCGCCAGGGCGATGGGCTATGCCGAGATCGACATCAAGCGGCTCGCGGCGCTGTCCGGGCTGCCGCCGGTGGCACTGGAAGCCTTGAAGGCCGGTCGGCTCAATCTCCGTCAGGCCAAACTGCTCGTCCGCCTGAACGACCCGGACGAGCAGGCGGAGCTGGCCCAGATGACGCTGGACGGCCACGGCTTCCAGGACTGGCGAGTGACCGAGAAGCTCGATGCAGGAGCGGTCAACGCCAACGATCCCCGCTGTCTTTTGGCCGACGCCGACCGTTACAACGCGGCCGGCGGCCGCACGGAGACCGACCTGTTCGGCGAGCGCGCGCCGGTGCTTCTCGATCCCTCGATCCTGACGGACGTCTGGTCCCGGCGGGCGCGGGAGATCGCCAACGTCTTCGAGGATGAGGGCCTGCCCGTTCATGTGACTGCGGGCGAGGATCCGGAGCTTCCCGAGGATCTGGAAACGATCGGCTACGTCTACGGCGGCATGCTGCCGAGCGCCGCGATGGCGGTCTATCGCGAGGCGCGAGAGCGCTTCCAGGCCGCCGGGGACGAGGCCGCCGCGATCCTGACGAACCCCGAACGAGCCGCCGACGCCGACGACGCGCTGATCGCGCTGGTCCGGTCGAGGATCGCCATGGATCAGGCCGGCTGGAGCGGGCGGGTCGCGACGACGCTGATCTTCCGCCCGTCCCGGCAGCATGGCCTCGACGTCCAGTGCTTCACGCCGGTCGAACCCGACCCGCAGACGGACGAAGACGAAAGGGAGGAGCCCACGCCGCCGCCAGCACCCGCGTATCGACCGCCCGAAGCGGAGGCGCCCGAGCCCGACACGGACGGCGTCAACCACGTGCTGCATGCGGTGCGCACCGATGTGGCCACGCGCGGCCTGATCCGCAGCCTCGCGGACGACCCCGGGGTGGCCCTGACAGCCCTCATCGCCCGTCTGTTCGGACAGGTGGCGATCCGCACATTCGGCGTTCGGGCCGAAAGCGCGCTCGCCCTGAGCGCTTCCGCCTTCAATCCCGTCGGCGGGCGGGTGATCGACGCGCTCGACGGCGAGGTGCGGCAGCGCCTTGATGATCGAAGGGCCGCCTGGGAGGCGTCGGGGCTCACCGTCATCGCCTGGGTGCATGGCCTGCCCCATGGCGAGAAGATGAGCCTCCTGGCGGAGCTGACCGCGCTGGCTCTCGACTTGCGCGAGGAACGCACCACGTTGATCCGGCGCGCCGCCCGGGCGGAGGCGGCGGAGCTGGCCGAACTCTGCGACGCCCGCATCACTCTGCACTGGACGCCCGATGCGGACTTCCTGAAGCCACACTCCAAGCCCCTCCTCCTGGGGATGCTGGAAGAGATGGGCGAGGACGACGCCCGTGCGGCCGGCCTGAAGAAGACGGAGCTGATCGACTGGGTGGCGGAGCGCGCCGCCGAGCGGAGCTGGGCGCCGTCCGTCCTCTCCTGGACAACGCCGCCCGTCGACGGCGCGGTCGAGGACGACGATGCAGGCGCTCCCGATGAAGGGGACGCGCCGGACGATGACGGCGTCGGGGCCTTCATCGTCACCGACGCCGGTCACGCGGCTCTTCAACCCGCCGCCTGAGCCGCCGGATCGAGACGCCCGCCCCGCACCCGCGGGGCGGGCGTTGTCGCGGCGACGAGGAGGAAGAGGAAGGGCGGCGCTTCGCGAGTCCGGAGGACCGCGAGGGAGGCGCCCTCCGCTCCGAGGCTCGAACGGAGCCTGCCATGTCCCTGATCAGTTCACCCACGCTGTCGCTGTTTCCGCAGCCGACGACCTCCGCCGCCCGGTCAGCCAACACCTTCGCGGCGGCGCGGGCCCTGGCGGCCCAGCTCGCCCGCTCTCGCCCGTTGGATCGACGCCTCGTCTCGACGATCCTCACCACCGCCTTCGGCGCCACCGACGCCGAGGGTGCCTGGTCCTGGCGCGACGCCTATGACGCGATCGAGGCGGCGACGGTGCTTCAGATCCGCCGGCTGGGCTCTCAGGTGGCGCGGCTGGAAGACGCCCCGGCGGAGATCGTGACCCTGTTGGCCGGGATCGGAGCGCTCGGGCTCACCCACAGTCGTCGAAGCGAGGAGCAGGTCGCGCTCGATCAGTTCTCCACGCCGGCCGAGCTCGCCGGGGTGGCGCTCCTCGCCGCCCAGGTCCGCCACGGAGATCGCGTGCTCGAACCCTCCGCCGGCACCGGCCTGATGGCGGTCGTCGCCGAGGCCTGCGGCGGGACCCTCGTCCTGAACGAACGCGGCGAAGGCCGGGCGGATCTCCTGGCCAGCCTGTTCCCCGCGTCCCCGCCGTCGCGCCACGACGCCCGCCATTTGCACGACCTGCACCCCGACGCCGGGCGCATCGATGTCGCCGTGTGCAATCCGCCTTTCTCGGCCCTCGAGGCGCACCTGATCGCCGCGCTCGGGTGTCTCGCGACCCATGGACGCCTCGTCGCGGTCGTCCCCGTCTCAGCCCTGACCGATGCTGGACTGATGGCGCGACTGGCCAGGCGTGGGCCTGTTCTCGCCCGGATCGGGTTTCCGCCGCGCGCCTTCGCCCGACATGGAACGAGCGTCGAGACTGGTCTCGTGGTCATGGATCGGGGCGAGGCCGGCGCGATCGCGTCGATCACCTCCGCCGACACCCTTTCGGACGCCGCTGTCGTCGCCGCCGCGCTTCCGGCGCGTACGGGAGCCCGACCGCGCCAGCGCATACGGACGGCCCCCGCGGCGCTGCTGCGGCCAGCGGATCGCGCGCGCGCTCTGCCCTCCGGACGTTTGTCCTTTCTCGACGGCGCGGCGACTGTTTCGTACGAGACCCGCCCGTGGTGCGGCGAGGGGCGTGACGTGGGCCTCTATCAGGCGCACCGCCTCGCCCGCATCGCGCTCCCCGACGCCCGGCCTCACCCGTCGCCTCTCGTCGAATCCGGCCCCATGGCCTCGGTGTCGCCGCCGGCGCCCACCTATCGGCCGACCCTCCCGCCGGCCCTCCGCGACGAGGGCCGGATCTCCGACGCCCAGACGGAGACCGTGATCTACGCCGGAGAAGCCCACGCCGGCTACCTGCCCGCATGGTGGAGCCGTGGAGACGCCGGCCATCAGCTCGTTCTGGCGCGTGAAGACGTCGACCAGGCCTTCCAGCTTCGGCGCGGCTTCTTCCTCGGCGACGGCACGGGGTGCGGCAAGGGACGGCAGATCGCGGCGATCATCGCCGACAACATGGCTCAAGGACGGACGCGCGCCGTCTGGCTGTCTCGCAATGACGCCCTGCTGGACGATGCCAGGCGCGACTGGGGCGCTATCGGTGGCGGCGCGCACGACATCGTGCCGCTCAACCGTTGGAAACTCGGCGAGGACGTCCGGCTCGACCGGGGCGTCCTGTTCACGACCTACGCCACCCTGCGCCAGCCGGCGCGCGGCGAGAAGATGTCTCGCCTCGACCAGATCGTCGCTTGGCTCGGTGAGGACTTTGACGGGGTGATCGCCTTTGACGAAGCCCATGCGATGGCCAATGCGGCCGGTGGCGGAAAGGGCGCGCGGGGGACAAGGAAGGCCTCCCTCCAGGGGATGGCCGGTCTGGCGCTGCAGAACCGGCTACCCAACGCCCGCATCCTCTATGTGTCCGCAACAGGTGCGACCACCGCGGAAAACCTCGCCTATGCGGCCCGACTGGGGCTCTGGGGCGGGCCCGACGCCCCCTTCGTGACGCGGGAGGACTTCCTCGAGGCCATGGACAAGGGCGGGGTGGCCGCCATGGAGCTGGTGGCCCGCGAGCTCAAGGCGCTGGGCCTGTACGCGGCGCGAAGCCTGTCGTTCGAGGGCGTGGAGTACGAACCGCTCGCCCACGACCTTACCGAGGACGACATCGCCATCTGGGACGCCTGGGCCGACGCCTTCCAGATGATCCACGCCAACCTCGGGGAGGCGCTGAAGGCGACGGGGCTCTCCGATCCAGAGGGCAAGCCGCATAGCGGCATGGCCGCGTCGGCGATCCACTCCGCGTTCGAGGGCGCCAAGCTGCGCTTCTTCGGTCACCTGCTGGCGGGGCTCAAGGCGCCGACCCTGACGGCGGCTATCCGCCAGGATCTGGCCGAAGGCCGATCCGCCGTGGTTCAGATCGTCTCGACGAACGAGGCCGTGATGGAGCGGCGTCTCGCCTCGATCCCGCCGGAAGAGTGGAACAACCTCTCCATCGACCTGACCCCGCGCGAATACGTCCTCGACTATCTGCGCGAGGCCTTCCCGATCCACTTGATGGAGGCGATCGAGGACGATGACGGGGGCATGACCATGGTCCCCGTGATGGTCGACGGACGCCCTGCTGTCAGCCAGGACGCGCTGCAACGCCGCGCGTTTCTGATCGGCCGCATGGCCAGCCTTCCGGCGGTCCCTGGTGTTCTTGACGCGATACTCGCCGCCTTCGGGACGGACGCCGTCGCCGAGATCACCGGACGCACGCGCCGGGTCGTGGCGCGCGATGGGCGGCGATTGGTCGAGCGGCGCGGGGCGGCCGCGGCCCGGTCCGAAACCGACGCCTTCATGTCGGGCCGCAAGCGCGTCCTCGTCTTTTCCGACGCGGGCGGCACAGGCCGCAGCTATCACGCCGACCTCTCCGCGCCGAACCAGCAGCGCCGCGTCCATTATCTGGTCGAGCCGGGATGGCGGGCTGACGCCGCGATCCAGGGCCTTGGAAGGAGCCACCGGACACATCAGGCGTCGGCCCCGCTCTTCCGTCCCGTGATCACCAACATCCACGGGGAGAAACGCTTCACCTCCACGATCGCGCGACGACTGGACTCTCTCGGCGCCCTGACCCGAGGAGAACGCCGCACCGCCGGCGCGGGTCTGTTCAGGGCGGAAGACAATCTCGAGAGCCCATGGGCGCGTCGCGCGCTGCTGGTCTTCTACGGAGCACTGGGTTTCGGCGAGCTGTCGGCGATGGATGTGGAGACCTTCGAGACCCGCACGGGCCTGAAGCTTCGGGACAGTGACGGCGCGCTGAAGCCGTCAGACGACCTGCCGCCGATCCACACCTTCCTGAACCGATTGCTCGCGCTTCGGATCGCGGACCAGAACGCCCTGTTCGCAGACTTCGACCAGATCCTCGGCGGAATCCTGGAGCGCGCCGCCGCCTCGGGCGACCTCGACCGCGGGCTCGAAGACATCGAGGCCCAGGAGCTCGAGGTGGTCCAGACCGAGACGATCCGGACCGATGTATCGACCGGGGCGGAAACGGCTCTGGTCACCTTCGACCTGAAGGTTCGGCGGGAGATCACGACCTCGGACGCGGTCCGCCAGTCCTGCTCCGGCGTCGAACACCGGCTCGTGGTCAACGGCCGGTCCGGGCGTGCCGCCGTCGCCGAGCTGGGCCTGACCACGACGACCGATGATGATCGCCTCGTCGCCGCCGTCCGCCTGCATCGCCCGGACCAGCATCAGGTCGTGCCGCAGACGGCATTCGCGGAGTCGGCGTGGGCCGATGCGGAGGCATCGACCTGGTTGACGCTCTGGGACGAGGAGGTCGCCGCCACCGACTCATGGCGCACGCGCCGAATGACGCTGGCGACCGGGCTCCTCCTGCCGATCTGGGGTCGCCTGCCCGCCAAGGGGTGTTCGGTTCGCCGGGTCCGCGCACCGGACGGACGGCGATGGCTGGGGCGGGTTCTGGACGAGGTTCAGGCCGCGTCTCTCAAGACCGCTCTGGGTCTCGGGGACGCGGGGGACGCGTGGGGGGACGGAGCCCGCACGGCCGCCTGCATCCTCGATCGCAACGTCCAGCTCGCACTCGCCGGCGGGCTTTGGCTGCGGCGCGCGCGGGTCATGGATCGATGGAGGCTGGAGGTCGTGGGCGGTCGCACGGATCGCGACGCCCTGGTCGCCTGCGGCGGGTTCGTGGAGATCATCGCCTACACACCGCGTCTCTTCCTCCCCGTGGATCGACCGGATGTCGTGGAGGCGGTGCTCCGCCGACACCCGGTTCAGTCGGTCCTGGACGGCGCCGCAGCGTGAGCGGCTGGACCATCCGGAAACAGATCTCGGCCCATCGAGCGTGAGGCCGCCGCCCGCCGGGCGAAGGCCCGGCCGGAAAGGAGGGAAGGAAGGGGAGGTCTCGGGTGAAGCGGGATTGGGGAGATCGGCTCCCCGTCGGCTTCGCCTCGAAAAGGAGACTGAGATGCAGACCATGGTGTTCACCGGCCGCCTCGCGGCCGATCCCCAGATCAGCGACGACTTCGGCAAGGCGGTGTTCCGTCTGCTCGAGCAACGCGGCGTCGATGGCGCCGGCAAGCCCAGGCTGGTCGGCGTCAACTGCGTCAGCTGGTCGAAAGGGCTGAACGAGAAGGTCATCGCCCGAGGCCTCGCCCAGGGCTGCGAAGCCGTCGTCGTCGGCGCCTTCATCGATACGTCCTACGCGACCCGGGACGGCCAGGAACGCACCGCCAAGGAACTGGTCGTCAACCGGCTGACCGTCCTGGACTGGGCCGAGGACCGGGAGGCGCACGCCGCCGACACCCGCGCCGCCGCCTGATCCACCCCCCCTTTCATTTCCAGGAGACTGACCATGCAAACCCTCACCCTCGAAGGCTATCTGGCCGCCGACCCGTCCATCCTGTCCGCCCAGGGCTCCGGCAAGAAGCGCGCGAGCTTCCGCGTTCTGGAGACCACCCGCTTCCGCCGCGCCAGCGGCGAGCCGGGCGAACGCACCACCGGCTTCAACTGCGTCTGCTTCAACGAGGCGACGACCGAGAACTACATCCAGCCCTACGCTCGCAAGGGCAGTCGGGTGGTCATCCAGGGCCATGTCGAAAACGACACCTGGACCGGGAAGGACGGCGTCGAACACTACGACCTCCGTCTCGTCGTCAGCGACATCCGGCTGAAGAACCGTCGCGAGGCGGAACGGTCGGATCGGGCCGCGGCCGGCGTGTCCGAGCGGGACGCCGAGGCGGGCGGCGGCTACGACCTGAACGACGACATTCCCTTCTGAGACCCGCTTCGCGCGGATCCAGGCCCGGAGCTCTCGGCTCCGGGCCTTTTGTCTGTGATCAGGCGAGGACGCGGCCGATGGCCGCGAGCAGCTGGGACACCGGGGTCCATCCCGACCGGACGAGGAGCCCCAGGACGAACATGGCGAAGGCGCGCATGGCGAACATGTGGGCCATCTTGATCGCGGTGACCTTCCTGTTGACGCCCGGACGATTGAGGCGGACGCATTTCAGAAGTTCGCGCGCGAGGGCCACCTTGCGATCGGCCCCGGTCCACATGGTCGCCAGCTCAGCGGCGTCAGGATGGGAGGAGGTCTGAACCTCGATGGCCCGGAGCGCCCAAACGCCGCACCAGAGCAGATACGCCCCGGCGGCGAGGAACAGGGCGAGGGTGATTGCCAGGCGCGGCCAACCCTTGTCCGGCGAGAGCGCGTCCGGTGCGATGGTCGCCAGAATCGGCGCCAGCACGCCGACGAAGGTCAGGTAGATCGCCGCCTTGGTCTCCGCCGTCTTGCGGCGTTCGTTTTCCAGATCCGAGAGCCGACGCGCCTCCTCGATCAGGACATCGAGGTCCTTCGACACGGCGGCCGTCTGGATCACGTCCAGATCGTGCTTGCGGCCCTCGGCCGCCTTCCGCTGCTCATCGTCGGTCGGCGGCTCGAGCATCGGCCAGAACAAATCGACGATCCTCATCGTGCGGCGATCTCCTCAAGGGCGTCGACCAGAGCCGCGGCGATCGGAAGGCCGGTGCGGTTTTCGATCCAGGCCCACTGGCCGTTCGGATTGACCTCCAGGAACCAGAACTCGCCATCGCGATCCCAGACCAGATCGATCGCGCCGAAACCGAGGTTCAAGGCCCGCACCAGGGCCACGCAGCGCGCCGCCACCGTGTCCGGCAGATCGACGACCTCATGCGCCAGATCCGCGACGCCGCCCCGGCGCCAGTCCACCTCGGTTTCCTCGCGGGCCTGAGAGCCGATCGCTGCGGCGAAGACCCGGTCGCCGACCACCGTGACCCGGATATCCGCGCGTTTGAGCACTTCGCGTTGGAGGATGATCGGCGCGGCTTGCATGGCGCGTTCATCCCGCTCGGAGAGTTGCTCGACGCGACTGGTGAAGATGACCGCCTCCCGGCCGCCGTCGATCCGCGCCTCTCGCAGAGGCTTGGCGATCGCCGGCGCCCCGTCGAGAAATCGGCACGCGTACCCGAAGGCGTTGGTCACGAGCGTCTCCGGAATCCGGAACCCGGCCGCGCGCGCCGCCAGCAACTGGCGCGGCTTGTCTTCCGCCACCATGATCGCGGAGGGCGCACTGAGCCAGCGCGGTTCAAGTCGCCCGTACAGGGTCTTCAGAAGACCGCCCCACTCGCTCGCGCAATAGGCGCGCTCGCCCTCGTCGCGCACCGCGGTGTCGATCGCCGGGAGGCCCGGACGGCGGAAGTAGGCCGCTCGCACCGCGTCGCCCGACAGCTTGAGACCGGGGAAGTCGATCGACCAGTCGTCCGCCGCTTCGAAGCCGAGGCGCACCTGGGCCTGCGGCAGCCTCTCGGTATTGAGCCGCGCGTAGGCGACGCCTCGCCTCTGGAGTTCGAGGACGATGAAATCTGTCGTCAGGTCCTGCGCATTGGTGACGAGCAGGATCACTGAATGGGCAGCGGCGGGATGCGCCCCCCGATCGAAGGTTCGAAGATCTCGAGGCCGACGGCCGTATCATCCCGTTCGGTGTTGGCGTCGGTCTTGGTCGTGACCGCCAGCAGCGCAGCCGCCGTGCGGTCGACATCGTCGGCCTCGCCGAGCACCCGCGTCGAGGTGCCGAGACTGGCCTGCAACGCCGCCCGATCGAGATCGTCGTCCTCGGCCTTCACATAGGTCTCGGTGCCATAGTCCAGGCCGCTGCTCACATCGGTGTCGTCGCCCTCCACGCCCACCTTGGTGGAGGTGGAGGTCCGCCCCACCGCCTGGTTGGCCAGGATCAGAGGCAGTGGTCCCTCCTCGCCGTCGACCACCCAGACGTGCTGCTGGTCGCAGTACCGGCCGACAGTTTCATCCGACCCCGTGCGCGGCGTGGCGAAGGTCGTGAGAAACGGGTGGATCGTGTCTTCGGACTTCATGTCTCTCTCCGAAAGCCTGCGGCGCATGCGGGCGTCGTCTGTTGTGGCCCACAGGGTCGATCCGATCGCGCTTCGGCGCAATGATGGATTTCAGGCCCCTGCGAGCTCGGCGTTCCGCCGTGCAGGAAGGCGAGCGCGCGGCGTCTTCTACGGTCTCGGCGCAGCGGCGCCGAACGGTGTCGCCGTCGCGAAGGGCGACGGCGACTTGCCCCCACACAACGCCCTCCGACCTTGTCAGATCACCCCGGAAGTCAACGGCTGCGCCGTTCCCCTTCGCGCCGGGTGAAGGACCCGGCGCTCCGGTGACTGCCGGGGACCCCGATCTGGCCAAGACCGGGGTCGTTGCGCATGGGGCGCACGGCAGTCTCAAGGACTGTTCCAATGACCTATTTCACTGCTTCCTTCTCCGCCTCCCCCAAGACCGACTCCGCCTTCGACGACCAGACGGCTGCTCTCAACGATCCGCGGCCTCACCCGACCGAAGCGGCCCTCGTCCAGCTCGGGCGCGCGCTCATGACCGAGCTGCTGGATGTGATTTCGGACACGGCGCTGGAGGACTTCCAGACCCTCCTCGGCGAAGCCATGATCGGCGCCTTTCATTCGGCGGCCGGTCGCATCGAACGAGAGGCGGATCGGGCCCGGGACGCGATGCGCACCCTGGACCGCGACTTCGACGGCTCGGAGGCGGCCGACGTCGAACTCCAGGAGGCCACCGCCAAGGCTCGCGCGGGCGATATCGCCACCCAGGCTTGCGAACTGATCCGGGACGCGGCGTCCGAGAGCTGGACGATCGCGACCGGCGAGGTCTGGACGGCGTGGCGCGGCAGCCGACGCGGCACTCATCTGACAGCCGCGCAGCTGGAGGCCAAACAGGCGATCCGGGCGATCCGCAACCGCCGGGCGGGCGAGGCCGATCCGGGCGGGCCGGTGGTCGCCTTCCGCGGCGCACCGGGGGCCGACACCTCAGAGGACGCGGGTCGCATTTTCGACGCCTTGAACTGGGCTCGGCAGGAGTGGCCGGACATGGCTCTGGCGACCACCGGGGCGAAGGGCTCCGAGAAGCTGGCGATCAAATGGGCTCAACAGAAGGGTGTGAAACTGATCCTCGCACGGGCGGACTTCGACGCGCACGGCAAGGCCGCTCCCTTCCGGGCGAACGACGAACTCATCGCCCTGGAGCCCGAGGTCTGCCTGACCCTGGTGCATTCGGTGGATCGATCGCGGGCGGATCAGCGCCCGTTCGGTCCCGCCCTCAACCTCGGCCAGAAGGCCCTGGAGAACGGCATGCGACACGTGCCCATCAAGGCGCGCGCGGCCTGACGAACTCTGGTTCGACACGCGACCCGCTCGGCTCCGGCCGGGCGGGTTTTTTCTTGTCGTCCGACTGGCTGATCCCATCGTCCCCCACCGGGAGAGGTCGTTTGACGATCGTCTTGTCGATGATTGATCGGTCGTGTTCACTGGTGAAACGCTTGGGCCGGAATCGTCAGAATGGGGGCTTAGGGCAAGATAAAAGAGGGGGTTTTGCCTTCTGCTTTTCCGAGCCCCGGCAGATACTTGGGGGATCGCCGACGCCCTCTGACGACTTGCATTGAGTTGCCTGCGGATTCGGCCCCGAGTGAGCCGGAGCGACGCCCATGCAGGTCCGAACCGCCATCGACATCCGCTTGTCGCAGGCTGAGCCAGGGGACGTCTCAAGCCTCCGCGTCCGACTTCCAAGCCGGCTGAAATCCGACCAGACCAGCGTCCGCGTCGCCCTGTTCCAGCGCTTGGCCGCCTCGCGTCTGTTCGCCTACGGAGACCGGGCCGGATGTCTGCGCGCCGCCCAGAACCGATCCGGTCGCCCCTTCCGCCTCGACGTTCGACAGAGGGTGGTCGTCAAGGCGCTGGTCTCGCGCCACAGCGGCAAGGGTTTCGCGCGCGGCGCGGCCCTGGCCGCTCACATCGCTTATCTGTCACGGCTCGGTGCCGGCGAGGAGCAGTCCCGGCCCGACGTCTTCAACGGGAGCCGTGATGCGATCGACGCCGCCGGGGCCAGCGAGGGCTGGGCCAAGGACCGTCACCACTTTCGCTTCATCATCTCCCCGGAGCACGGCGATCGCATCGCGGATCTGCGGGGATTTACCCGGGAGGTGATGGCCCGGGTCGCCGACGACCTCGGGGAACCGGGACTGACCTGGATGGCGGTCTGTCACTACGACACCGACCAGCCGCATGCTCACGTCCTGGTACGAGGACGCCGAAGTGACGGCAGGGACCTGGTGATCCCGCGCGACTACATCGGCTACGGCTTTCGCGCGCGAGCCCAGGAGGTCGCCCAGGAACGGCTCGGCGACCTCAGCCGACAGGACGCTGAACGTCGCGTCTGGCGCGAGACCGAGGCGGACCGTTTCACCGCCTTCGACCGACGTCTGATGGCCGCCGCCGACGCCTCGGGTCAGGTCGATGACGGCCTCGGCGGGACCGATGCCTGGACCGCCCTCACACGGGGACGCCTGCGACATCTCGAAAGGCTCGGTCTCGCCACTCGGACCGGCCGACGCTTTCAACTGGCCCCGGATCTCGAACCTCGTCTTCGCCGCCTACAGCTCTCGAAGGACGTGATCCGTACGCTGAACCAGCGTCGGATGCAGGGCGCCGTCGCGGTCGATCAACTGACCCAGGGATCGGTGCGCGGGAAGGTCGTTCAGGCAGGCTTCCATGACGAACTCGGCGGCTCGCCCTATCTGGTTCTGCGCAGTGCGGATGGAGCCGAACACTACGCTCGTCTCGGCGTCGGCGCGGCGCCGCCGGCGATCGGCAAGACCCTCTCGGTGGCGATCGGGGAACGTGGATTCGCCCAGGTCGTGAGCGCCCAACTGGGACGTGGAATCGGGCGCTGAGCATTCCAAGAGACGCGCCCGCCAACCTTGTGAGCGAACATTGATACTCAACCCGCAGTGGTGCTAGAGTGCCCTTCAGACCTCCGGGGGGACGGCATGGCGGCGCTGCGTTTTGTGATCCTGATCGACGACTTCAATCGTCCCAGCCAGGACGAGTATCTCATCGCCATCGAGAAGCCGGACCTGCCGGCCCTGCTGGTCGCCGCCGAGAACTGGAACGGGCTGAACAAGAACGTGGCCAAGCGCCGCTACGTGGCCAAGCGGTTGCAGAGCGTCACCGTCCGGCGCGATGGCGCCGAGTTTCCCGGCGCCGCCTATGTGTTGATGAGCTGATGAGCCGCGCTCTTCTTCTGTCGGCCGCCGTCGCCGCCCTCGCCCTCGGCGGTTGCTCCACCGCGCTGAAGCGCCACGAGGCCATCACCACGGCCGAGGCCCAGTCCCCGCTCGTGCAGGTTCGGCTGTTTGCGACGACGCCGCCGTCGGAGACCCGCACGGTCCGGGGTCTGGATCTGGCGCCCGAAGCCCAGGCGGCCCTGACCGCCGCCATGCTGGCCGAGGGTTGGAGCACGGACGAGATCATCACCGAGATGGCCCGCCAGCAGACCCCGCGCGCCTACGAGCGACGCAGTGATCCGCTCCGCCGCAAGGTGCGGTTCGTGATGACCGTCGAAATGGTCCCGGAATGGTCGCGCGATCCGGCCAATATCGCCGATCGGGTCGAGGACCTCGTCATCACCCTGGAGCCCACCAATGGCGAACGGTTCATCAGCTGGGAGCAGCAGGCGACCGTCTACAATACGGTGAACCTCGGCAGTCAAACGGATACGGCGAGTTTCACCCTCGGCGCGGAGGCCGGCGTCGATGTCGGCGGGTCGCTCGACAGCCTGTCGATCAGCCCCGAATACACGCGCTCGCGGGAGACGGCGGAGACTCTGACCACCCGGGTCGTGGCGTCGAATGTGTCGGTCGACGACGGCGCCCTGGTCTTCTCCCAGGGCAGCGCCCCGAACCAGAACCTCGTCGGCAACATCGTCGTCGATGCGACCCTGAACCTGCCGGCCGCTTTGTCCCGGACCGAGATGGCCTGGCGGACCTCCGAACTGATCGAGGCGCGCGGCGTCTGGGCCGATCCCGCCCGGGTCACCCTGCGGCCCGTCCAGATCACGGTGGCAGCGAGACCTCAGCCCTTCTGTGTGCGGATGGGCGTCAGCTACCGGGTGCGGCACGTCACTCAACCGACCGCCGCGCGATCCGTCTCGGAAGGCGACGACACCGTGGTGCGGATGACAGGCGCGACCTCTGAGACCGTGTCGCTGAGCGGCGCTGACCTTGGCGCGCTGTGGTCGCTGAGGACCGCAGGCCATGTGGCCGTTTCGCTTCAGGCCCGGCGCCCCGGATCGCAGCCGGTAACGCCCGGATTCGAAAGCGCTGCCACGGCCAGCCTCTTCCGGGACTGGCTGATCGCGACGGGCGCTCCCTCGACGCGGGACTTCCTGATCGTGGACGATGAAGGCAGGCCCATCCCGGTGGCGGAGTATCAGACTCTGCAGCTGGTCGAGCGCAAGCTTGGCGAGGGCGGAACCACCGCCTGCTCGGCCTGATCCAGCCCAGGCCTCAGGCGGCTTCCGGAAAGACCTTCTCCACTTCCAGGGTTCCGGCCGGCGAGGCGCGTAGCAGTTCGCCTTCGGGCTTGCGCAACTCCAGCCAGTCGAGGCCGGCGTCGGGTCTCAACAGGACGATCTGCCGATCGTGATAGGGGGCGATGTCGGGGCCCGGCTCCGTGGTGAGCATGGCGAAGGCTCCGTCCCGGACAAGCCCTGCGATCCAGAACACCGGATCGCCAGCGAAGGTGAACCGCCATTTGGTCTTGCGCTTCTGGCCGGGCTCCGGGTCGGTGAACTCGAAGAAGCCGTCAGCCGGGATCAGACAGCGGACCGCGCCGGCGAAGGATCGACCGTCGGATCGGAAGTTGAAGACCGGTCGGCCCTGCGGCGCCTTCCAGGCCCAGGGGGTCACCACCATCTGCGGACCGTCCGGGCCAAGGGTGATGATCGGGGCGCGGTCGCCGATCCGGATCGACGCCATGGGACCGAAGTTCGGCATTCCGCCCGGGAACACCAGCCGGTCGCCTGTGCGGTTGAAGACCTCGATCACATCGTCGAACGGCAGGATGAGCTGGTATTCGTTGCACATGCCGCGACAGCCTTTCTCGACAGCCGCCGCCGGGGCGACCGGGGCCATCTGATCACGTCAGGGGCGGTCGCGAAAGGCGCACCCGGGGACGAGAGACCAGCGTCTGGTGGGGACGGTCGCACAAGATCGATTGACTCCGGACCCCATCCGGATTGAGAACATAAGAAGAACATTCATTCCTCGGACCAGGAGGCCGTCAGATGCAGGACCGCCGATCCGCCGAGATCGAGACGCTGCGCGACCGTATTCGCGCGGTGGAGTATGCGCATCGCCCGGACGGCGGCGTACTCCCCTTCGGCGTTCCCGAGGTCGATGCCTGCCTCCCCGGCGGCGGACTGGCGTTGGGCGCCCTGCACGAAGTCGCAGGTGGGGGCGAGGAAGCGATCGACGGAGCCGCCGCAGCCTTGTTCGCAGCGGGGATCGCGGCGCGAAGGCCGGGACAGGTCCTCTGGTGCGTCACCCGGCCCGACCTGTTCGCGCCCGCGCTCAGCCAGGCGGGACTGGGGCCGGAGCGGGTGATTTATGTGGAGGCGGGCGACGAGCCGACGCTGCTGGCCTGTTTCGAGGAAGGCTTGCGGCACGGTGGGGTCGCCGCCGTGGTCGCGGAGACCGCCCGCCTCGGCCTCACCGCATCCCGGCGCCTTCAGCTGGCGGCCGAAGGCTCAGGCGCGCTCGGACTGGCGGTCCGGCGATGGCGACGCGCCGCCGACGCCGCCGACTTCGGCCAGCCGACCGCCTCCGTCACCCGATGGCGAGTCAGTCCGGCGCCGTCCTCACCGCTCCCCGTGCCCGGCGTCGGTCGCCCGCGCTGGTTCGTCGAACTCCTTCGCTGCCGCGGCGCCGAGACCGCGGACTTCACCCTGGAAGCCTGTGATGAGACGGGTCGTCTCGCTCTACCTGCCGAACTGGTCCGTCGATCGCCTGCGGCGCGACCTGGGCGACGACGCGCCGCCGCCTGACGCCCCCCTGATCCTCGTCGGACGATCCGGCCGCCGCCGGGGCGTCCTGGCCGCCAACCGGGCGGCTGTGGGGCTGGGCGCGCGGGTCGGTATGGCGGCGACCCAGGCCCAGGCTCTGATCCCCGGCCTTATCGTGCGCGATGCCGATCCGACCGGCGACGCGGCGGCTCTCGACCGGCTCGCCGTCTGGGCCCTGCGTCGCTACGCGCCCGTATGCCAGGCCGATGGCGACGGTCTGGCCATCGACGCCACCGGCGCCGCCCATCTCAAGGGCGGCGAGGCGGCGATGCTGGCGGACCTGCGGACACGCCTGTGCGGAGCGGGCATCGAGGCGGACGCAGCGATCGGCCCGACGTACGGCTCCGCCCACGCGGTGGTCCGGTTCCGCCGGGATATGCGGATCATAGATCCGGACACCGTCGATGCGGCGGTGGGGCCTCTGCCGCTGGCCGCCCTGCGTCTGCCTCCGGACTTGATCGTAAGCCTGAAGCGCATGGGTTTCGAGCGGGTGGCCGATGTGGCTCACCGCCCCCGCGCGCCCTTGCTCCACAGGTTCGGGCCGGACCTGGGCCGCCGACTGGACCAGGCCTACGGTCGAACAGACGAGCCGCTCCTGCCCGTTTCGGCGCCCGAGGTTCCCGCCGTCACCCGGACTTTTGCCGAGCCCATCGGCGCGCCTGAGACCCTGGCCCGGTATGTGGGCGGCCTGGTGCATGAGCTGTGCGCCGTCCTTGAGACAGGCGGCCTAGGCGCGCGCCGGCTCGACTGGACCTGCGTCCGGGTCGACAACCGCATCGAAGCCGTCCGCGTGGGTCTGGCGCGTCCGGTTCGGGACGCCGCGAGGCTGACCCGGTTGCTGACCGATCGGATTGAAACCATCGACCCCGGGTTCGGCATCGAGCGCATGACCCTCGCGGCGATCAGCGCCGAACCGCTCGACTGGCGTCCCGTCGGATCGACCTTGGGAGAGGCGACGCCCCCCGACCTGTCCGACCTGGTGGATGTCCTCGCCAATCGGATCGGACCGGGCCGTCTCTATCGGCTGATGCCGGTTGAGAGCGACGTGCCCGAGCGGTCGACGCAGCGCGTCTCGCCGTTGGCGGCGGTCCCGGCGCTGGACTGGAGCCCTGATTGGCCCCGGCCCGCACGCCTGTTTCGTCAGCCGGAACCCGTGGAGACCCTGGCCCTCCTGCCCGACAACCCGCCCTCCCATTTCACCTGGCGCGGCGTGCGGCGGCGCGTGGTGCGCGCGGACGGTCCTGAGCGCATCTTCGGCGAATGGCGGCGGCGCGACGCCGAGGTCTGGGCGGTGCGGGACTATTTCCAGGTCGAGGACGAGGCGGGGCGGCGGTTCTGGTTGTTCCGGGCCGGCGACGGCGAGGACGGTCGGACCGGGGCGCAGGCCTGGTTCATCCACGGGCTGTTCGGGTGACCCCCGGACAAGACCAGGAATCACTGCGCCGATTTCGTCCGGCATGGCAGG
>NZ_JAEMRD010000023.1 GCF_016463485.1 Brevundimonas sp.
GATCATGGTCGAACGGTGTTGTCCAGAGCGTGATCCGTCATCGCCGTAGTGGCTTAACCGCCCGCCAGACCAGGACCGAACAGGACGATCGCGCCGACGACGCCGCCGACGATGGCGGCCGCTGCCCCCGCGACGAAGGCGATGGCGGTGCGGGTGCGTCGGCGACGCATCCCGCCGGTGCGGACGTTTCGGATATAGACCTTGGGCGTGCGGTCGAAGGCTTCGGATCCGCTGATGTTATGCTGGGACATGGACGCGCTCCCCACTGAACTGAGGGTTCAGTCAGGGACGCCCGGAAAGGCCAAACAAAGGCGAACGGCGATCGACCGGTCACCTTTCCGTGGACGGATCAGCCGCAGAAGATCCGCTGGCCGCTGTAGGCCGTGTAATAGCCGGTCGCCGGGTCGTAGGATCGGTACTCGGCGCAGCACCAGTTGATGCGCTGCGGATCGCGGCCGGACTGGGCATAGCCGCCGTGGTTGTGACCGTGCGGGTCGGCATAGGTCTGGCCGTGACTGTAGCCCCCCGAATAGACGACGTCGGGGCGGCCATATTCGCCCTGATAGACGGCCGGGCCGCCGTAGCTGGGTCGGCTGGTCGAATAGGAGCGTCTCGGCGTGCCGCGATATTGTCTCTGGTCCCGCCAGCGGGCGTCGCAGTCGGTGCGGCCCCGATCCCAGTAGGCGTCGCAGCGGAAGTCGCCGGGCACGTCCTGCTGGCCGTTGAAGGCATAGGGTCGGCGCGGGCCGCGATCGTGGCGGCGGTCGCAGGAGGAGCCGCAGGACCGGTCATAGGATGAGGGATGACCCTGGCCATAGCCGTGGCCCTGGCTGGAGTAGGTCTGGCTGGAGGAATAGCCGTAAGACTGGGTCCCGTACGACTGGCCGCTGTAAGCCTGTCCTGCATAGCCCTGGCTGGTGTGGACCTGGGCCTGGACGGCCGAGGCCGCGCCCATGACGAGGGCCGCAGTGGCGACGATGATACGCGAAATCATGGTGAACGCCTCAGGCCAGGCGGAGCCGTTCTGGCTCCGTTAACCATGGAACAGCGTTACAGGGTGACGGTCAAGACGCGGCCGCCGCGCGTCACCACCCGGCGCATCAGGATGACCCGCTCTCCGCCGGCGCTGACGGGGGTAATGATGAACCAGCCACCGTCCGGCAGGCCCGCAAAGGTGAAGCGGCCGTCTGTGCAGGTCGTGGAGCGCACGAAGGAGCGATAGTCGGCGTTCGGATCGGCGACGGTGCGGGCCCGGACCACCGCCTCGGGCACCGCCGCCTGACTGGTCGAGCCGTACAGGGTCGCAAAGCGCTGGCGCGTATAGGGGGTGTCGGGCGTCAGGGCGACCGACCCGGTGCAGGCATAGGCCGCGCCCTCGCGCTGGAAGCTGACGCGACCCTCGATCCCGTTACGGCCGCCCGACGTGGACCAGGCGAAGGCTTCGGTGCTGAAGGCCGTCGAGGGCGGCGGCGGTGGCATCATGGGGCCGGTCATGGTGGTCGGGGCGCAGGCGGCACCCATGACGGCCATGGCGGCGAGCGACAGAACGGTCAGCGGCCGGACTGCCAGCAGTGGGCGCAAACGCATGGTCATGGTGCGGTTCCCTAAACCCGTCCGGTTCTGCGTGACCGGCCCTTGGGCGACATACGCCAAACGCGGGGCCCAAGGTCAAGGTTGCGAGGACCGATGACGCGCGCCACAAGTCGGGTCGGGCGAGAACGAGGCCCGGTGTCGGAGTGTGGTCCCATGAGTGTCGTCTTCGCCGATATCCAGGCCGCGCAGGGGCGGATCGCCGGCCAGGTGGACCGGACCCCCGTGCGCCACTCTCGCCGCCTGTCGCAGCTGACCGGGGCCGAGGTCTGGGTGAAATACGACAATCTGCATTTCACCGGCAGCTTCAAGGAGCGGGGCGCGCTGAACCGTCTGCTGTCCCTGACCGAGGACGAGCGGCGGCGCGGGGTGGTGGCGGCATCGGCCGGAAACCATGCCCAGGCCCTGGCCTATCACGGCGGACGGCTGGGGGTGCCGGTGACCATCGTGATGCCCGAGGGCACGCCCTTCACCAAGGTGGACGGCACCCGCAGCCACGGCGCGACCGTGGTCATCAAGGGCTCGGACTTCACCGGCTCGACCACCGAGGCGCACCGGTTCCGCGACGAAGAAGGACTGGTCTTTATCTCGGCCTTTGACGACGAAGGCATCGTGGCGGGCCAGGGGGTCTGCGCGATCGAGTTCCTGGAGGATGCGCCGGACCTCGACGTGCTGATCATTCCGATCGGCGGGGGCGGGCTGATCGCCGGCTGCGCGGTGGCGGCCAGGGCGATGAAGCCGGACATCCGCATCTTCGGCGTCGAGGCCGAGATGTATCCGTCGTTCGCGGCGCGGCGGGCGGGCGTCGAATCCAAATGCGGCGGGGCGACCATCGCCGAAGGGATCGCGGTCAAGGACGTGGGCGACATCCCCTTCGCCATCGCCAATCCCCTGGTCGAGGACGTGCTGGTCTGCGCCGAGGAGGACTTCGAAAAGGCCGTTGCCTTCTACGCGACCTACGAGAAGACCGTGGCCGAAGGGGCGGGTGCCGGAGGGCTGGCGGCCCTGCTGCGATATCCGGAAAAGTTCGCGGGGATGAAGGTCGGGCTGGTGCTGTGCGGCGGCAATATCGACGCGCGGATGCTGGCCGTCGTGCTGAATCGCGAGATGGTCCGTGAACGGAGGTTGCTGACCTATCGCATCCTGGGGGACGACAGGCCGGGGATGCTGTCGGCCATGGCGGCGGTGATCGGAGGGCTGGGCGGCAACATCATCGACGTCGTCCACAACCGTCTGGCGCTCGACGTCCCGGCCAAGGGGGCCGAGTTCGACATCATGGTCGAAACACGCGATAGCGCCCACGCCGACGAGATCGGGCAGGCGTTGAAGGACAAGGGCTATGCGCTTCGGATGGGTTAGAGCGTTTTCAAACGAAGTGGACACCGGTTCGCGTCAAGAAAACGCGACCAAACTAATCTTTGCGGCGGCGACGGCCGCGGCGATTCTGGCCGTGGCGGCCTGTGGTCGGGCTCCCGAGGCGGCGCCCAGCGTCGATCCGGCCAAGAACGCCGAGGTCGCAGCGGCGTGGATGGCGAACAACGCCAAGGCGGCGGGGGTGCAGACCCTGCCCAGTGGCTTGCAGTACAAGGTCGTGCAGTCGGGACCGCCGGGGGCCCCGACGCCGGACCGCAACGACCTGGTCATGGTGGATTACGAGGGCGCGCTGACCGACGGGACGGTTTTCGATTCCTCGTTCCAGAAGGGCGTGCCCTATGCCACCCACGTCGATGAGGTCGTGCCCGGCTGGACCGAGGCGCTGCAACGGATGAAGGCCGGTGACGAATGGGTGCTCTATGTGCCGCCCGCGCTCGGCTATGGCGATCAGGACAAGGGCGACATCCCGCCGAACTCGGTGATGGTGTTCCGGATCAAGCTGCTGAACGTCGCGCCCGTGCCCGGCGGCGCGTCCGGCGGGGCCGTGGGCGTGGCGAACGGCTGAGTCCCCACTTCCGCTCACCCCGGCGGAAGCCGGGGCCCAGTTCTTAAATGAGGCGCGGTGTCCGGGATGGAGGGCTGACCTCACGATCGTCTTCCATCGCCCAAAGCACTGGGTCCCGGCTTTGACTGCTGCGCGCCGCCCTACGGGTCGCCGGGATGAGCGGAAAAGTGAGTTATCGGCGTCGAGGATCGCGGCGGCAGGCGACGATGTCGGTGTGGCCTGCAGCCTTGAGGGCGTCGGCGGACAGAGGCGTCAGCTTCGCGTCACGCTCCATCCGCCAGAAGCGGAAGCCGTCGGCGGCCATTCGGTCGACGAAGGCCGCCGGATCGGTGCGCGACACGATCTGGACCGGGCTCCATTCCATGCAGACGACGATGTCGGAATTGTCGCTCAGAATGCGTTCGGCACCGGCCATGACGAAGGGTTCGGATCCCTCGGCGTCCATGCGGATCAGATCGACCCGGCCCTGGATCAGGTCGTCCAGCCGCGCGGCCGGGGCCTCGATGACTTCGGAATCGGCAAAGGGCGGCTGGTCCAGCACCGCGACATGGCCGCCGCCCGAGACGGTGCGCGAGGTGACGAAGGACACGGTTCCCGACCTGTCCAGCGCCGCCTGGGCCAGGGCCTGAGCCCGGCCTTCCAGACCGTTCAGCGCCAGCGAACGCTGGGCCAGGTCGGCAAGGCGCGGATTGGCTTCCAGCGCGAGAACCGAGCCGGTCGGTCCCACCGCGTCGGCCATCAGCACGGTGTAGTAGCCGACGTTGGCCCCAACCTCCACGATCCGGTCGCCGGGCCGGATCAGGGACAGGACCGACAGGGTGGTCCACCGCTCCCAGTAGCCGCGCCGGATCAGGCTCGCGCTGATGTCGCCGTCCTGCGGATCGATGTAGAGCGACAGCCCGCCCGCCAGCCGCACGCGACCCAGATCGGGCCCGAGCGGCTCGTAATGGTCGGCCGCGACCGGGGACGGCGACGGCCGGAACCGCCGGGTCAGACGGGCGAGCGTGCGCTTCAGGCCGCCCACCCGGTCAGGCCCAGGGGCTGAAATGCTTCGACAGCTTCAGGCCCTGACGCTGGTAGTGGCTGCCGCCCTCGCCGTAGAGGCGCGTCGGCTTTTCGGTCAGGGGCTCATAGACCAGCCGGGCGACGATCTGGCCGTGTTCCAGCAGGAAGGGGGTATCGTGGGTGCGGACCTCCAGCACCCCTTTTGACCCCGCCCCATGCGCCTCGTCGGTGCCGAAGCCGGGATCGAAGAAACCCGCGTAGTGGACGCGAAACTCGCCCACGCTGGGGTCGATGGGGGTCATCTCGGCGGCCTGGAGCACCGGGATCTCGACCGCCTCGTTGGAGGCCAGGATGTAGAACTCGCCCGGATCCAGCAGCAGTTCTCCGCGCCGCAGGGTCAATGGTTCCCAGAAGTCGCGGGGATCGTGGCCGTCGATGCGGTCCAGATCGACGACACCGGCGTGGCGACGGCCGCGGAAGCCCACGACATCCCCACCCTGAAGATCGACGCCGACGCTGCGGGTCTCCAGCTTGGGCGGCTCGCCGGCCTTGAGGCGCAGCTGGTTCAGCCGGGTGCCGGGTCGGACCAGGATGGAGAAGGTCTGGGGGGCGATCTCGAGATACAGGGGGCCCTCGTAGCCCTCGGCCACGTCGTCGAAACTGGCGCCCCGGTCGGTCAAAAGTCGCACGAAGACGTCGATCCGACCGGTCGAGGACTTGGGGTTGGCGCGGGCGATCAGGCCCTTGGGCAGGCTGAGCCGCTCCTGAAGTTCGGCGATATAGACGCAGCCCTTTTCCAGGACCACGCCGCCCGACAGGTCGATCGAATGCATGGAGACGTCGGCGATCCGGTCGGCGACCAGCCTCTGGCCCGGCAGGAAGGACGCCCGCACCCGCCAGGCGCGGTCGGACAGGCGCAGGTCCAGGCTGGCGGGCTGAACCTGATCGGCGTCGAACGGAGTTTGCGAGGTGATCGCGCCCGTGGCGATCAGGGCCTCGATGGACTGGCAGGGCAGGATGCCCGGTCGGGAAAGGTCGATGGAGCTCATCCTTGAAGCCAATACACGGCAACGGCGCAAAGGAAGAGGGTTGAAGCGAAAGCCTGACGGCGCGACACCGCATTGGGCCCTGACGGCCTCAAGTAGCGCGACCGCGCGATAGGCCCAAAGAATGTACGACACGCCCGCCTACACCGCCGAAACCGAAGGCGTTCTGGTCAAGGTTCGGCCCAGCTATCTGGCGGGCCAGTCCGATCCGGAGGCGGGACGCTGGGTCTGGGCCTATCAGATCGAGATCGTCAACCTGAGCGCGGCGCCCGTGCAGTTGATCTCTCGCCACTGGATCATCACCGATGCCCATGGGCGGGTCGAGGAGGTGCGCGGGCCGGGCGTGGTCGGCGACCAGCCGGTGATCGCGCCGGGCGACAGCTATTCCTATGCGTCGGGCTGTCCGCTGCCGACCCCGTCAGGCTCCATGGTCGGCACCTATGCGATGACGGACGGCGCGGGTCGGGTGTTCGAGGCCGCGATCCCTGCATTCAGTCTGGATGTGCCGGGTCAGAAGCGGGTGCTGAACTGACGACGCCCGCGCCGTCGCGCTCAAGCAGTGAGCCGCCGCGCGGCGAGCGGTAGCGCCTAAAACCTGTGCTCAAGCAGTGAGCCGCCGCGCGGCGAGCGGTAGCGCAAAAATCACGCGCTCAAGTAGCGAGCCGTCGCGCGGCGAGTGATAGCGCAAAAAAGGAGCGGTGGCTGGGGCTGCGTCAACCCGGATAACCGCAGCCCCGCCCCGTGTCCCGCCGACTGG
Source organism: Brevundimonas sp. (assembly GCF_016463485.1). Lineage (GTDB taxonomy): Bacteria > Pseudomonadota > Alphaproteobacteria > Caulobacterales > Caulobacteraceae > Brevundimonas. The sequence goes on from NZ_JAEMRD010000023.1 coordinate 6,338, forward strand.
GGAGTCGGTGCGGGGTGGCTTGTAGACGCCATCGAGCGCCGATGATCGGGCGGCGGCCCCTCCGGTGAAGAGACCCTTCGCGCTCAAGCAGCGAGCGACCGCGTCGCGAGCGGTAGCGCCCTAGACGTAGCGGCGCAGCGAACGCGCGAGTTCGGTGGCACCGTTCTTCTTGATCTGGGGCTGGTAGGCGACGCGGGCGTGTTCGCCGCAGTAGACGCCTTCGGAGGCGCGACGGCCGCAGAAGCTGAACTCGCGCGAGGACGGATCACCGATCGGCCATTTGCACATATGGGCCCCGAGGGTCAGGACCGTGGCGGTGCCGGGCAGTTCGGCGATGACGGCCAGAGGTGTCGGGGGAACCGGGACATTGGGTCGAGGTGCAACGGCCTCGATGCGGCCCGCCTCGACGCGACGGGGTGCCGAAGGCTGGACCGGCGGGGTGGTGCGGGTCTTGGCCGGGCGGAAGGTGGTGGCGGCGCGGGCCGGTTGCGACGGCGTGGCGCGGCCCGACAGGCCCAGGCGATGCACCTTGCCGATCACGGCGTTGCGGGTCACGCCCCCGCCCAGCTGTTTGGCGATCTGGGACGCGGATTGCCCCTCCAGCCAGAGCTTCTTGAGAGCGCCTACGCGGTCTTCGGTCCAGCCTGCGGTCATGGCACCCTCCGGGGTATTGGATTCAACATATGGCGCCGACATCAGCCCTGACATCGTTTCGCCTACCACTAATCGTAAACGGAACGTTAAGGGACGCAAGATGTGCGAATCAGTCGTCCACAGACTTCTAGATGTTGAATCGCCCGGTCCGGGACGCGCGAAAGCCTTGCCGTAAGGGCCCCGGACCCCCATCTGGGGCGTTCACCTCATTGAGAGACACCCCGCCCGCACAGGAGCGCCGATGCCGCACGCCGACAGCCTGATCCTCACCCTGGTCGGAGGTTTCGTCCTCGCCTTCGTGTTCGGCATGTTGGCAAACCGGCTCAAGCTGTCGCCTCTGGTCGGCTATCTGGTTGCGGGTGTTCTCGTCGGGCCGCACACGGCCGGGTTCGTCGCCGATACCGAACTGGCCCCGCAGCTGGCCGAGATCGGCGTCATCCTGCTGATGTTCGGCGTGGGCCTGCATTTCTCGCCCGCCGACCTGATGAAGGTGCGCAAGGTCGCGGTGCCGGGTGCGATTTTCCAGATCCTGGCGGCGACCGCCCTGGGTTGGGGTCTCGGCCGCCTGCTCGGCATGGGCGATCTGGAGGCGGCCCTGATGGGGTTCGCCCTGTCCGTCGCCTCGACGGTCGTGCTGTTGCGAGCGTTGGAGGAACGCAAACAGGTCAAGGGCGAGATCGGCTCCATCGCCGTCGGCTGGCTGATCGTCGAGGACCTGGTGATCGTCATCGCCCTGGTCTTGCTGCCGCTGCTGATCGTTCAGCCGGGCGAAACCCTGAGCGGACCCGAGCTCGCCAAATCCATCGCCTGGACCCTGGGCAAGGTCGCGGTCTTCGTGGGGGCCATGCTGTTCATCGGGCCGCGCGTCCTGCCCTGGGTGCTGGTCAGGATCGCCCACACGCGGTCGCGCGAGCTGTTCACCCTGGGCGTTCTGGCCATCGCGCTCGGCATCGCCTGGGTGGCCTATGCGATGTTCCACTCCTTCGCCCTTGGGGCCTTCCTGGCCGGGCTGGTGCTGAACTCCTCGCCGCTGGGGCATAATGCGGCGGAGCGGTCACTGCCGTTGCGCGACGCCTTCGCCGTGCTGTTCTTCGTCTCGGTGGGGATGCTGTTCGACCCGATGATCCTGGTCGAGAAGCCGCTGACGGTGCTCGGCATTCTGGGCATCGTGATCCTGGGCAAGGCGCTGGCGGCTCTGGCCATCACCTTCGCCTTCAAGCTGGATCGCGCCACCAGCCTGACCATCGCGGCGTCCCTGGCCCAGATCGGCGAGTTCAGCTTTATTCTCGCCGCCCTGGGCGTATCTCTGGGAGCCCTGACGCCCCAGACCCACGACCTGATCCTGGCCGCCGCCCTGCTGTCGATCTCGCTCAATCCGTTCGTCTTCAAGCTGACGGACCGGCTGGGCGGGCGGCCCAGGTCTGGATCGCCGGGTGCCAAGGCACTGGCGGTCGAGACGGCGGCGGAGGCGAAGAAACCGAACCCGGCGACGGCTTAAAAAAACGAGGGCCGCCTGATGTCTCCGGCGGCCCTCGCCTTGTCGATTGTGAATCGGGCCTACAACACTCCGATCATGCTCGCGACCAGTGGATGGCGGACGATGTCCTGTTCGGCCAGGCGGACGACCGCGATCTCGGGCACCGCTTCCAGCCGGTTCGCGACATCGGCGAGGCCTGACAGCGAGGGCAGCAGGTCGGTCTGGCCCGGGTCGCCGGTGACCACCATCGTCGAGTGCCAGCCCAGCCGGGTCAGTAGCATCTTGAGCTGGACGTAGGTGCAGTTCTGGGCCTCGTCGATGACGATGAAGGCATTGTTCAGGGTGCGACCGCGCATATAGCCGACCGGCGCGATCTCGATCAGGCCCTCGGCCATCAGGGCCCCGACCCGCTTCATCGTCAGCCGATCCGACAGGGCGTCGTAGAGGGGCCTCAGGTACGGGGCCAGCTTGTCTTCCATGGCGCCGGGCAGGAAGCCGATCGATTCCCCGGCCTCGACGGCGGGACGGCTGAGGACGATGCGGCCGACCTTGCCGGCCTCGAGCGCCTCGACCGCCTTGGCGACGGCCAGATAGGTCTTGCCGGTGCCTGCGGGCCCGAGCGCCACGCACAGATTGTGGGTGTCGATGGCGTTCAGCAGTTCGGCCTGGCCCTCTGACTTGGGCTTCAGCGTTTTCAGATAGCTCTGGTCCCGGTCATCATTGGAGGGGTGGGGCGACCAGGCCGAGGTCGTGTGCGGCGTTGGCAGGCGGCGGACTTTTGAATCCTCCGAGAACTGGCGCGAATCGAAGACCCCTTCACGGGTCTGGCGCTTCATGGCTGCACGCTTGGTCATGGTTGCCTCATTCCTTGGGATGCCGGCGGGGAGAGCCGCTCGGCGCGGGGCATGAAAAAAGGCGATGCTGCAAAAGCATCGCCTCGGACGAAGACGGGTAGGATTTGGGCGACGCCGACAGGGCATCCGGGGTCGGAAGAAGGGCCAGCTTCCGGCGAGAAAGCTCGCCGCCGAACCGAACGCACCACGCACTCGCCCCCGCATATGACCGGACCGGGCTTGATCCGGCTTCGGATAAGGGGTCGAAAGACAGGCCCCGAATCACTTCAACACCTTGAGCCTATCGTGGTTCATGAAGTGTTAAAGGGCGCATTTCGTTCAGATATGACGGTGTCGTGATGACTGTGTATGCGTTAGGTGACAAGAAACCGCAGGTTCCGCCGGCAGGGGAATACTGGATCGCGCCGAATGCCGTGGTGCTGGGCGATGTTATCCTCGAATCCGGTGTCAGTATCTGGTTCAATGCGGTGCTACGTGGAGACACCGATACGTTGAGCGTGGGTGAGAACAGCAACATCCAGGACGGAAGCATTCTTCATGCGGACGAAGGTGTGCCGTTGCTGATCGGACGCGACGTCACAGTGGGGCACAAGGCGATGCTGCATGGCTGCACCGTCGGCGACAACTCGCTGATCGGGATCGGGGCGGTGGTGCTGAACGGAGCGGTGATCGGGAAGAACTGCCTGATCGGAGCGAACAGCCTGATCCCCGAGGGTAAGGTGATCCCCGACGGGTCGCTGGTCATGGGCCAGCCCGGCAAGGTCGTCCGTGAACTGACGGAGGCGCAGATCGCGGGGATCACAATGAGCGCCGCCCACTATGTGCAGAACTGGAAGCTGTTCGCCGCCAATCTGCGCGAACTTTAGGCGATGCGGCGGCCGTCGATGGCGGCCAGGGTCAGGGGGGCGCGGGCGACGGGGCCAACGCCGATCGACAGCCGGGCCGACAGGGTGCCGACGCCATCGGCCTGACGATCCGCAGTATGGGCCGGCTGATACAGGCCCAGGATCCGGTCGGCCTCGCCGGAGGCGCTGCGCAGGGGGGCGATGACGATCTCGAGCGGTCCGCTCAGCCCCTCGGCCTCGGCGACCAGGACGACGGGTCGCGCCTCTCGGAATGTCTGGACGATGGCGGCGGCAACCATGGGTCGGCCGTCCTCGCGCCACAGGGCCAGCCAGTCGACGCCCCCCATGGACCCGCCGTGGGCGCGTTCGATCCAGCCTCCGGCGAGGCGGAGCCGCGCGCCCGGATCGGTGCGGTCGGCCGTGAACAACTGCGGCATCAGGCCTCCCAGCGCCATCGGATCGAAGGCGGCGCGCGCAGGAATGCGCGCGGCCTCCGGCAAGGCCAGCCAGTGGTCGATCAGGGTCTGCGTGCCGGAATGGAACATGGACGGGTCCTTCGCAGACCTCGCCGCAAGCCCTGCGCCGATCGGCAACAGCGTTAAAATCGCAACGGAAACGCAAGGGTTTTGCCCGCAGATACGCTTTGGACCCGTCCGCGCGCCTTGCGCGGATGGCTTTGAGTTGACTGTTTTTCGGGAGCCCAGCCCATGCGGGTGAGGATCAAGACCTGGCTGTTGGCCGCCTTCGGAGCGTTCGTCCTGGCGGCGATCGGAGGCGAAGCGGCGGCCCAGTGCACCTCGGGCTGCACGCCTGCGCCCCCGCCGTGCTGCACCGCGCCGCCGACGCCCTCGTGCTGCGAGAGCCCGCCTGCGCCGCCGAGCCCGCCGTCGCCGCCCAACTCCTGCTGCGAGATGCCGCCTCCGCCGAACTATCCGGGCGGTGGGGTGAACGGCAATTTCAACGTCAATGTGAACATCAACGCCAACGCCAATTCGAACTCCAACTCCAACAGCAACTCGAATGACAACCTGATCCGCGCGCGCGGGGCCGGTGACGTCTATGTCAGTGGCGGGGGCGGGGCCTATTTCACGGTCGACCAGCCCTATCCGACGGTGATCCAGGGGCTGAACGTCGAAGGCGGCGCGGCCGCTCAGGTGATCCAGCAGGCCGTGCAGCGGTCGCGCTGGGCCGCTACGCGCGTCGTGATCCAGGCTCTTTGCATCGATGATCGCAACATCCCGCACCCGGCGTCCCAGGTTCAGCCAGGCCGTGACATCGCGCCGGGCTACAACGGCGAGATCTATCGCTGCATCGCCGGCTCGCGCCTGCAGTATACGATCGCCCAGTTCGCCGAGCAGATCAGCTTCGATCACGGCGAGAGCGTCATGTGCCAGAAGGGCGAGAGCCTGTGGTACTCGGAAGGTGCGGCGGCGGGCAGTGCGTCCGCCTATGCGGCCCAGTATGCGGCGGCCTATGCGGCCCAGTATGGAGGCCAGCCCGGCCCCGGTGGACCGGTCGGCGGCGGCATCGTCGAGTGCCGGCCCCAGATCAACGAGCGGGACTGCAACGAGCGGTCGCTGCTGCGTCGCTACGGCGCCGGGATCAAGATCCTGACCCTGTGGCGCGAGGAGATCTACACCGAGTACGAGGAGCAGGTCGTCCAGGCCTCATCGTCGATGTCGGTGGGCTACAGTCTGACCCTTGACGGCGGGGTCGGCGGCCGGGTGTTCTGAACCTGCTCGAACGGACCCGTTCAGCCTGGCGACAGGCGCGACCCTCTAGATTGATCAGCGTCGGTCATCGCCGATCCTGAAAGAAACTGGCCCCGGCGTGCGAACGCCGGGGCCTTTTTTCTTATTGGGCCGCCGCTTGCGCAGTGACCTGGGCGCGCCAGGCGCGGTCGGGCAGCAGATAGGTCTGGGCCGCCTTCTGGATATCGGCGGGGGTGATGGCCTCCAGGTCCGAGATCGAGGTGCGGATGGCCGCCAGCTGGGTCGCATCGTCCTGGACGTTCTCCAGCGCGCCGAGCCAGTAGCCGTTGGTGGCCTGGCTGCGGCGGATGGACTCCACGGCCGACAGGCGAGCGCGGTTCAGTTCGTCCTCGGTCACGGGCGCATCCCGCAACGCCGTCGCGACATCGTCCACGCTCTTGAAGAAGCCGGGCAGGGCGTCGGGCGGGGTCTCGGCCTGGACGAAGGCGTAGCCATAGTCCGGGAAGACGGTCGAGGCGGTCGCCGAGGCACCCGGCGAATAGGCCACGCCCTGCTTCTCGCGCAGTTCGTCGGTCACGCGCAGTTGCAGCACACGCGCCAGCAGGCTGACGGTGCGCGACGGCTTGCGGTCGCCGATGGCGTCCAGCGTCGGCCAGGCCACATAGCCCAGGGCCTGGGCCGCCGCTCCCGTGTGATTGATCGTGACCGGCTCGGCGGTCGGGGCCGGGAAGCGGACACGGGCGGCGGCCTCCGACGGCGTCATGGCCACGGGACGCGTCGGCAGGGCCCCGAAGGTGGCGGCCGTCTGGGCGATGGCGTCCTCGACCGTCACGTCGCCGATGACGATGACCTCGACCGGGCCGCGCGCGATCGAGTCGGTGATCACCTGTCGCAGGTCGCTGAGTTGCGCCGCCTCAATGTCGGCCGGGGTCGGCAGGCCGAACCGCTTGTCGCCGCTGTAGAGCATGGGCACGCCGTAGCGGCCGAAGGCACCGCCGGGGGTCGCCGCGATCTGGTCCAGCTGGGTGCCGATCTGTCCCTTGACCTGATCGAAGGGCTCGGGCCGCCAGCCGGCGTCGGTGAAGTAGGCGGCCAGCAGCTGCATCTGCAGCGCCAGATCCTCGGGACGGGTACCGCCCGAGAACTGGAAGGCGTCGGGATCGGCCCCGAAGCCGGCACCCACGACGTTCGACGCCGTGACGCGGTCCAGCTGGGTCTTGGTCAGCTTGCCGAGGCCGCCCTCGGTGACTTCCGAACCCGCGGCCCACATCGGCACGGCGCGATCACTGGGCAGGTCCAGGGTGCCGTTGCCGGCGCGCACCGAGACCAGGATCTGGTCGTCGTCGAAAGTGGTTGGCTTGACCGTCAGCTTCACCCCGTTGGCGAAGGTGACGAAGGTGGTGCCCAGGTCGGCGACCTCGGTCCTGGCCGTGACCGTGCCGGGCGTCCCGAAGTTGGCATAGGGCCATTCGACGGCGGCGGCGACGGCGGGGGCGGTGACCGCGACCTGACGCGAGGCCTCGATCGCGGCGGTGACGGCAGCCTCGCCGCCCTCGATGGCGACCGGGGTGGTCACGAAGGCCAGGGGGCCGTTGCCGGCGAAGGTCTCTGCGGCGGCGGCATTGACCTCGGCCAGGGTCAGGTTGGTGACAGCGGCCTCAAACAGTTTCAGGTCGTCGGCCGGGGCGGTGAAGACCTCGTCATCGTTGACGGTGTTCAGCAGGGATCCGGCGAGACCCGTCGTCTGGCGCGTCGCGGCACCGGCGACCGAGGCCGTCAGGGCGGTGCGGTATTCGGTGATCTCGCGATCCAGCTCGTCCTGACCGACACCATACTGGACCAGACGGCGCTGTTCCTGTTCAGCCGCCTCGATGGCGCGCTGCCAGCCGCCGGGGTTGAAGGCGACGACCAGGGTCGCGGCATCGACCGCGTTGAACAGGGACTGATAGCCCGCGCCGCCGCCCAGGAAGGGCGGGTTGGCGGAGCGCGAAATCTCGGACATCCGGCGGTTCAGTACGGCCAGGGCCAGGCCGCGCACCAGGTCCTTGCGGCGCGTGGCGACCGAGTCGGGGGCCGCGTCATGGACCTTGGTCCAGTAGATCTGGGCGGTCGACTGGGTGCCCGGCTCGACGTGGATGCGCGTCTCAGCGTCACGCGGCTGCAACCGGCCCAGATCCGGATCGGAACCATTGGGGGCCGGGTTGGTCCAGTCGGCGAATTTCTCGCGGATCTTGGCTTCCATCGCATCGACGTCGAAATCGCCGACCGCGATCACGGTCGCGCGTTCCGGCCGATAGTAGGCGCGGTAGAAGTCGACGAACCGGTCGCGCGGGGCGGTGCGGATGATGTCCAGGTCGCCGATAGGCAGGCGGTCGGCCAGACGCTGGCCGGGTGCCAGGAAGGGCAGCATGGCCTTGGTGGCGCGATAGGAGGGCGTGTCGCGGATGCGGTCCTCGCCGACGATGACGCCCCGCTCGCGGTCCACAGCCTCGGTGTTGAACAGCAGTTCGCCGGCGACCTCGCGCAGGGCGAACAGGCTGGCGTCCACGACCTCGTCCGAGGTGTTGGGCAGGTTCAGGGTGTAGGCCGTCTGGTCGAAGGAGGTGAAGGCGTTGGTGTCGCCGCCGAACGACAGGCCGAGCCGCTCGAGATTCTTCGTCATCTCGCCTTCGGGAATGTTGGTCGAGCCGTTGAAGGCCATATGTTCGAGGAAGTGGGCCAGACCCTTCTGGTCGTCGTTCTCCGACAGCGATCCGGCGTCGATGCGCAGGCGCAGCGCGGCCTGACGCGGCGGGGTGGCGTTCCGCATGATCGCATAGCGCATCCCGTTGGGCAGGGTGCCGAAGCGGACCGCCGGATCGGCCGGCAGGTCGCTGTTCGCCTGTGGCCAGGCGGCGGCCTGTTGCGTGGCGGAGGCCGGTGCCGACTGGGCCAGCACCAGGGTCGGGGCGGCGGTCGCCGACAACAGGACAACGCCCGAGGCGCAGGCGAGCAGAAGGCGGCGGGGGGACATCATGGAACGCTCCGACAAGGCGAGTGCACGGTTCGCGGGTGCGACGCCGTGACGGGAACAGCGGTTGTAGAGGGGCGCAACGGTTGCGTCGAGCGGCGCCGTTGACGCGCCGCGCCCCTTGCATCCCCCGGTCATCGGCCTACATTGAGAGCTCTTATGTTCACATTGAGCATAAGTCGGGAGGCGACGGAGTTCGCCGGAGGAAGACGGCGATGGCCGACGGCATGTTCGGACTTTCAGACAGCACGCAGCGCGCGACCGCGCCGGTGTGGGAGAAGGTCAAGTCGCACGTCACGCCGATCGAATGGCCGGCCCAGGCCGAGCTGATCGTCGAGATCAACCGTCTGAAAGCCGAGCGCAACGCGGTCATCCTGGCCCACAACTATATGACACCCGAGATTTTCCATGGGGTCGGCGACTATGTCGGCGACAGCCTGGGACTGGCCAAGGAGGCGGCGCGTTCGCCGGCCAAGGTCATCGTACAGGCGGGCGTCCACTTCATGGCCGAGACGTCCAAGATCCTGAGCCCCGACAAGACGGTCCTGATCCCTGACCTGAAAGCCGGCTGCTCGCTGGCCGAGGCGATCACGGGGGCGGACGTCCGGCTGATCAAGCAACGCTACCCGGGCCTGCCGGTCGTGACCTATGTGAACACCACCGCCGACGTGAAGGCCGAGACCGACATCTGCTGCACGAGCGCCAACGCCGTGCAGGTGGTGGAATGGGCGGCGAAGGAGTGGGGTGTCGACCGCGTCATCCTTATACCCGACGAGTTCCTGGCGAGAAATGTGGCGGCCCAGACGAACGTCGGCATCATCGCCTGGAAGGGCCGCTGCATCGTGCACGAGCGGTTCACCGGCGAGGACATCCGAGAAATGCGCGCCGCCTATCCGGGGGCGGAAATCCTGGCCCACCCGGAATGCCCCGAGGACGTGCTTTCGGCCGCCGACTTCGCCGGATCGACGGCGGCGATGACCGATTACGTGATGGCGAAAAAGCCGAAACAGGTGGTGCTGATCACCGAGTGCTCGATGGCCTCCAACATCAAGGGCGACGTGCCGGAGGTCGACTTCATCGGGCCGTGCAACATGTGCCCCTATATGAAGCGGATCACCCTGGAGAACATCCGCGACTGCCTGCTGCACATGCAGTTCGAGGTGACGGTGCCGGACGACATGATCGTCAAGGCGGCCCTGGCCGTGCAGCGCATGATCGATCTGCCGCCGCCTGCGATCCCGGCGCGGTACGACCTGGTCAAGGCGAAGCACCATGTCGCCGTGGAGCTGATCTGATGTTCTACATGGCACCCAGAGAGCGGATCGCAGGGTTCTTCCTTCTCCCCTTGCGGGAGAAGGTGGGCGGCGGAGCCGCTCGGATGAGGGGTACGAAGAAGCATTCCGACTCTGTCCGGCAATCCACTATCTTCAACACCCAGTGTCACCCCTCATCCGTCACGCTCCGCGTGCCACCTTCTCCCGCAAGGGGAGAAGGGAAGTGAGCGCGGATCAGGGCCCATGGGGCGCACGTGACGGGTCGAGCCCGCCTCCGTCCGAGACCGCGCGTGAGGTGAAATCCTGGCGGCTTGGTCCCATCGGCGTCCGTGTAGAGAAGGCACAGATGCCGGCGGACGCCCCTCCGCTCGACAAGGGTCAGCACCCGGTCTGGGCCATCGTGTCGACGGCCCTGCTGGCGGGCTTCATCTGGTTCGTGAGCGGCAGCTGGATCGTCGCCCTGGCCGTCATCGTCGGCCTGTTCGTGCATGAGTACGGCCATGTGCTGGCGATGAACCGCTACGGCATGGGACCGGCGCGGATCTATGTGGTGCCCTTCTTCGGCGGCTATGCGCGGGGCCAGCGGCCGCCGCAGAGCCAGTGGGACGGGGTCAAGATGTCCCTGGCAGGGCCGCTGTTCGGTCTGCTGGCGGCCGTGCCCTTCTTCGGCGTCTGGTCGCTGACGGGCCAGACGGAGTGGCTGGTCGGGGCCTTCGCCATTGCCATGGTCAATCTGATCAATCTGGCCCCGGCCCCGCCGCTGGACGGGTCGCGGGCGCTCGGCCCGGTGATGGCCAAGGTGCATCCGGGTCTGGACAAGATCGCCCTCGTCATCGTCGGGCTGGTGGTCGTGGCCTGGGGTCTGCTGAACGGCTTTTATTTCCTGGCCATCATCCTGGGCATCGCCGTGGTCGGGACGCTGAAGCGGGGCCTGCCTCAAGAGGGTGGGCGCGTGCTGACCGTGCGCGAGGCCTGGTTCAGCGTCGGGCTGTTCCTGGCCAGTCTGGCGGCCTGCGCGGCCGTCGCCGTGGCGGCGCTGACACCGCTGGCGGGCTCGATCGAGGGATCGGTGGCGTTCGGCCTGAACTATCTGGGCTTCACGCGATGAGCCGGATTCATCACCAAGGCCCCCTGATCATCGGCGGGGGGCTGGCCGGGCTGTCGGCTGCGCTGGAGGCCGCGCCGGCCCCTGTGCTGGTCGTTTCACCGACGCCTTTGCTGGAAGCGGCGTCCAGCGCCTGGGCCCAGGGCGGAGTGGCGGCGGCGCTTTCGCAGTCCGATGCCCCGGCCCTGCATTTGAAGGACACCGAGGCGGCGGGTGCCGGTCTGGTCGACCACCACGCGGCCGAGGTGCTGACCGACGACGGCCGCGCGACGGTCGAGTGGCTGGCCGCCCTGGGCGCGCCCTTCGACCGCGAGGCCGACGGTGGTTTCTCCGTGTCCCGTGAGGCGGCGCATTCGATGGCGCGGGTGGCGAGGGTCGGCGGCGACGGGGCGGGGCGGGCCATCCTGTCGGCCCTGGCCATCGCGGCGCGGGCGGCCGAGCATATCACGGTCTGGGAAGACGGGCGGCTGACCGGCCTGCTTCAGGACGCGACCGGCCGGGTGGTCGGGGCAGTGATCGAGCGAGCCGGTGACCGGGTCGAGGTGCTGGCGACGGCCGTGGTGCTGGCCACGGGCGGCGCGGGCGGACTGTTCGGACAGACGACGACCCCGCGGGCCCTCCTGGGCGAAGGGCTGGCCCTGGCCTGGCTGGCGGGAGCGGAGATCCTCGACCCCGAGTTCGTGCAGTTCCACCCCACGGCCATCGACGTCGGTCTGGACCCCATGCCTCTGGCGACCGAGGCCTTGCGGGGCGACGGAGCACGGCTGATCGATCGGAACGGCGAGTTCATTCTGGGGCCGGAGGCCGATGCCGATCTGGCTCCACGCGACGTGGTGGCGCGAGCGGTGCATCAGGCGCGGGCCGAGGGCCGAGGCGCCTTCCTCGATGCGCGGACAGCGATCGGCGACCATTTCCCGCAGGCGTTTCCGGCGGTGTTCGCCAGCTGTATCGCGGCGGGCCTGGACCCCCGCGTCCAGCCGATCCCGGTCGCCCCGGCGGCCCACTATCACATGGGCGGGATTGCCGCCGATCCCGAGGGCCGCACCAGCCTGAAGGGGGTGTTCGCGGTCGGCGAATGCGCCGCGACCGGGGTGCATGGGGCCAACCGGCTGGCGTCCAACTCCCTGCTGGAAGCGGCGGCCTTCGGGCGGCGGACCGGGCGGATGGCGGCGGCGGAAAGGGCCGGAGGAACGCCCGTCGGCGCGACCCCGGCGATGCCCCATCTTTCGGCCGAACCCCTGCTTGAACTTCGCGCGGCGATGAGCGCAGAGGCCGGTGTCGTGCGCAACGCCGAGGGGCTCACGCGACTGCTGGCGCGGATCGACGGGCTTGAGGCCGCGCATGGGCCCGCCCTGCCGCTGGTGGTCGCGCGGCTGATCGCCGAGGCGGCTCTGGCGCGGCGCGAGAGCCGGGGCGGGCACTATAGGTCCGACTATCCCGAGACGTTTACGACGGCGCGACACACGCGCCTTGTAAAGCCGGAGGTTGAATCTTCCTTGCCTCGCGCGGCGGGTTGGGCATAGTCCCGACCATGGCTGACCGGCACAACATTCTGGGCGTGGCGGAAGGGGTCCGACCCTTCCTGTTCGATTTCGACGACTACGAGCGGATGGACCACGCGGGGGTGTTCGCGGATCAGCACGGCCGGGTCGAACTGATCGAAGGGGTGATCGTCCATATGGCGCCGCAGGGCTTCGACCACACGACCGTTACGAGCGATGTGCTCGGTCAGTTTTACGTGGCCCTGAAAGCCACGCCCGGTGAACAGTTCCGTGTCCTGACCCAAGGTACGCTGAAGATCGGGAACCACAGCGCGCCAGAGCCCGATGTGTTCGTCGTCCGTAGGACCGAACGAAAGAAATACTATGAAGCGGCCGATGCCGTTCTGGTGGTCGAGGTGTCGATCTCTACCGCCGACGCGGACAAGACGGTCAAGGTGCCGCTATATGCTCGCGCGGGCATTCCCGAACTGTGGATCGTCGAGCCGGAACAGGCGTCGGTGACCCAGTACCGCGGGCCGCGTCCGGACGGGACCTGGGACGACGTCATCACCGTGATCGAGGGCGCCGTCAGCCCGCTGTTCGCGCCGGAGATCGCGATCGTGCTGGCAGACCTGTTTCACGCCGCATGATCCGCCAGCTTCCCGACATCATGATCGATCCGGTCGTGCGCATGGCCCTGGCCGAGGATCTGGGCCGGGCGGGCGATGTGACGGCCCAGGCCTGTATCCCGGCGGGGTCGCGGATGCGCGCCATCGTGGGGGCGAGGAAGCCGGGCGTCCTGGCCGGGATGGGCTGTATGCGGCTGGCGGTGCTGGCGATGGACCCGGCCGCGAGCATCGTCGAGCACGTCGCCGACGGCGAGGCGTTCGAGGCGGGCACGGCCCTGGCCGAGATCGAGGGCGATGCCCGGGCCCTGTTGTCGGCCGAGCGGACGGGACTGAACCTGCTGGGTCGGCTCAGCGGGATTGCGACCCTGACGCGGGACTATGTGCGGGCCGTCGAGGGGACGAAGGCGCGGATCGCCGATACGCGCAAGACCACGCCGGGCCTGCGGGCGCTGGAGAAGCATGCGGTGGTCTGTGGCGGCGGGATCAACCACCGTTTCGGCCTGGATGACGCCATTCTGATCAAGGACAACCATGTCGTCGTCTGCGGCGGGGTCGAGCCGGCCGTGACGCGGGCGCGGGCTATGGCCGGCCATCTGATGAAGATCGAACTGGAGGTCGACGGGCTGGTGCAACTGGATCAGGCGCTGGCACTTGTCGATCAGGGGCGCGGGCCGGACGTGGTGATGCTGGACAATTTCAGCCTTCAGATGCTCAGCGATGCCGTGGCCCGGACGGCGGGCCGGGTGACGCTGGAGGCCTCGGGCGGCGTCAATCTGAGGACGGTGGGGGCCATCGCTCGAACCGGTGTGGATGTGATCTCGGTCGGCGGCCTGACCCATTCGGCCAGCGTGCTGGACATCGGCCTGGACGCCGTCTGAAGACCGGCGGTCTGGGAACAGGGGCCGAAGCTGCGGGTTGTCCGTTCCGACGCCAGGAGCCCTGAAATGATCAGAACCCCGAAGAATTCAAAGGACCGCCGCCATCCGGTGGGTCGGGGTCGGTCGTCAGCCGGGGAGGCGACCCCTGTCAGCCGCCGTGATCCACTCAGGAATGCTGAACAGGGCCAGCCGGGTGATGCGGAGCCGAACCCCGAACCCATGAGCCGCTACGGCGATCTGTGGCGCAACATGACGGCCCGGTGGCGGGTCCATCAGCGCTGACGGCCGGCCGAAGGCGATCAGGCCGAGGGCGCGGCGGTCGGGGCCAGGGCGGCCGAGGCACCGGGAGCCGGCGCTATCGGTGCAGGGACGACCTCGATGCGGGGCTCGGGAGCCGGGATCGCAGCCTCGGGCGCAGCGCGGTTTTCCTGGCCCAGCAGCGCCTGATAGGCCACGGCCTGTCCGACCTGACGTGCGGTGTCGGCGGGGTTCAGGCTGGCCTGCATCAGTTGTGAACGATCCCCGGCCATCGACGGGCGGGCGGCATAGCTGAAGGCCGCGCTGGAGCCAGAACGACCACCGAAGCGATAGAACAGGTGCTGGCCGACCTGGCTGACCCGGATCAGAGAGTTGCGCCAGCCGGGCGAAACGCCGGTGGTGTGGAAATGGGTCGCGTTGCCGACGGCGGCGTAGACGGCGCCGGAGAGGGCCTTGGACGCCACGTCGCGGGCGCGGTTCCAGGCCGCCGGATTGACACGGGCGCGCATCGATCCGTCACAGGTGAAGCTGAACTGGCAACCGGTGCGACGACCGGCACCCTGAAAGACGACGCCACAGACGCTGTTGGGGAAGGCGGGATGGCGGGCGCGGTTGAGGACGACCTGGGCCACGGCCTGCATGCCGTCCGCACCCTCGCCTCGCGCTTCGTAATAGGCGGCCTGGGTCAGGCATTCGAGATCGCGCGAGGCGTCCAGCGCATTGCCGAGTCGGAACGGGCGGGCGGCGTCGGTGGTCAGGCTGACGCGGCGCAGAGCGGTCTCGGCGGGTACACCGCGAAGCTGTTCCAGGCGGGCGGTCAGAAGCGCGGCCTGGCGGTCACGCTGGGCGGCACCGGCGACGGTATAGGGATCGTGGCGGCGCGCGATCGTCAGGGCGCTGTCGTCCAGGCCCCCAGCGGCGGCGGCCAGGGCCTCTTCGGTGAAGCCGGCGGAGGTGGCACCGTCCAGGCGCTCGGCCTGGGCCCGGATCGTCGTCGATTTTGCCACCGACCCGCCCAGATAGGCGCACCCGATCACAAGACCCATCAAGGCTCCGAACAGCGCCGCCGCGGTCGCCGGCCGGATTCTGGCCTTGCGATCGAAGGGTGCGTCGGTCAGCACGGATGGGTCCTGAAACAAAGGCGTCGTCCTGTTCAGCAGGGCGAGAAACGCAGCCCCTGGGCAGATCACGCGAAGCCAAGGCACGAGCCCCGGACACGCGGAAACTCGACGATCAGCGTTAGGGCCGACCGACGAGGCCGCGCCTTTAGCCATCCGTTTATGGCCTCAATGTGTTTGATTCGCAAGGAAGGGGTGCGGCGCAGCAATTTCGCGTCCCATCAGTGCATCCGGTCTCGGACGTTCGATACGGCCAGAGTGAATGCATCAGTCCGTATGCCGGATACTGTATTGGAACTGCTCTGATCAACTCAGCGCGACGCCATGGATCGGATAATCAACTCTCGCCGTCCCGATATGTTGTCTTCGGCCGTTGGAGCAGGGGGCAGGTTGCTGTGGCTTTCGGGCGACGGAACCGTCTCTGGAACGCCACGTTCAAGCGGGACCATTCAGGGAGACCCTCCATGCAACGTCCCATCCTGTACGCCACACTCTTCGCCGGCGCCGCCGTGCTCGCCGCCTGTGGCCATACGATCGAACAGAAGGCCGCGACCGGAGCGGTGGCCGGGGCCGTCGTGGGCGGGCCGGTCGGGGCGGCCGTCGGCGGTGCCGCCGGAGCCGCCGTCGGGCAGGCCCAGAAGCCCCACTGACCGCGAGCCCTTCAAATTGGGCGAACGGTGCCCATATGGGTCAAGGCCGTCGATCAGGGCGTGCTTTCGCGATGACGGCCGGCCTCATAGGGGCCCGACTTGTCGTTTAGCGGACGGCAAACCTTGATTTTTGGCCCGGTTTCCGCTTTGCCAGCGCCCCGGGCCGTGTGAGCCACGCCTGACACCCTTTGCGATCCGCCGCATCCGCCGCCGGTCGCTCCATTGATCTGACCAAGGACGCCCGACCCCACGCATGAGAGACCTCAAACAAACCGGCTTCAGCGATCGCATCAGCACCCAGCAGGAGGCCAAGAAGGCCCTTCTGGCCAAGTTCAAGCCGAAGCCCGCCGCGCCCGACCCCGAATTCGAGAAGCTTGCGCTCAAGCGTGCCGAAGAAAAGGAAGCGCTTCGTCAGCAGCACGAACTGGCAAAGGCCGAGCAGCGCCGCGAGAAGGCGGAAAAGGAAGCTGCGCGACTGGCTGCCGAGGCCGCGTCCCAGGAAGCGGTCGATGCCGAGAAGCGCGCCGCCCGCAAGGAACGCAAGCAACTGACCAAGGAAGAACAGAAGGCCGCCCGCGACGCCCGCTACGCCGCCCGCAAGGCGCGTCGCTAGACCGAATTGAGCGCAGATCCTTCGAGCCCGCCGCGACGACGCGGCGGGCTTTTTCGTGCCTATCCGGCCGACGAGTCCTCGCCACGTGCCAGCAGATCGCCCAGCGCCTCGCGCAACTGCTCGCTGGAGTAGGGTTTCCTCAGGAAGGGCCAGGGCGCGTCGGCCAGGGCCTCGTCGACGTCGTCACCGGCATAGCCTGACGTCAGCAGGATCGGCAGGCCAGGGTGCCGCTCGCCGCACGACCGGGCCAGCTCGATCCCCGTCATGCCGCCGGGCATGACCACGTCCGACACCATCACGTCGAAGCGACCCTGATCCAGTACCTGTAGCGCATCCGGGCCCGTCTCGACCGCTTCGACCACAAAGCCGAGCCCGGTCAGCAAATCGACGGCGATGGCCGAGACGTTCAGGTCGTCCTCGACCAGCAACAGCCGCGTCCCCGGAGCGATGACGCCGGGTCCCACGACCTCTTCCTCGCTGGCCAGGCTGTCGGTCGGGTCGAGTGGAGGCAGATACAGATGGATCTCGGCGCCCTTGCCCGGCGCGGAGATCACCTTGGCGGCCCCGCCGCTCTGGCGTGCGAACCCATAGACCTGGCTGAGACCCAGGCCCGTGCCCTTGCCGATCGCCTTGGTGGTGAAGAAGGGTTCGAACACCCTGACCAGGGTATCGGCGTCCATGCCCGCCCCGTTGTCGGCGACGGTGACGCAGACGTACTCGCCGGGCGCGAGGTCCATAACCTCGCCCGGCTCGACCTGGCAGCGCAGAGTCTGGACCGTGATCCGGCCCTTGTGGCCCGGCTTGTCGCCCATGCGGGCCACGACGGCGTCGCGGGCGTTGACCAGCAGGTTGATCAGGGCCGCCTCGAACTGGGACGGATCGACATTGACCCGCGCCCCGCCGCGACGAAGCTTGAAGCGCAGGTCGATGGTCTCGCCGACCGCGCGGCGCAGAAGGGGCTCGCCTTCCTGGATCTGGGCGTTCAGGTCGATCGCCTGGGGGCGCAGGGCCTGGCGACGCGAGAAGGCCAGAAGCTGGTGGGTCAGACCCTCGCCGCGCCGGGCGGCGGCCAGGGCTGCCTCGCCCAGCTTCTTGCGCCGGGCCGCGTCGTCGGGCGAGCGCAACATCATGTCCAGCGCTCCGATGACGACGGTCAGCAGGTTGTTGAAGTCGTGGGCCACGCCGCCGGTCAGACGACCCACCGCCTCCATCCGCTGGGCGTGCATCAGGTCGGCCTCGGCCTTGGCCTTTTCGGCGAGGGCTTCGCCGACGCGTTCCTCGAGCAGTTCGTTGATGCGTTTCAGGTCGTCCTCGGCCCGACGGGCCTCGGTCACATCCAGACTGGCACCGACATAGCCCTGGAACACGCCGGAGGCGTCGAAGCGCGGGATGCCCTCGCTGCGCAGCCAGCGCAGCCCCTCGGTCGGGTGGATGACGCGCATGATCGCCTCGAACCGGCCGTGGGCCTTCAGAGCCGTCATGAAGGCGCGGGTGAAGGGCTCCAGATCGTCGGGGTGGACCCGGCTCTGCCACCGCTCGCCCATCAGTTCGCCGGTATCGACCCCGAAGACGGAGGTGTAGCGCTGATTGACGAAGACGATCCGGGTGTCGGCGTCGGTCATCCAGATGAACACCGGCGCGCTGTCGGCGACGGTGCGGAACCGGGCCTCGGATTCGCTGATCCGGTGCTCGGCGTCGATGCGGGCGGTCTCGTCGCGCAGGGTCAGGACCGCGCCGATGTGAGTACCATCCGGGCCGGTCACGGGGCGTGCGTTGCCGACGGCGATGACCTCGGTGCCGTCAGGGCGGCGGATGCGCCAGCGGGCGTCGGTGACGATCTCGCCGTGCAGGACCGCGCGCGCCAGGGGCAGCTCCAGCGGCGGATAGGGCCGGCCGTCATCGGTCAGCAGATGATAGGTTTCCGAATAGGCCTCCGGCGTGACACCTACGTCCGCGACCCCGTGCAGTCGGCTGGCCGCGTCGTTGACGAAGCTGATGGTGCCCTCGCGATCGGTGACGATCACCCCCTCGCCCAACTGACCCAGGATGGCGTCGCGTTCGGCGGCCAGGGTGGCGAGGCGAGCGTTGGACTCCCGGATGTCGGTCACGTCGAACGCCACGCCGACGAAGCCGATCACCTCCCCGGCGACGCCGAACCGGGGCCGGGAGAAGGACTTCAGCCACCGGTACTGGCCGTCGTGCCTCAGATACCGGGCCTCGAGCGAGAAGGGTTCGAGCGTCGCCTCGCCGGCGAGGGATTCGGCGACCAGCCGATCCTGGTCCTCCGGATGGATGAAGCTGCGCCAGTCTGCCAGGCGCACGGTCTCGTAGGCCCCGCCCATGAAGGCGACATAGGCTTGGTTGACGAAGGCACGCGTGCGATCTTCCCGGGTCACCCAGATCAGGACGGGGGCGGTGTCGGCGACGGCGCGGAAGCGGGCCTCGCTCTCGGCCACCTCGGCCTGGGCTCGGGCGCGTTCGACCTCGGCCCAGGTGCGTTCGGCGACGTCGTCGAGCAGGCCGAGTTCCTCGGCCGTCCAGACGCGTGGCTCTGCGCTATGGACGTTCATGAACGCGTGAAGCCGGTCACCTCGCATGAGCGGCGTCGTGGCGAAGGCGCGTATCCCGATGGCACGATAGGCGGCGGTCGTCGAAGCGGTACGCGGATCGAGATCGACGTCGTCGACAACGACCATGACGCCGGTTTGCAGTTCCTCGTCCACCTCGCCGCCGAACGTGTGGATCGGCCATTCACCGGCGCTGGTCGCCGTGCCGTCCGTCCAGTCGGGATAGAGCCGAAAGACCCCGTCGGTCCGGTCCAGTTCCCCGAACCCGGCGCGCTTGACGCCGAGGTGCTGACCCAGGGTGCGTGACGCCTCAGCCATGACGGCCTCGGTGCCGGTCAGTTGACGCAGGCGGTCGCTGAGGGCCAGCAGGAGGCTCTGGCGGCGTTCCTGGGCGGCCAGGGCGTCGAGCGCCTCGCGCTTTTCCGTGACGTCGAAGGCCATGCCGACATAGCCCCTGAACGCGCCGTCACCGTCGAACCGCGGATTGACCGAGACGCTGGACCAGCGCCAGGCCCCGTCATGGCGCTGGAACCGGCACTCGAACGCATAGGGCAGATGATCCGGACGGGCCGCGCCCTGGGCCTCGGCGACCGCCGCGACGTCGTCGGGGTGGATGGTCATGCGCCACATCTGGCCCAACAGATCCTCGGCCGGCCGACCGTAGAAGGCGACCAGGGCCTTGTTGACGAACTCGACGTCGCCGGCCTCGTCGGTCAGCCAGACCGGCGAGGGGGCGGTGTCGGCCATCAGGCGGAACCGTTCCTCGCTCTCGCGCAGGGAGGCCTCGGTCGCCTTGGCCTCGGAGATGTCGAGCACCACGGCGATGAAGCCGCGCGGCCGACCTTCGACGTCCAGCAGCCGCTGCAGACTGGTCACAGCCCAGACGACCGAGCCGTCGGGCCGCAGATAGCGTTTTTCCACCTGACCCGCGCCGCCCGCCAGGGCTGACGCCAGCAGGGCGCGCGTCGCCTCGACGTCGTCGGGATGGGTGACGTCGCGGGTGCGGATGCCGACGACATTGTCCGGTTCGAGGCCCAGCATCTCGGCGAAGCGGGCATTGGCGCTCAGGATCGCGCCGCCCATGTCGACACGGACGATGCCGGCCGCCGCCTGGTCGATCATGGCGCGCAGCTCGACCTCGGTCTCGTCGATGCGGGCATCGGCAGCCTGCTGGGCCGCCTGCACGGTCGTCAGCCGGGCCATGATCTTGCGCAGCGACGCCCCGACCCAGGTGCAGAAGATGCCGACGATGATGAAGTTGACCGTGGCGACGGCATTCAGCCGGGTCCCCATGCCGGCGTCGCCGGTGCTCAGCGCCACGATCAGCCAGCCGCCGCCGAGACAGGCGGCCGTGGCGGTCAGGCCGGCGATCCGCCCCCCGGCCAGGGCCGCCAGGATCACTCCGGGCAACAGGATGATGAAGCCGCTGATCTCCTGGTACAGGGTGCTGGCGGCATAGCGGATGGCGAGGACGGCAATCGCCCACAGCAGGCCGATCACGGCCGAGCGCCAGGCGGAAACGGGCTTCGACCTCGCGAGACGAAGCAGGCCTGCGTCCGTGTCGGCGATCCGCCTGATAAACCCGACCCAGTCCATTCATCCCCCGACCCGCAAGCGCGCTCGCGAGACCAACGCAACGCCGGCAGTCGGTCTGCTGTTCCCCATGGACATCACAGTCGCTCGCGCGACTGTCGCACCCGGCCGGGCTTGGCGATGGAACCGCGAATGACTACCTGCGTCTGACGTTACGAAGTTTCGTCATCCAGGAGCAAGCATGTCCGAAAAAATCGACACAGGCATCGGCAAGGCCGAGCGTACCGACGTGGCGGGCCACCTCAGCAAGGTGCTGGCCGACAGCTATGCCGTCTATCTGAAGACTCACGGCTATCACTGGAATTTGCGGGGGCCGGAGTTCTTCTCCCTGCACGGACTGCTGGAACAACAGTACCGCGAAATCTGGGACGCGCTGGACACCATCGCCGAACGCATCCGTGCGCTGGGCGAACTGGCCCCCATGGGCGGATCGGCCTTCGCCAACCTGACCTCGATCAAGGACGGCGATCCGGAGAAGGATTCGCAGGCCATGCTCAAGGAACTGGTCAAGGACAACGAGACCCTGATCGCCACGGCGCGCACCGCCCTTGAGGCCTGCGAAAAGGACGGCGACGACGTCTCGGTCGATCTGATGACCCAGCGGCTGGCGGCCCACGAAAAGGCCGCCTGGATGCTGCGCGCCTCCATCGCCTGAAAGAAAGGCTGACGGATCGGGCCGCCGGACGCGTTCAACGACGCGACGGTGGCCCGAAAACCGCCGCTATGCCCGTGCAAGGGCTCTGCCCTGCCGGCGCTTACCGCCGCTGACCGGACCCATGATGCCCATCGACTGGACCAGGACCAAGGCTTCCGCCCGCAGAGCCGCCACCGGCCTGCCTGCGATGCTGGCCGCCCTGGGCGTGGCGATGGCGGCAAGCTCTGCGCCCCGGCCCGAGATCGACCGCACGGCCGAGGCGGTGGCGCGGGTCACCCACGGCGACCTGTCGGACAAGGGGCTGGCGGCCCTGGCGGCGCGGCTTGATCCCTCGCAACTGGCCCAGGCCATGCGCGCCGATCCCAGCCGCCGCGACCCGGCGTTGTACGGCCTGACCCCGGGGTGGGAAAGCCTGACCCTGGCCGGCAAGCCCTCGCTGGATTTCGGACCCACCGGCCTGGACGCCCAGCGGCTGAACGCTGCCATGCCGTCGATGACGGGGGCCCTGCGCCCCGCCCTGCCGTTCGTGTTCAAGGCGGCGTCCGAAGCGGATCGCAGGCGCGCCCTGCGCTGCCTGACGCAAGGCATCTATTATGAAGCGGCGCTGGAAA
Source organism: Brevundimonas sp. (assembly GCF_016463485.1). Classification (GTDB taxonomy): domain Bacteria; phylum Pseudomonadota; class Alphaproteobacteria; order Caulobacterales; family Caulobacteraceae; genus Brevundimonas. Next base: position 28,322 of record NZ_JAEMRD010000023.1, read on the forward strand.
GCACCGAGGGTCAGGAAGGCGTGGCCCAGGTCATCCTGAACCGCGTCCGCGATCCAAACTATCCCGACACCATCTGCGGCGTCGTCTTCCAGGGTGCCGAGCGGACCACGGGCTGCCAGTTCAGCTTTACGTGCGACGGGGCGCTCGCCAACGCCCCCGTGGGCTGGGCCTGGGAGCGGGCCCGCAGCGTCGCCGAGCGCGCTCTGGCCGGCCATGTCGCCGCGCGTGTCGGGACGGCGACCCACTATCACGCCGACTATGTGCATCCCTGGTGGTCGCCGACCCTGGCCAAGATCACCCAGATCGGGGCGCACATCTTCTATCGCTGGAAGGGGGCTGCGGGCGAAACCGCATCCTTCGCCCAGGCCTATGCGACCCGCGAGCCGGTGATCGACGAGGCGCGGTTCTCGCGTCCCCGTCTGATGCTCGCGTCCGCCGAGACCTCGACCGACGCCGGGATCGCGGCTGGCGCGCCCGTGCTCAAGACCGTCGAGGTCGACGGCCAGACCCGCGTCGTCGGTGTCGTCAGCCTGGGCGGACGCCGTCTGCCGACCCCAGAGGAAGTCGCGGCCATCAATGCGCGGATCAAGGCCTTCGAGACGCCCGCGCCTGCGCCGCGCATCGAGGTGCCGGGGGCGGTGGCCATGGACGTCGAGGAAGTCGGCAAGCCCGCGTCTTGAGCCGGTGATTGCCGGGTCGGGTTGCCAATATGGACAGAGAGTCGCATCTGTTCGGAACGAAGGCGCGTTCGCCCGGTTATATTCGGGTGCCCACCGTGACGCTTGATCAATCCGCGCCGATCTGGACCGAAGCCGACCGCGTCTCGGCCCTTCGCGGCTACGGGATTCTCGACACCCCGCGAGAGGAGGCGTTCGACAAGGTCGTCCGTCTGATCGCCAGGGTGTTCGACGCCCCGATCGCGGTGGTCAATCTGATCGACACCGACCGGCAGTGGTTCAAGGCCGAGACCGGGCTGGGCGTGCGCGAGACCCCGCTGGAGACTTCGTTCTGTGCCCACGCCCTGCTCCAGCAGGACGGAATGGTCGTGCCCGATGCGACCGAGGATCCCCGTTTCCAGTGCAATCCGCTGGTGACCGGCGAGATGGGCCTGCGCTTCTATGCCGGACGGTTGTTGAAGACGCCGGAGGGCCTGCCGCTGGGGACGCTCTGCGTGCTCGACGACAAGGCGCGGCCCGAGGGGATCACCGACCTTCAGTCCGAGACCCTGGATGTCCTGGCCGACCTGGTCATGGAACAGATCACCCTGCGCCGGTCCGAGCGCGAACGGGCCATCGGCGAGGCGGCGCTCGATGTCAGCGAGGCCCGGTTCGCGGCCATCGCCGACTCCATGCCCCAGATGGTCTGGTCGACCCGGCCGGACGGCTTTCACGACTACTATAATGCCCGCTGGTACGAGTTTACCGGCATGCCCGCCGGCTCGACCGACGGCGAGGGCTGGAACGGCATGTTCCACCCGGAGGACCAGGACCGCGCCTGGACCCTGTGGCAGCATTGTCTGGCGACCGGCGACCACTACGAGATTGAATACCGGCTGAGACGACATGACGGCGTGTATCGCTGGACCCTGGGCCGGGCCATGCCGATCCGGCACGCGGATGGAACCATCGTGCGCTGGTTCGGCACCTGTACCGACATCGACGACCTGAAGCGGATGGAGCAGGGCAAGGAACTGCTCAGCCAGGAACTCAGCCACCGCATCAAGAACATTTTCGCTGTCGTCTCGGCCCTGATCGCCCTGTCTGCGCGCGAATATCCCGAGGCCAAGGCCTTTGCCGTCGCCGTCCGCGACCGCATCGCCGCCCTGGCGCGCGCGCACGAGTTCGTCCGGCCCCACACCGAGGTGTCGCGCCCCACGGTCGGGGCCATGACCCTGCACGCCTTCCTGGAGGCCCTGTTCCGGCCCTATGCGGCCGATGACGGTTCTGCGCGGGTGCGGCTGAGCGGCGACGACGCCCGGTTCGACGATCAGGCGGCGACGTCGGTGGCGCTGCTGTTCCACGAACTGGCCACCAATGCCGCCAAATACGGGGCCCTGTCCCTGCCGGGCGGCCATGTGGACCTGGAGACGCGGCTGATCGACGACCGGTTCGTCCTGACCTGGAGCGAGCGAGGCGGTCCCCCCGTTACCGGCAAGCCGGAACGCAGCGGCTTCGGATCATCCCTGGCGACCGTGTCGGTCGAAGGTCAGTTGGGCGGTCGGCTGGAACGAAACTGGGCGCCTGGGGGTTTGATCGTGGTGGCGGATCTGCCTTCCACCGCGCTGTCGCGACGCAAGGCTGCGGAAATCATCTCGCAGATGCGAACAGCGTGAAACCCGCAAGGGCTTTCCGCGTTATTTCACGGAACGTCGATCAAGCAACCCGGCTGTAATGACTGCGCGCATTCTCATCATCGAAGACGAGGCCCTGGTGGCCATGGAACTTCGGTTTGTGCTGGAGGACCTCGGTTACGAGGTTGTCGGCAGCGCGGCTGATGCACGCACGGCGCGCAACCTCGCCAAGCAGGCTGCTGTCGATCTGGCGCTGGTCGATATCCACCTGTCGGATGGGCCCACCGGCGTCGACCTTGGCCGCGACCTGGCCCAGGAAGACGGCGTGACCGTCGTTTATATGACCGCAAACCCCGGCATGGTCCGCAATGGCGTGGCCGGCACGATCGGCGTCCTTTCCAAACCTTCGGACGAGCGCGCGGTCGAGCGGACCGTCGCCTACGCTCTGGGCCGGCGTCAGGGCGTGCCTGTCGAATACGCGCCGCCTGAACTGCAGTTGTTCGCGTGACAGTCAAACTGTCCATCGTCGGCCTGTCCGACAACGGCGCGCTGGCCCAGCTCGTCTATCGCAGCACCAGCGTCACCGGCGTGGCCAGCGCGCTGGAAATGTCCGATATCCTGGCCGAGGCCCGTCCGCGCAATGCCCAGCTGGGTATCACGGGGATCCTGACGGCCGTCGACGGTATGTTCGTGCAACTGATCGAAGGGCCGGTCGCGAGCATCGAAGGCCTTCTGGTCCGCTTGGCCCAGGACCGACGCCACACGGATCTCGAGGTTGTGGACCGTCGCCTCACCGATGATCGGGCCTTCGGCGACTGGGACATGGTCAGCCCCCGCTTTGCGCCCGCAGAGCTGACCGCCCTGTCTAGGCTGCTGGCGAGCGGGGCCCCGTCGCTGGACGACCTGATCGAGGTCCTGTCCCGGGCCTGCAAGCGCCAGGAGGCCGTCCTGGAAGGCCGCGACCGCCCGCTCGCCCAGACCGCGCTGGCCGATACGCGCTTTCTGGTCGACAGGGTCGAACCCGACATCTGATCTGGCCTACCAGACGCCGATCTTCTGGGCCTCATGGTGGCTGATCGGGTGATGGGCCTTGGCGTGATCGACCTCGGCGAGGAACCGCACGGCGTCGAGCGCGGCCATGCAGCCCATGCCGGCGGCGGTCACGGCCTGGCGATAGATGTCGTCGGTGACGTCACCGGCCGCATAGACGCCCTCGATCGCCGTGGCGGTCGAGCCGGGCTTGACCACCAGATAGCCGCCCTGTTTGGTCTCCAGCTGGCTCTGGAACAGTTCCGACGACGGGGCGTGACCGATGGCGATGAAGACGCCGTCCGCCGCCACGACCTGCTCGCTGCCCGACGTCACATCCGACAGCCGCACGCCGGTGACGTTGGAAGCGATGCCGTCGCTCTGGCCCAGAATTTCCTCGACCTTGTGGTTCCAGATCACCTCGACCTTGGGGTTGGCGAACAGACGGTCCTGAAGGATCTTCTCGGCCCGGAACTCGTCCTTGCGGTGGACCACGGTGACCTTGGCGGCGAAATTGGTCAGGAAAAGCGCCTCTTCGACCGCCGTATTGCCGCCGCCCACGACGATGACCTTCTTGCCGCGATAGAAGAAGCCGTCGCAGGTGGCGCAGGCGGAGACGCCGAAGCCCTGGTATTTCTGCTCGCTGTCGAGCCCCAGCCATTTGGCCTGGGCCCCGGTGGAGATGATCACCGTCTCGGCGATCAACTCGGCCCCGGAATCCAGCTTCAGCCGGAACGGGCGTTGCGACAGGTCGGCGGAGACGACGATGTCCTCGATCACCTCGGCGCCGACATGCTCGGCCTGGGACCGCATCTGGTCCATCAGCCAGGGACCCTGAATGGTCTCGGCGAAGCCCGGATAGTTTTCGACGTCTGTGGTGATGGTCAGCTGGCCGCCGGGCTGGAGACCCGCGATGATCACCGGCTCCAGCATGGCGCGCGCGGCATAGATGGCGGCGGTCCAGCCGGCGGGGCCTGAACCGATGACGGCGAGGCGGACGGAGCGAGGGTCTTTGCGAAGATCGGTCATGGTCGTCTATTTAGGCGCTGATTCCGTTTCGTGCGATGCCGGGATCCGAAACTGTTCACAGGGGAGGCGCGCATGGCGCAGACGAGTTTCATGGGTGTCGGGATCGGGCTGGGCCTGGCCCTGGGCGCGGCCTTCGGGATCATCACCGACAATCTGGCCCTGGGCCTGGGGGTCGGCGTCGCGATCGGGGCCGGACTGGGCGTGGCGATCGACGCGAGCAAGAGCAAGGCGGCCGCGCGCAAGAATGACGGCGGCGACGGCGGGGTCCACTCGGGTGGCGGTGATGGCGGGGGGCGCGACAAGTCGTC
>NZ_JAEMRD010000138.1 GCF_016463485.1 Brevundimonas sp.
GATCACCCCGCCGGTCAGGCGGATGAACTCCGACCAGTTGGTGCCGAACTGGTAGGACAGCACCACCCCCGACACGACGCCCATGCCGAAGCTGAGGGCGAAGATCTTCACCCAGAACAGGTACAGGGTCATGAAGGCCTGACGCTTGGTCGCCAGCCACAGCCCCTCCAGCACCGCCAGATAGGCCGCCAGCCCGATCGTGAAGGCGGGAAACAGGATGTGGAAGGCAATGGTGAAGGCGAATTGCAGTCGCGACAGCAGAAGAGCGTCGAAGTCCACGGCAGGCAGCCCCAAATAACCTTAGTCGGAATGTGGGTTCTGCGCCTTTGTCGAACCAGAGTCCATGCGCGATCGGCCGCGCGACGCCACGTCGCACGGCCAAGGTTCTGTTTGCGTTCGATGTCAGGCGGCGGGGAGTTCCACCCAGAAGGTCGCGCCTTCGCCCGGTGCCGACTCGACCCCGATCGATCCGCCCTGAAGCTCTACGAGCCGCTTGGCCAGGGCCAGTCCGATGCCGTGGCCCTCGACCGTGCTGCGCTCGAGGCCGAGGCGATTGAACGGCTCGAACAGCTGGGTCTGTTTCTGCGACGTCAGGCCGGGACCCTTGTCAGAAACCTCGATCCGGATGCCAAAGGGGATGCGCAGGGCCCGGAACGTGACCGCCCCGCCGGCCGAGCCATACTTGACCGCATTGGTCGCGAAATTGTCGATCACCTGGGTCAGACGCTGGGAATCGGCCAGGGCGATCAGGCCGATGCCGTCGCCGTCGACCGTAACCTTCAGTCCCTGGGCGTCCGGGCGCATTGCGGTGGACCGGCACACATCCTCGATCACTCCGACCACATCGGTAGGACGCAGCTCGACCTTGACGGCCCCGGACTCGGCCCGCGCCACGTCCAGCAGATCGTGGGCCAGGGTCTCGACCTGACGCGCGGTCTTGACCAGCATGTCGGCCATTTCCCTCTGCGTCGCCGTTACCGGACCCAGCTGGCCCGAGGACCACAGGTCCCCGATGCCGATGACGCCGGCCACCGGGCTCTTGATCTCATGGGCGACGTTGGCCAGCAGCCGGGACTTGGACTCCGAGGCCAGTTCGGCCCGTTGCTGTCCCGCCTTGGCCCGCTCGGTCAAGCCGTCCACCTGGGTCAGGAGCGCAGCCACGAGCATGAAAGGCATGCAGACGGACAACAGCATCAACTGCGCCGTCAGAACCCGAATGCCGGGATCAAATCCGACCAGCGACTGAGGTGGTTCCCCGTGGAGGATCGACCAGAACATGATCACGGCGGTCGCCAGCATCGACAGGGCGACCCCGGTCAGTCTCAGACGCGCGGCGATAATGACCAGAATCATGTTGAGGATGAAGGACACCGGTCCCAGCCTGAGAAAATAGTAGGCCCACGCCACTGCGGTGAGCAAAGCGAGCAGGCCGATCCATTCCGCCATTCTGACAGGATCGACCAGAACCTTGGCCGACCGGCCATTGACGCCCAGAATTATCGGCAGGATCAGCATCATGCCCAGGGCATGGCCAAACCACCACATCTGGAACCCGGTGAGGAGCGGTACCCCCTTCAGGTTGGCCAGAACCAAACACCCCATTCCGGCTCCGATCAACGGCGCGACCAGAGCAGACACGCCGATCACGGTAACGGCTGAGCGAACCGTCGACAGGCTCTGACCGGGCGCGAAGCGCCGCATCAGCAGGACGGCGACCACGATCTCCACCCCGTTGACAGCCGCCAGCGTCAGAGACGCCAAAGGCGGGTATCCCATCAACAGCAGGCCCGCCAAAAGGCCGGCAATCACGAGTCCGCCGAAACAGAGGTCGAACGCCATTCCCTTGCCGGTCCGGACCCAGATCGCCGAGGCGACCGCGTTGGCCAGCCACATCACGACGACGCCCTCGGTCGTCATGCCGAAACGAATGCCCAGGACCGTCAGCAGGACCACCGCGCAGGCGGTCGCCAGCGGCCCCACAGGTTGGGCGAACGCCGTGCCGGGGCCCGCAGCAGTTCTCGCTCGCGCGGGCCGACGTACAGGGGCAGGCGCAAGAGGCCTGGTTGGAACTTCCAGCACGCGGCTGACGGACATCAGGCAGAACTCGGATCGAAACGGGACGGCAATCTATCGCGCCGCCTCCCTAATATCCGGTGAAGTTAGCCCCGCCCGGACGCCGGCTCCCAGGCCTGAGCCAGAACGGCGTTGAGAGCGCGCACCGCCTCGGCCGGCCCCTGCGGATGGGCCCAGACCCCGGCGCTGACGGCGACAAAGTCAGCGCCGGCCAGGGCCAGACCCGCGGCATTGTCGACCGTGATCCCGCCGATAGCCACGCATGGCGTCTCGACGGTCTGCTGCCAGATGGACAGGATCTCAGGGTCGGGCCGGTGGGTGGTCTCCTTCGTGTCGGTCGCAAAGAAGGCCCCGAACGCGACATAGTCGGCCCCCGCCTCCGCCGCGTCCATGGCCAGGTCGCGGCTGTCATGGCAGGTCGCACCGATCATGGCGCCAGGCCCCATCAACCGCCGAGCCGAGGCGACCGAGGCGTCCGACTGACCGACATGAACCCCGTCACAGCCCAGATCGGCAGCCAGGTCCGGTCGGTCGTTGAGGATCACCGCCACATCATGGGCCCGCGCTATCGGGGCCAGGCGAGCTACCGCCGCCCGAATGGTCGCCTCGTCGGAAGGCTTCAGCCGAACCTGCAACGCCGCCACATCGCCCGCTCCGAGCGCTGCCTCAAGCTGCCCGGCAAACACGCCCAGATCGTCGATCCGGGGCGGGGTGATGAGGTAGAGCCGGGTTTGCGGGCGTTCAGGAATACTGGAAGTTCTGGCCATGACGTCCGCCTGCCCCGCACGGTTGCGTGCGTCAACCCGCGACAATGCGAACGACTTGCAGGCGCAGAAATCTGTGCTACAGAGAACCATTCTCATTCGACTTCGGGATCTGCCTTTCCGTGTACGTGTGCAACTGCAACGGCCTTCGCCAGCGTGACGTCGCCCTCGCCATCGAGGCGGGCGCCACCCGTCCTCGCGACGTCTTCGCCCGCAACCAGTGCCAGGCCCAGTGCGCAAAATGCGTCTGTGAGATGCGCGCGATGATTCAGGAAAGCCGCGAAATCTACGCCATGGCGGCGGAATAGGGCTTCAACGCCAGGCCCGCGCGGCCTTCAGGAGGGCGACGAGATCACGCCGCTCCGCTTGGTAGTCATCCTCAAGAACCGACCTCTGTTTCTGTAGAGCGGCGACCTGGGCTTCCAGATTGCCGATGTCGGTCGTTTGTGTCCCGTCGAGGCGTTCCAGCCGCCCTTCCAGGTCCGCAACCCGCGCCTTCTTTGCAGGGGTGGGACCGGAATCGCGACGGCGTCGGGGTGCCTTGGAGATTTCGCCGGGATCGATTGCCTCTCCCGTCTGGATCACCTCACCCGGTTGCGCCTGGGCGGCGTCGAAGGTCGGGCCATCCGTGATCTCCCGTGCCAATCCTGATTTGAAGATGTCCTGGGTCATGCCCCATGCCTTCAAGGCTTTGGGACGAGAGGACGCCGCCACTGTGAAGGCGTGAAACCCGTCAGACCATGTGAAGACCTTCAGTCTGGCCAAGCCATCCTCCGTCCCCGCGAAAATGTCTCCGGGTCGCTCCCGGTTCCGCCAAATGGGCCCCTGTGCAGATTGTCACACGGTCTGCGATTTGTACGACGTTTCGATTCTGATGTTGACACCGGTGTCAGACATCGCCTTATTCAGCGGGCCAAAAGTCGGCGAGATTCTGTCCAGTTCCCGGAGAGGGGCGGGCACCCTTGGGAGGAGACCCGAAATGTTGAACTCACGCACACGCGCGCTCTACTGCGCCTCCGCAGTCGCCCTGATGACCGCCGCCTTCGCCGCGCCCGTCGCCGCCCAGACCGCCCCGGCCGAGCCGTCTCAGGACGAAGCCGCCCAGGTTGATGAAGTCGTCGTCACCGGCATTCGCGGCGCTCTCCGCAGCGCCCTGAACACCAAGCGCAACGCCAATGTGATGGTGGACGCCATCAACGCAGAGGACATCGCCGACTTCCCCGACGCCAACCTGGCCGAGTCGCTGCAGCGCCTGCCGGGTGTCTCGATCGACCGCGACAACGGCGAAGGCCGTACGATCACCGTTCGCGGCCTGGGCTCCGACTTTACCCGCGTTCGCCTGAACGGCGTCGAGGCCCTGTCGACCGCCGGTGCCTCGATCGCCGGTGACAACCCGAACCGCGGTCGCGGCTTCGACTTCAACACCTTCGCCTCCGAGCTGTTCAACTCCCTGAAGGTCCAGAAGACCGCCTCGGCCGAAACCGACGAGGGCTCGCTGGGGGCCACGGTCGACCTCCAGACCGGCCGTCCCTTCGACTTCCGCGAGCGTCGCCTCGGCTTCTCGGTCCAGGACGCCTATTACGAAAACGGCGAGAGCCATAACCCCCGCGTCGCCGCCCTGGCCTCGAACCGCTGGGAATTCAACCACATCGGGCAGATCGGCATTCTGGGCTCGGTCGCCTACAACAAGCGCGACCAGACGATCGACAGCTACCAGCGTCAGGCCGGCCAGTCCGACTATACCTATCGCGGCGCGACCTTCGCGGGCACGCCCAACATTGCTGCCGGCACCACGATCCTGACCCGCCAGGGCTTCGCCGCCCCGACCGGGACCGCCTGCAACAACGGCGTCATCCCCGGCGTCAACATCACCAACATCTCTTACTGCGACGCGCTGCGGGGGTCGAACCTGACGGCCTACAATCTGATCAACAATCCGATCGGTTCGACGCTGCGCAACAACAACGCGACCGGCACGGCCGCCGGCACGACGGTGGCCCCCGGCTCGCTGGTCCGCATCCCCGCCCTCCCGACGCTGAACCAGCAGGACCTCAGCCAGGAGCGGATCGGCCTGACCGGCTCGCTGCAATGGCGTCCGACCGACCGCACGACCGTCAGCTTCGACGGCGTCTATTCCAAACTGGACCAGGTCTCGACCAACTATCAGATCGTCCCGGTCGGCCTGAACCGCAACAACACCCAAGGGACTGCGGCACCCGCGACCTATCAACTGGCCAACGCCAACGTCGGCGGCACGGCCGCCCAGCGCCGCGCCCTGTATGCGTCCTGCAACTCACGCGCCGAGACCCCCATCCTGGCCGGAATCGACTGCGGTCAGGGAATGTACGGCAACACGCCGGTGGTCGGCACCCTGTCGGGCTTCAGCTTCAACCCGAACAACCTGGAACCCTACGACTACTATAATAGCCCAACTTCAAGGGGTTACATTGCTGACCCGACAGGTCTGGCGCTGCGCAACGCGCTGATCGGCCGGCCGTCGATTCGGCTGCTGGACGCAGCGCTCAGCCCGAACGGCCAGAATGCGGACTATCTGGTGCTGTCGAACGTCGACATGCGGTCGGCGGCGGACGAGGCGCGGTTCACGACCTACTTCCAGCAGGGCACGATCGACGTCGCGCACGAGTTCTCCGACACACTGCGTCTGCACGCGATCTATGGCGAGAGCCGCTCGATCAACAAATCGCAGGGCTCGCTGGTCGAGTTCACGCGCCTGAACTCCGGCTCGGGCGCGGCCGGGGACGGCTATTTCGTCTATGACGCCCGCGGCGGCGGTGACATGCCGTCGATGAATTTCGGCTTCGACGTCGCCGATCCCACCAAGTGGGACGTGGTCAAGGGCTTCTCGGCCATCCGCTATTTCGAGCGGACCGTGGACAACCACTATGAGGGCGGCGCTTTCGACCTGGCCTGGGACGCCAACGACATGATCACCCTGAAGGTGGGCGCCTCGCAGCGTCGCTACTCCTTCTTCACCTCGGCCTCGCAGCGTGAATCGGCCCGCGAGACCCTGAACCCCTCACTGCTCGAGGCCGGTGCCACGATCGGCCAGGTCGGTGCAGTCCACAGCTTCGGCCAGGGCCTGGACCTGCCGGCCGGTACGCCGACCAGCTTCTATGCCCCCAACCTGGACGCCTTCCGCCAACTGTTCGACTTCGAATGCAACTGCGTCAACAAGTGGAACGACTGGCGCGTCTCGATCAAATACAACTTCGCCCAGGTCTTCAGCGTCCAGGAAACCGACAACTCCTTCTTCGGCCAGGTGGATTTCGACATCCCCGTCTTCGGACGCGACCTGCGCGGCAACATCGGCGTCCGTCATGCGATCACCGATCTGGACTCGAACGGCTTCACCAACCGCGGCCGGGCGATCAACGCCACGAACAACTACGAGAACACCCTGCCGTCGATGAACCTGGCCTATGAGCTGACGGACACGATCATCATCCGCGCCGGCGCGGCCAAGGTCATGGCCCGTCCCCTGCTCGGCAACCTGGCGCCCAGCGTCACGGCCTTCAGCGTCCCCAACGGCCTGGGTGCCACGACCGGCGCTTCGATCACCATCGGCAACCCCAAGCTGAACCCGTTCACGGCGACCAACTACGATCTGTCGCTGGAGTGGTATTTCCAGCCGGATGCCCTGTTCTCGGTCGCCATCTTCAACAAGGACATCGAAAGCTTCCCGCAGACCCTGGTCGGCGACGGCACCCTGTCCTCGATCCTGGACGTCACCGCCATCGCAGAACTGCGTGCCGAGTTCGAGGCGATCGTCTCCGACACGACCCAGACAGCCGCAGCCCGCGCCAGCGCCCAGAACCAGGTCGACTACATCAACGCCGACCGCGCCTTCGCCATCCGCCAGTTCCGTGACGCACCGGGCGGCTATATCCGCGGCGTCGAGGTCAACTATCAGCAGAACCTGACCTTCCTGCCCTGGTACTTCCAGAACCTGGGCATCCAGGCCAACTACACCCACCTGGAATCCGAGCTGAACTACATCCTGACGCCCCAGCCCCTGGTCACCGGCGTCGGACCGTTCACGGGCGCCTCGCCCGACGCGTTCAACTTCACCATCTTCTATGAAGTGCCCAAATTCTCGGCCCGGGTCTCGACCGCCTATCGCGCGGACTATGTGACCCAGTACCCGATTGCCTCGGGCACCACCGATCCGGGCTTCTCGGACTCGCCGCTGGTCAACGACTTCCTGGGTTCGGAAGCCACGCTGAACGTTGACATGTCCATGACCTACAAGCTGACGGACAACATCACGCTGAACCTGGAAGCCCTGAACCTGACCAACCAGACGACCAACCGCTGGGGCTACGCCGACGACCGCGTGGTGACCAACTACGGCTCGACCGGCCGCCAGGTCTTCGTCGGTGCCCGGATGAGCTTCTGACGCTCACGAATTTCTCCTGAACCTCGACACGGCGTCGGCTTCGGCCGGCGCCGTTTTTTCTTTCAAGGACCGATCCGACGATGCGCCTGTCTCTCACGATCGCGGTTATGGTCGCCGCCCTGATGGCCGCCCCAGCCCTCGCCCAGACCTCGGCGGCCCCCACAGACGTCGTTCCACCGGTCCAGCCCATCCGGGCGTCGAAGATCATCCTCGTCGGGGATTCCACCACGGCCGTCGCCGGCGGCTGGGGGCCCAGCTTCTGCGCCCAGCACGTCACCTCGTTCCTGACCTGCACCAATCTGGCGCGGGGTGGACGGAGCAGCGGCAACTACAGGACCGAGGGTTCGTGGGACATCGCGCTGGGGGAGATGTCCACGCCGAACTATGTCGCCACCTATGTGCTGATCCAGTTCGGTCACAATGACCAGCCGGGCAAGCCGGGCCGCTCGACCGACCTCGCCACCGAGTTCCCCGCCAACCTGAAACGCTATGTCGAGGAGACCCGCGCGCGCGGTGCCATCCCCGTCCTGGTCACGCCCCTGACCCGCCGCCAGTTCGTCGATGGGCAACTCCAGAACGATCTCGATCCCTGGGCCGATGCCATCCGCCGGGTCGCCGCCGAAACCAACACGCCCCTGGTCGATCTGAATGCGTCCAGCTCAGCCGCCGTTCAGGCCTTGGGGCCCGCCATGTCGGCCCGCTTCGCCCAGGCCGCGCCGCTTCCCGAGGTCGGTGCCGCCCTGCTGACGGGGACCACCATCCCGGCCGCCGGCAATGCGCCCGTCGCACCGGCCCCGGTCGCACCGAACGCCCCGGCAGTCGCGCCGACAGCCCAGAACAATGCGGCGGTCGAGCCCATGGGTCAGGCCAGGCTGGCCTTCGACTACACCCACCTGGGTACGGTCGGCGCGGACTTCTTCGCCGCTCTGGTGACGCGTGATCTGGTCCTGGCGGTCCCGGCGTTGCGGCGAGCGTTGATCCTGTAGGGCTTTCCAAAATTCCGCTCATTCCGGCGAAAGCCGGGACCCAGTGCTTTTGTGGGGCAGTGCGGGGGATCACGAGCCTGTCTCACCACGTCCGCTGATCGCCCAAAGAACTGGGTCCCGGCTTTCGCCGGGATGAGCGGAGATGGATTTCAGATCGTTAGCTGAGCCGAGCCGCAGTATTCAGCGCCCCATCCCGCCGCAATCCGCTGTAGGCCGCCGTCACCGTGTCCCGGAACCGCTCATCGGCCGCCAGCGTGG
>NZ_JAEMRD010000139.1 GCF_016463485.1 Brevundimonas sp.
GTCGTCTGGGCCAGGACGGGCCCGGCCAGCAGGACGGCGAGGGAAGACAGGATCAGGGCCGGGTTGCGCATGGTCTATCGCCTGTCTGGATCAGCCGCCGGTGGCCTCTGCCACCACAGGGATATCACAGATGTTGAAGTTCAGGCCCCGGCTCTCGCGCAGGGTCTGGACCCGGGCCGCAAAGGGGGCGGTGCGAGGGTCGAGTACCCGCACGGCGGGACGCTCGGCCGGGGGGATGGAGGCGGCGATGCGGGCGCGGGTCATGATGTCCGGATTGGCGACGGCACCGTTGTTGGCGCTGGACCCCGCGTTCAGGGCCTTGACCACGTCCAGACCGACCACGACCCGCCCGAAGGCGGTGTAGGAGCCGTTCAGGTTGGGGTTGGTGCCGGTCATCAGGAAGAATTGGCTGTTGGCGCTGTCGGGCGACTGGGACCGGGCCATGCCCAGGACGCCGGGGCAGAACAGGCCGCTGGCGGGGACCTTCATGTCGGCGGTGACGAACATCTGGGCGTCGGGCTGGGTCTCGATCGGCAGGGAGCCGAGCCAGCCGCGCACAACGCCACCGGCGTTGGGAACCAGTCCGAACCCGTCGCGACCACGGCGGAAGCTGAACTCGCCCGCGAGGTCGGGCAGGTCGGAGCCGCCTTCGCCCGTGCCCAGGGGGTCGCCGGTCTGGGCCATGAAGCCGGGGATGACGCGGTGCCATTTCTGGCCGTCGAAGAAGCCCTGGTTGGCCAGTTGGCTGATCCGGGCAACGTGGCCGGGGGCGGCGCGCGGCTCCATCTCGACCAGGACACGGCCCTTGGTGGTGTCGATGACCAGCAGATTCTCGGGCGCGACGGTGCGCCAGTCGGCCTCGCCGATCGGCATGGCCGGCACTTCCGGGCCCCGTATGGCCTGGGCCTGGACCGACTGGAGGACCAGAAGAGCGGCACCGGCGGCGACGACCGCAGCGGTCACGACCCGCACGGTGCGGGAAACGAAGAGGGCCTTCATACGCGTTTCTGTACCTTTTGCCGGACGGCCTGGGCGACCGCAGGGCTGACGAAGCTGTCGATGTTGCCGTCCAGCCGGGCGATCTCCTTCACGAGGCGGGAAGCGATCGCCTGGTGGCGCGGGTCGGCCATCAGGAACACGGTCTCGATGTCGTCATTGAGGCGCTGGTTCATGGCCGTCATCTGGAACTCGTACTCGAAGTCGGCGACGGCGCGCAGGCCCCGGACGATCATCTGGGCGTTCAGGTGTTCGGCGAAATGCATGAGCAGACTGGAGAAGGGCTGGACGTCGATGTCGGCGTCGAGGTACGCCACCTCGGCCCTGACCATCTCGACCCTCTGGGCCGTGGTGAACAGGGGGCCCTTGTCGTCGTTCTGGGCCACGCCGATGACCAGCCGATCGACCAGCTTCACGGCCCGGCCGATGATGTCCATGTGCCCGTTGGTGACGGGATCGAAGGTGCCCGGATAGAGGCCGATTCTCATGGGCGTTTCCCTCCCCGCCTGACGCGGTCTTGTTAGCAGGTGCGATACGGGTGGGCCAGTGAGGGTGATGTCGGGTGCCTCGTCACGAACAATCTATCGAAAATTGTGCGGCGCCGCTTGCGCCTGAGAGGCGAGTTTGTCACGGATGTCTATCCACACCGTGAAAGCGCGAGGGGACGCCCGAATGGCCGACACCCAGACGAACCGATACAGCGCCCCCCCGGCGGGCGGACGGCTGTCCTTGCTGGAATCCCTGGCCCGGGACGTGGCCATGGTCCTGAAGAGCCTCGGCGGGTCGGCGCACCAGAATGTGGTGATCGACTGCGTCGCGGCGATGAAGCGCAACCGGGGCGAACCGGTGAACAACGATCTGCGTCATGCGGTGGTCGAGGCGTTCGAGCGCTACTCCCAGTGGTTCACCCGGCCGTTCGGCGAGGGGTCGATGCGGTGGGCTCTGGTGGCCGAGCCGGCCTGACCGGTCCAACCCCCAAAGACATGAGGCGCGGCCCTTTCTGGACCGCGCCTTTTTTCATGCTCAGAACTTGCGGACGAAGCTCAGCGAATAGACGTCGGCTTCACCGGCGTTGTCGTCCTGGAAGTCGCGGCGGGTCCAGTCGGCGCGGATGCCGTTGACGCCGTCCAGGTGGTAGTTGGCGCCGACGCCGTAGTTGACGCTGTCCGAGTGGTCGCTGGCGGCGACGCCGGCGGCGGAGGCCTTCACCTCGGTGACGCCGTAGCCGACCCGGGCGAACAGGTCGAAGTTCGGCTGCACCGGCAGGGTGGCGACGCCATAGGCGGCGACGTCGTAGCGGTGCTCGACCTTGCCGTCGACGCCGGCGAAGCTAACGTCGTCATGGCCAACCCCGAACGAGGTCTCGCCCTCGACACCCAGATAGGGGGTCAGTTTGGCACCCAGGCGACCCGTCACGGCGCCGAGGTCGGCATCGTCGCCCTGCATCTGGGAATAGCCCAGGGTGCCGTAGTAGGTCGGCGATTGCAGGCTCTGGGCCATGGCAGGCACGGCAAACAGAGATATGGCGGCGGCAGAGAGAATGATGTTACGCATTGTTTCTATTAACTCCTAGATGTTGGCAGCTTTCGCTACCGGCCCCATCCAGCGAGGAGTTAAATGGTGACCCTGCGCGGCCGTTCCATGACCTGAACGTTGCAGTCGTGAAATCGTGCATGACTGACACAGACCTTGTTCTGCGACAGACGATATCTCAAAGATGGCCTCTTCAGGGCCGCCAGGCGGTCGCGCTGAGCAGGGTGGCGCACAGGGCGTTGACCGGGGTTTCGATACCATGTTCGCGGCCCAGGCGGACGATGACGCCGTTCCGGGCATCCCACTCCATCGGCCGGCCCGCCAGCCGGTCGCCCAGCAGCGAATTCACCGAGTCCGGGGGCGAGGTCATGGCGCGCTCGACCACCCAGTCCGGCAGTTCATCGCCCAGATGGGCCCCGACGGCGCGGCCGACCGCGACGCATTCCCGGACCATGGCCCGCATGAGGTCGGCGATCCCTTCGGCCCGGACCACCCCGCCCGGCTGGCCGGTCAAGGCGTTGACGGCGCCGGCGCAGTTCAGGGCCAGCTTGGTCCAGGCCACGGTCGGGAAGTCGTCTGTGGTCGAGGCGGCGATGACGCTGTCGGCGAACAGGGCGACGAAATCGTCTCCCGCTTGCCCCGCCGGCACTATGACCGTGCCCTCGCGGCGATGCAGGATCCGGCCCGGCCCGGTGCGTTCGGCCGGGATATCCACGACCACGGGCGTGATCCGGTCCGGTGCGACGAAGGGGGCGAAGCGTTCGACGTGTTCGACGCCGTTCTGGAGCACCGCAATCCGGGTCGTCGGCCCGACCAGGCCGGCGAACCAGGCCGAGGCGGCCTCGCCGTCATAGGCCTTGGTGGCGACCAGGACCCAGTCGACGGGGGCGGTGATGTCCGCAGGCGAGGTGACCACGAGCGGATCCGACTCGATGACCGAACCGTCCGGCGTCTCGACGACCAGCCGATCCAGCGGGCTGCGGGCGCACAGGGTGACCTGCCCCACCCGGGGGCTGCGCGACAGCCAGGCCGCGATGGTCCCGCCGATGGCGCCGGGACCGACCACGGCGATGGAGAGGCGGGATTGGGCGGGCATTGTTGGTCCTGTGGGCATTGGGCGGGAGGTTCAGTCTAGCGGATGGATCACGCGGGGTGAGGGAGTCCGGACTCGAAATTAGAGTCCGAGGAGTCCGAGGAGTCCGAGGAGTCCGAGGAGTCCGGACTCTCTGGCGAAGGCGCGTCACGGGCGGCCCACCGGGCTTCGCAGACCATCTTGTGGAACTCGTCGCCGACCTGTTGGGCCACGCGACGCCACCGCAGGGCGGCGACCGCATCGCCGCGCAGCAGGGCCCGCTTCATCCGGCGTCGGGCCAGATCCATGAACTGATCGTCGTCGATCTGATCGATATCGCTGTCGTTCAGGACATCGAGTTCGACACCCTCGTCATCCGGATCCAGACCACTCGACACGATCCAGGGCTGATCCGAGCGCCGCCAGCCTTCGATCTTGGCACGGGCGCGAAGGGCCGAGCGTCCGACGCCGTGTCGCTCGCAGCACTCCCTCGCCGACATCCCATCCAGATAGTCGAGCCGGACCACGGCCCAGACGTCGTCCGGTGCGGGCCGCAGCCCGGCAGTCCGGGCCGCCTCTACCCGCGTCCGAAGGGGCTGCCAGAATTTTTCGTCGTACATCGTCCCGCGTCCTCAGAATTGGTTGAGGAGTCAGGATAGGGGACGGCTCAATGTGGGCGAGGTTCGAGGGGGTGAGAATGGGTCAATCCCTTGTGCGGCAAGGGATTGGTCGGTCGAGGTTTGAAAGTTCGAGGCGTCGGACAAGCCGAGATTCCCTCTCCCCTTGCGGGAGAAGGTGGGCGGCGGAGCCGCTCGGATGAGGGATACGAAGATGCGAGACAGACAGGTGGGATTCCCCCTCCCGTATGACACCGAGTGCCACCCCTCATCCGTCACGCTCCGCGTGCCACCTTCTCCCGCAAGGGGAGAAGGACTTATCTGTCCTTTTCGCGCGCCTCGCCGCCCCGGCTGACCAGCGCCGCCTGGGCTGCGGCGAGGCGGGCGATCGGGACGCGGTAGGGGGAGCAGCTGACGTAGCTGAGGCCGACCTCTTCGCAGAAGGCGATGGAGGCGGGGTCGCCGCCGTGCTCGCCGCAGATGCCCATCTTCATGTCCGGGCGAACAGCCGAGCCGCGTTCCCTGGCGATACGGATCAGGTCGCCGACGCCGTCCTGGTCCAGGCGGACGAAGGGGTCGGTCTCGAAGATGCCCTTGTCCATATAGGCCTGAAGGAACCGGCCGGAGTCGTCTCTGGAGATGCCGAAGGTGGTCTGGGTCAGGTCGTTGGTACCGAAGGAGAAGAACTCGGCGTATTCGGCAAGGTCCCCGGCCCGCAGCGCGGCGCGCGGCAGTTCGATCATGGTGCCGACCAGGTATTCGACGGTGTCGCCGGCCTCCTCGAACACGGCCTTTGCCGTGCGGTCGGTCAGTTCGCGCAGGTATTTCATCTCCAGACCCATGGCGACCAGAGGGTGCATGATCTCGGGGATCGGAGCGGTACCTGACGCCTGTTTGACGGCGATGGCGGCCTCGATCACGGCGCGGACCTGCATCTCGTAGATCTCGGGATAGGCGACGCCGAGGCGGCAGCCCCGGTGGCCCAGCATCGGGTTGGTCTCGTGCAGTTCCTTGGCGCGGCGCTTCAGCTTGGCAGCGTCCAGGCCCGATCCGGCGGCCAGGGCGTCGATGTCCTCGTCCGTGTGCGGGATGAACTCGTGCAGGGGCGGATCGAGCAGGCGGACCGTGACCGGCAGGCCGGCCATGATGGTGAACAGTTCGACGAAGTCCGCCTTCTGGAACGGGGCGATCTTGGCGAGCGCGGTGCGGCGACCGGCCTCGTCGTCGGCCAGGATCATCTCGCGCACGGCGGCGATCCGCTCCTCGTCGAAGAACATGTGCTCGGTGCGGCACAGGCCGATGCCCTCGGCACCGAAGCCGCGTGCGGTCTTGGCGTCCAGCGGGGTTTCGGCGTTGGCGCGGACCTTGAGGCGGCGGACCTTGTCGGCCCAGGCCATCAGGGTCTGGAAATCGCCGGTCAGCTCGGGCTCGATCATGGCCACGGCGCCGTCGAGCACCTCACCCTTGGAGCCGTCGATGGTGATGATCTCGCCGGCCTTGAAGGTGCGGCCGTTGGCGGTGAAGGTGCCGGCGTGCTCGTCGATCGACAGGGCATTGATGCCGCAGACGCAGGGCCGGCCCATGCCGCGCGCCACGACGGCCGCGTGGCTGGTCATGCCGCCGCGCGCCGTGACGATGCCGCGCGCCGCGTGCATGCCGTGGATATCTTCGGGGCTGGTTTCCTCGCGGACCAGGATGACGGCGTCGCCGAGCTGGCTCATCCGTTCGGCCTCGTCGGCGTCGAAGACGATCTTGCCGGTGGCGGCACCGGGGCTGGCGGGCAGACCGGTGGCGACGACGGTGCGGGGCGCCTTGGGGTCCAAGGTCGGGTGCAGAAGCTGGTCCAGAGCGGCGGGTTCGACGCGGCTGATGGCCTCTTCCTGGGTGATCACGCCCTCGGCGGCGAGGTCGACGGCGACCTTGAGCGCGGACTTGGCGGTGCGCTTGCCGTTGCGGGTCTGGAGCATCCACAGGCGACCGCGCTCGACCGTGAACTCGATGTCCTGCATGTCGCGATAGTGGGTTTCCAGCCGGCCGACGACGTCCACGAACTCGGCGAAGACAGTGGGCATGGCCTCTTCCATCGAGGGGGCGGTCTCGCCCATCTCCTCGCGGCCGACCTTGGTCAGGGACTGGGGCGTGCGGATGCCGGCGACGACGTCCTCGCCCTGGGCATTGATCAGGAACTCGCCGTACAGGCGGGCGTCGCCGGTCGAGGGGTTGCGGGTGAAGGCCACGCCCGTCGCCGAGGTCTCGCCCATGTTGCCGAACACCATCGACTGGACGCTGACGGCCGTGCCCCAGCTTTCGGGGATGTCGTGCATGCGGCGATAGAATTTGGCCCGGTCGTTCATCCACGACGCAAAAACGGCCGATACCGCGCCCCAGAGCTGAAGCTGGGGGTCCTGGGGGAAGGGCACGCCCAGCTCGCGCTGAACCACCGTCTTGTATTCGGCGACGACCTTTTCCCAGTCCTCGGCCGTCAGGTCTGTATCGACGGTGACGCCCAGACGGTCCTTGTGGTCGTCGAGGACCTCCTCGAAGTCGTCATGGGACAGGCCCAGAACCACGTTGGAATACATGGTGATGAAGCGGCGGTAGCTGTCGAAGGCGAAGCGGCGGTCGCCGCTGAGCTTGGCCAGGCCCTCGACCGTCTGGTCGTTGAGGCCAAGGTTCAGGACGGTATCCATCATGCCGGGCATGGAGGCGCGGGCGCCGGAGCGGACGGAGACCAGCAGGGGGTTTTCCGGGTCACCGAAGGTCTTGCCGACGATGGATTCGACCTTCAGCAGGCCGGCCGCGACCTCTCCGGCCAGGGCGTCGGGGTATTTCTGGCCGTTCGAATAGTAGTGGACGCAGGCCTCGGTCGTGATGGTGAAGCCGGGGGGCACCGGCAGGCCCAGCGACGACATCTCGGCCAGGTTGGCACCCTTGCCACCCAGCAGATTCTTCATCGACGCGTCGCCATCGGCGGCCCCGCCACCGAACGCATAGACCCACTGCACCATTGGAAACCCCTGAGTTTTTGGATTGGCGTCGGCGGGTTGTCCCCGCTCGTGGCGCCTGACTACCGTGCTGCGGCCGTGAAGGCGAGACCGGGATGAAACAAAGCGTGAGGAATGTTTCGGGGGATGGAAAGGAGATTCCCTCTCCCGGCGGGAGAGGGCTTGAGCGCCCGAGAGCCGTCAGGCGATCGGCCTTGCGCGAAAGGGTGAGGGGCTGGCAGGTCAGTCGGCGTGAGCCGTCGCACGGCCTGTGACACGGCTTACGCCGACTTCAGGGTGAGCCCCTCACCCTTTGGCTGCTACGCGCCGCCCTTCGGGTCGGCCAAGACGCATCGCTGCGCTCCGCAGGCCTCAAGCCCTCTCCCGCCGGGAGAGGGTCAGCCGGAGATTTGTCCGAAATCCGCCACCCGGCCCATCACGTCCCGCACCTGGCCCAGCAGTTTCAGGCGGTTGTCGCGTTCCTCGGGCACGTCCGAGTTGACCATCACGTCGGTGAAGAAGGCGTCCACGGGCGCGCGCAGGCGGGCGAGCGCGGTCATGGCGGCGGCGAAGTCCTCGGTGTCCAGGGCGGTGTCGACGGCGGTGCGGGCGGCGTCGGCGGCGAAGGCCAGGGTGGTCTCGGCCTCGGGCTGGTTGGGCAGGCCGGTCTGGACCATGCCGGTGGGGATATCCCCCTTCTTCGCCTCGGCCTTGAGGATGTTGGACGCGCGCTTGTAGCCGGCCAGCAGATTGGCCCCGTCGTCGGTGGCGAGGAAGGCATCCAGCGCCTCGACCCGGCGCACGATGCGGACGAGATCATCGTCTGACGACGCGTACGAGGCGTCGATCAAATCAGGGCGAAGTCCCCGGTCGCGCAGGAACACTTTCAAGCGCTCGATGGAGAATTCCCCAAGAGCATTCCAAAGCGGCTTGTCGATATCTGTGATCGCGGCGGGATCGGTTGCTGCGGCGAGACGCTCAGGTCGCCGCTTCAGGAACTCGGACGGCTCCAAACCCTGCCCGAAGACGTCGAAATAGGTTGGGCTGATCTTCAAATTCGGGTCGGCTTGAAAGCGCCGGACGAGGTTCGTCTGTTCGATCGTATCGTAGAGCGGCAGACGTACCCCGTTCTCAAGCACCAACCGGATCACCCCCAACGCCGCCCGCCTCAGCGCGAACGGGTCCTTGGAGCCGGTGGGCTTTTCGTCGATGGCGAAGAAGCCGACGAGGGTGTCGAGCTTGTCGGCCAGGGCGACGG
>NZ_JAEMRD010000249.1 GCF_016463485.1 Brevundimonas sp.
GGGCAGTACGGGTCAGGCTGGCGCGGGCCGAAGGGGTTCCGGCGCGGGGGTCGCCGAGCACGGTCAGGAACAGGGCGGCGGCCGCGATCAGCATCAGGCCCGCGACGCCCACAGCGACCGGCGGACGCTTCAGGACAGCGACAATCTGGGCGAGGTTCAGCCCCGGGCCGCGCGGCTGGGGCGGGCTGCCGGCGGTGGCGGCCAGGGCAGACTGACGTTTGGCGAACATGGACACGGACGAACGCTCGGTAGGCCTTTGGCGGAACCGCGATGACGGCTCCTTCGGGCTCACTGTGGCGCGCGGCGGTTAAGAAAGCCTAACGGGGCATTAGCCATGACCGCTCCCTATCGGCGGCGTTCCTGGGGGGTCGGGATGTTGCCGGGCGTGATCTCCGGCGTCCGTTCGGGCGAGGCCGGGGGCGTCCCGGTCGCCTCGGCGGTCTCGACGGGGGCCGCGTTCGGATCGGTGACGACGATGCCGGTGGGTGCGGCGGCCAGCTGCGTCAGGTCGCCGCCGGCGCGCAGGACGTCGAGCGCGCGTTCCAGCTGGTAGTCCTTGTCCTTGTCGAAGTCCGGACCCGGAGCCTCGCGCGGCACATGCGGGCCCTTGCGTTCGGCCCCGATGGAGGCGTCCAGCGCCGTCGAATAGGCGGCCTCGGAATAGATGAAGCTGGAGCGCGAGATGATCTTCGCCTCCGCCTCGGTGCGGGCGACCTCAAGGTCGGGCTCGATGCCGATCTTCTGGATCGAGGCGCCGGACGGGGTGTAGTAGCGGGCCGTCGTGATCGACAGGGCCCCATCGCGGCCGCCACCCAGGGGGATCACCGTCTGGACCGAGCCCTTGCCGAAGCTGGTCAGGCCCACGATCGTGGCCCGCTCATGGTCCTTCAACGCGCCGGCGACGATCTCCGACGCCGAGGCCGAGCCGTAGTTGACCAGCACCACCAGCGGCAGTCCGCCGCTCAGGTCGCCGGGCTTGGCGGCATAGCGTTCGATCTGTTCGGGCTTCCTGCCCCGCTGGCTGACGATCTCGCCGCGTTCGAGGAAGGCGTCTGACACGTCGATGGCCGCCGTCAGCAGGCCGCCGCCGTTGTTGCGCAGGTCCAGCACGAAACCCTTGAGGCCCGGCTTCTCGGCCTTCAGCCGGGTGATGGTCTCGGTCAGTTCGCGGCCGGTGTTCTCGTTGAAGGTCGAGATGCGCAGATAGCCGAAGTCGCCTTCGAGGCGGCCGGTGACGCTCTCGACCTTGATCACCTCGCGGGTCAGGACGACCTCGCGGGCCTCCTCGCCGTCGCGCAGGAAGGTGACGGTCACCGAGGTGCCCATGGCGCCGCGCAGTTTCTCCGACACCTGAGAGACCGTCATGCCCGCCGCGTTCTGGCCGTCGATGGCCGAGATGACGTCGCCCGCCTGGACACCCGCGCGACCGGCCGGTGAGTTGTCCATCGGCGAGATCACCTTCACCAGCCCGCCCTCGGCGGTGATGGTCAGGCCGACGCCGGAGTATTCGCCCGAGGTCCGCTCCTGCAGGTCCTCATAGCCGTCGGGCGGCAGATAGTTGGAGTGGGGGTCCAGCGCCGTCATCATCCCGGCCAGGGCCGCCTCGACCAGCTTCTTGTTGTCGACGGGCACGACATAGGCCTGTTCGACCACGGCGATGACGTCGCCGAACAGCTGCAGCATGCGGAAGGTTTCGTTGCGCGGCGTCTGGGTGGCCACGGTCATGCCGGTCAGGCCGAGCGCAATCACGACGCCGCCGGCCAGGAATCTCTTACGCATTCGGTCTCTTTCGCGATCCAACGGCATTCCGAAGCCTCTGGAGCGTCCGGTCTCTGTTCAGTGTGGGGAAGGATGGGTCGTCAGGCAAGCGTGAGTGGGGGTTGGGAGGTGGTTGGTGGCTGGTGGCTGGTGGCTGGTGATCGCCGCGTCCTCGACGCCACGGTCATGGGACGCAACACAAGCCGCTCAGAGATGCTCATCAAAAGCCACCAGCCACTAGTCACGACTTTCCAGAAACCCCTTCGTCAGTTCGATCGCTTCCACCAGGCCCATGCGCATGACCTCCGCGCCGGGGGGCAGGCTGGCGAACAGGCGGGTGGGGGTGGCGGCGTCGAGCATGACGAAGACCCCCTTGTCGTCGGCGCGGCG
>NZ_JAEMRD010000250.1 GCF_016463485.1 Brevundimonas sp.
GCAGGGCCTCGGCGCAGGCCCAGGCGATGGCCAGGCCGTCATAGGTCGCCGTGCCCCGGCCGATCTCGTCCAGAACGACGAAGCTGCGGTCCGTGGCCTGGGTCAGGATGGCGGCGGTCTCGACCATCTCCATCATGAAGGTGGACCGCCCGCGCGCCAAATCGTCCCCGGCCCCGACGCGTGAGAACAGCCGGTCCACGACCCCCAGCCGCATCGACCGCGCCGGCACGAAGCTGCCCGCCTGGGCCAGCACCACCATCAGGGCGTTCTGGCGCAGGAAGGTCGACTTGCCGGCCATGTTCGGCCCGGTGACGATCGACAGGCGCGGGCAGCCGGAGCCGGGCAGGGGCTGACCGTCCAGTCGGCAGTCGTTGGGGGTGAAGGGATCGCCGGCCTTCTTCACGGCGGCTTCCACGACGGGATGGCGCGCGGCCTGGACCTCGAAAGCCCGGCTGTCGTCCACGACGGGGCGCACGCCGCCGACTTCCTCGGCCCACTCGGCCAGCGCCGCCGTGGCGTCCAGGTCGGCCAGGGCGTCTGCGACGGCCTGCAGAGGCTGGGCCAGACGCTGGACGGTGCGTCGCCAGCCCTCGAAGGTCTCGCCCTCCATGGCCAGGGCCCGATGGCCCGCCTGGCTGATCTTTGCGTCCAGCTCCGACAGTTCGACGGTGGTGAACCGGACCTGGGCGGCCAGGGTCTGGCGATGGATGAAGGGATTGTCGGGCCCTGCCCGGAACAGGGGCTCTGCGTGTTTGGCCGTGGTTTCCAGGAAATAGCCGAGCACGGCGTTGTGGCGCACCTTGAACGGCACCCCCGATTCCCGCACCGCCCGCGCCTCGAGGTCGGCGACCACCCGGCGGCTGTCGTCGCGCAGACCCAGGGCCTCATCGAGCTCGGGCCGGAAACCGGGCCGCACGAAACCGCCGTCCCGCGCCAGATGCGGCGGCTCCTCGACCAGCCCCTCGGCCAGCTCGACCATCAGCCCCGCTACCTCGGGCGACAGGGTCAGGCCGTCCAGACAGGCGACGATCCGGGCAGGCGGGCCGGTCAAAGGATCGGGGCTCCGCACGAACAGCCCGGCGATCCCTTCGGCGAGGCTCAGACCGATCCGGATGGCGGCCAGGTCGCGTGGTCCGCCGCGTCCGAGCGCCAGGCGCGACACCGCCCGCGCCACATCGGCCGAGGCGCGCAATCCGTCCCTCAGGTCACGCCGCAGGTCGCGACGCTCCAGCAGCCATTCGACCGCATCGAGTCCTTCATTGATCCGGGCCGGATCACGCAGCGGCCGTGCGATCCGTTCGGCCAGGGCCCGCGCACCGCCTGACGTCAGCGTCCGGTCGATACAGGCCAGCAGCGATCCCTCCCGCTCGCCCCTCTGGCTGCGGTCGATCTCCAGGCTCTGGCGCGTCGCCGGATCGATGGCGAGGAAGCCCACGTCGCCCGATCGGCGCGGCGGGGCCAGGGCCGGAACCCGGCCCGCCTGGGTCGTTTCCAGATAGGCGGCGATCAGGCCGAGCGCCGAGACCTCCGCCTCCTCGAAAGCCCCGAACCCGTCCAGGGAGGCCACGCCATACAGCCGTTCGACCCGGCTGCGCGCCGCGCCCGGTTCCGCGACCGCCGAGGCCAGGGCCTGGACGATGCCGCCCGAACCGTCGAGCGCGCCCTTCAGGTCCGGATCGGAAAAGGCCTTGTCGGTGACCAGCACCTCGGACGGCCGGAACGCGCCCAGCGTCGCGGCCAGGTCGGCCAGGTCACAGGCCACGGAATCCACCGCTCCCGCCGACAGTTCGACCACCGCCACCGCTGCTCGGCCCTTGCGCACCGCCACCGCCGCCAGCCGGTTGGCGCCCCGCGCGTCCAGCAATGTGTCCTCGGTCAAGGTGCCGGGGGTCACGACGCGGACGATGTCGCGCGCCACGATCGACTTGGACCCACGCTTCTTCGCCTCGGCCGGGGTCTCGATCTGGTCGCAGATGGCGACACGCTTTCCGGCCCGGATCAGCCGCGCCAGATAGCCGTCCAGGGCATGGACCGGCACCCCGGCCATCGGAATGTCCCCACCCTGATGCTTTCCCCGCTTGGTCAGGGTGATGCCCAGCAGGCCGGCCGCGACCTCGGCGTCCTCGAAGAACAGTTCGTAGAAG
>NZ_JAEMRD010000140.1 GCF_016463485.1 Brevundimonas sp.
CTTGAGGTGGAGTGGCTATGAGCTATGAAAGCCTCCACGTGGATATCGCCAGCACTCAACTCCGATTTGGCGCAATCTGCGAAGGTGCCTGTTCGGAGTCGTTCTAGTCCGATGCGCTCGACGTCGATGTCGGCAATGGTTAGGTGCGATTCCATTGAGAAACGGGGGCCTGCGACAAGTTTGGCGCCGAGCTCGTGGATCGTCGCCTGACCGTCCCAGGCGAGATCAGTGGTGCTTTCGCCCCAGCCCGAAGCCGTGAAGACATAGGCGGCCATCGCGCGCGCCGATTGGCTGGCGCAGAGCAAGGCCCGATCGTCCGATTTACCAATGAGGATGTTTGAAGCAGAAAGATTCAGCAGGATGCG
This sequence comes from Brevundimonas sp., assembly GCF_016463485.1. GTDB lineage: Bacteria > Pseudomonadota > Alphaproteobacteria > Caulobacterales > Caulobacteraceae > Brevundimonas. Next base: position 366 of record NZ_JAEMRD010000140.1, read on the forward strand.
AGCACCGGCCAGGGCCTGACGGGTCGAAGGCGGCAATGGTGCCCAGAAGTCCTCGCAAATCTCTATTCCGAACACGAACCCCGGATGGTTGGACGCGCCGAAGATGAAGTCCGCGCCGAAAGGTCCAGACAGTTCGCCAATCCGGACGTCGCCATACCACTCGTCGAGCCCGATGGCCGAAGCGAACCATCGCTTCTCGTAGTATTCCCGGTAGTTCGGCAGATAGGTCTTCGGCACGATGCCAAGGATGCCGTCAGATCCAAGGGCGACGGCGCAGTTGAAAAGACGGTCACCGATCCGGATTGGTGCCCCGATAACCGAGATGACCCCCGTCTCTGCTGTCACCTTCGCCAACACCCCGATCTGCCGCTCCACCTCATCCAGCAACGCCGCCTGCATGTGCAGATCGTCGATGGCGTAGGCGCTCAAGGATAGTTCGGGGAAGACGATCAGGTCGCAGCCCTGCTCGCCTGCCTGCCGGATCAGGGCCTCGTGTTCGGCTGCGTTGGCTTTCGGGTCGGCGATATGGACCACCGGGGTCGCGGCGGCGACCCGGACGAAGCCGTGGGTGCGGGCGCTGAAGAAGGGGTGGGTCTCGGGCATAATCAGTTCCGCTCATCCCGGCGAAAGCCGGGACCCAGTGCTTTTGTAGGGCACGGCGTGTGGGATCGCCACTGCGTGCAACTTGATCGTCTCATCGCCCAAAGACCTGGGTCCCGGCTTTCGCCGGGATGAGCGGATATTTCACGGATGGTCTGATTGTCACTCCGAACGTGACCTTTGATCCGGCGATGGCTAAAGCCCTGCCTATGAACGACACCCCCAAGAAGGGCTGGTTCCAGCGTCTGTCGGACGGTCTGGCGCGGTCCTCCAAACAGATCACCGAGACGGTCGTCGGCGGCATGACGAAGGAGCCGCTCGACGAGGCGGCGCTGGAGCGGCTGGAGGAGCATCTGCTCGAGAGCGACCTGGGCCCCGCCGCCACCGACCGGATCGTCGAACGCTTCCGCGCCCTGCGCTTCGGCAAGGTCTCGGACGAGCGCGAGGTCAAGGAGGCGCTGGCGGAAGCCGTCGCGGCCGAGCTGTTGCCGCGCCAGGCGACCTTCGATCCGCTGGGCCCCGACGGCGTGGCGGGGGGGATCAAGCCCTATGTCGTGCTGTTCGTCGGGGTGAACGGATCGGGCAAGACCACGACGCTCGGCAAGATCGCGGCCGATCTGACGGGCAAGGGCGCCAGGGTGATGATCGTCGCCGGCGACACCTTCCGCGCCGCCGCCCGCGAACAGCTGAAGGTCTGGGCCGAGCGGGCCGGGGCCGATTTCGAGAGCCGCCGCGACGGCGCCGACCCCGCCGGGCTGGCCTTCGACGCCTATACCAAGGCCCGGGCCGAGAACTATGACGTGGTCCTGATCGACACCGCCGGTCGGCTGCAGAACAAGTCGGCCCTGATGGACGAACTGCTCAAGATCGTGCGGGTGCTCAAGAAGATCGAGCCGGACGCGCCGCACGAGACCCTGCTGGTGCTCGACGCCACCGTGGGGCGCAACGCCCTGGCCCAGGAACAGATCTTCGGGCGCACCGCCTTCGTCTCGGGCATCGTGATGACCAAGCTGGACGGCACGGCGCGGGGCGGGGTCCTGGTGCCCGTGGCCCAGGCGTCGGATGCGCCGCTGAAGCTGATCGGGGTGGGCGAGGGGATCGAGGATCTGCAACCCTTCGACGCCCGCGCGTTCTCTCGTTCACTCGTCGGGCTGGAGGATTAAGCTTGTTCTCTTCCGCTCATCCCGGCGAAAGCCGGGACCCAGTCCTTTGGGCGATCCAGCGTAAAGTCGTTGCTCGGCCTGTTGATCCCGGCGCCTCTGCTCAAATTCAGAACTGGGTCCCGGCTTTCGCCGGGATGAGCGGAGTTGTTTTGGAGTTCTCGCGACCATGATGGATCCGATCAATCCCGGCACCCCTGAGAAAAAGCCCCCCACCTGGGTGCGTCAGGTGGTGGATTTCGGGGCGCTGGCGGCCTTCGCGGCCGTGTTCCTGTTCTTCCGGCTGAGGGGGATGGAGGGTTCCGAGGCCCTCGTCCAGGCGACCTGGGGGCTGGTGGCCGGGTCGGCGGTGGCCATCGCGGTGGGGCTGCTGGTCGAGAAGCGGCTGGCCCTGATGCCGCTGCTCGTTGGCGGGTTCGCCCTGGTGTTCGGGGTGCTGACCCTGGTCTTCCAGGACGATCTCTTCGTGAAGCTGAAGGTGACGGTGCTGAACGCGTCCCTGGCCGTGGCCCTGCTGGGAGGGGTCTGGCTGAAGAAGGAGCCGCTGAAGGCGCTGCTTGGGTCGGTCATTCCGGTCAACGACCGGGCATGGCGCATCCTGACGATCCGGTACGGATTCTTTTTCGCGGCGGTCGCCATCGTGAACGAACTGGTCCGGTCCGAGGCTCTGGTGGGCTGGGCGACCGGGCGGATGGGCATGACCGATGTCGATCCCGCCGATGTCTGGGTCAGCTTCCGCGGCGTGCTGTGGATCGCCTCGTCCGCCTTCGGACTGGCCAATGTGCCGCTGATCATGAAGAATCTGGTGTCGGACGCGCCGGTCGATCCCACGGCGCCCATCGAGCCCGAGGTGATACCGTAGAGCCAGGTGACCCGCAGGGTCTCTGGCAAAGCTGTCGCGAAACCGTAAAGCCTCGCTGATAACCCTCCGTCCACGGTAGAGGCATAGTTTGTCTCAGGGGAAATCGACCATGGTGAAGTCCGGCAAGTCGAAGCGCAGCGGGGCCTTGGCCGAATCCCCGAGCCATCTGATGCACCGGGTGCTGCAACTGGCCCTCGACATCTATTCTGACGAAGCCGGCGCCGACGGCCCGACCCAGCGCCAGTTCGCGGTGATGGAGGCGGTTTCGGCCAAGTCCGGCCTGACCCAGACCGATCTGGTGCGGGCCACCGGCATCGACCGCTCGACCCTGGCCGACCTGGTGGCCCGGATGACGACCAAGGGGCTGCTGGAGCGGGAGAAGTCGACGATCGACGCACGCGCCAAGGCGGTGAAGCTGTCCGAGGCCGGAACGGCCCTGCTGGAGGCCGCGCGGCCCCGCGTGGAGGCGGCCGACCGGCGCATCCTGGCCCTGCTGCCCAAGGGCAAGCGCGAGGGATTCATCGAACTTCTGTCGGACCTGGCCAATGCCGCCGACGCCGCCCCCGACCTGGCCAAGGCCGAGGCCAAGGCGGCCAAGAAGGCCCAGAAGGAGGCTCGGAAGGCCGAGAAGCTGGCGCGCAAGGCGGACGGCACCGACAAGGCTGCGCCCGGCGACCCTGAGGCCCGGCCTGTGAAGAAAGAAAAGAAGCCCAAGAAGACCAAGGCGCCGGTCGTGGTGGTCGAACCCGTTTCCTGACGAAGGCCCCCCGACGGCCGAGGCTTTACAGTCGGGCGCGATGGGTACAGATTTCCTCTCAGGCCGCCGAAGAGCGGTCGGGAGGTTACAATGGCTGTTCTCGACTGGATCGTCGATTTCGTGTCGCCCGGAGTCTGTCGGTCGCGACCGGGTGAACCCCGGATCCTGGCGGTCGATATGTGCCCGGTGACCTATGGCTACTGGTTCGTCGAGGAAGACGCCGAGCCGGCGGTGGCCGAAGCCGAGGCCGCGCCCGTCAACTGACGCCGGCCTTGTCGGCGCGGACGTTCAGACCCTGATATCGAGAAGACTGCCCGGCCGGACGGGGCGATCGCCCTGCGCGGCTTTTGGCGTTTCGGCGGCAGCCGGCGTGGAAGCGCCGGGCGTCTGGGCATAACCGCCGACCTGGGCCATGGCGGCGCGGAAGAAGTCGGCCTGGGCCGCGCGGACGGCCGGGGCGGCACCCTGTGACGGGGTCGGAATCGCGGGCAGGTCGGGACGGATCGTGCTCATGCGCTATGGTTAACGCGCGTCGGGCGGAAAAGGGTTAACGCCGGTGTTGGCGGGCCGAAGCGACGGTCGCTCCGACGGAAGCCTGCGGTGTAGATGCCAGGTTCATCACAAAGAACACCAAGGGATCACCAAGGACACGACGAGACCGAAGAGGTTCGAGGTGGCGACCGGCAATCCGATATGTGCCCGGAATGAAGGGCGGCTTTGCCGCCATTTCGCTTCTCGGTGAGACCGCGCTCGATGGGTACAGTCCGCAGCGACGTGTGCGATCTCTTGGTGATCTTCGTGATCCCTTGGTGTCCTTTGTGATGAACCCTCTCGCCTATTGCGCCGGTCGAGACCGTTCGGTCGCTGTGGGCGGCAGGCGGGGCGGGGCGACCGCCAACGCGGCGACAAGGCGGTCGACGTCGGCGTCGGTCAGCAGCGGCCCCGAAGACTTGGCGACGACCCGGCCCATGGCATCGACCGCGAAACTCTCGGGCACGCCCGAGACGCCAAGATCGAGACCCGCCCGACCCTCGCGATCGACCAGCACCATGGCATAGGGGTCGCCCAGTTCATCGAGGAAGGCCTGGGTCGCTTCAGGCTCGTCCTTGTAGGCCACGCCGACGACGGCGATCCCGCGCTCTTTCAGCGCCAGCAGCCGGGGATGCTCGATCCGGCACGGCGCGCACCAGGAGGCGAACAGATTGACGATCATCGGACGGCCGACGCCGGCGGTGCGGATGTCCACGTTCTGGGGCCCCGCAACGCCGTCGGAAAGGATGGGAAGAACGGTCTCGGGCACGGTCTGGCCGACGGCAGCGTCGGGCTTGTAGGCGGGGTCGCGCTTCAGCGACCAGCCGATGAACAGGGCGGTCAGGGCGACGAGGGCCACCAGCGGTATTACCGCGAGCCAGCGGTTCATTGTTTGGGCCCTACCGGGCTTCGCCCTGCTTGAGGGCCGGTTTCTTGCCCTACCGCGCTCTGCGCGACTTGAGGGAGGCCTTCGGCGGCGTCCTCTTTGTCGAGCGCGCGAAGTTCGGCCTTCCAGCGCCGCGCGGCGACGGCGACGCGGACGACGAGGCCGACCAGCACCAGGGCGCTGATGGCCCAGGCGGGCCAGACGAAGGCGGCATAGGGGGTCATGTCGAGATCGGGCATCGCCTATGCTCCCACGGCGGCGCGGGCGCGCAGGGTCAGGACGCGGCGACGGGTCACTTCGGTGCGGATCGCCGTCAGCCAGATGGCCACGAACAACGCCCCATAGGCGGCCATCATGGTCAGCAGGGGCGCGAGGAAGACCGGATCGAGGCTCGTTCCGCCTGCGCGCAGCAGGGACGCCGGCTGATGCAGGGTGTTCCACCAATCGACCGAGAATTTGACGATCGGCAGGTTGATGAGCCCGACCAGCCCGAGGACTGCGGCGGCGCGCCCGGCCTTTGTCTCGTCGTCGATCGACGAACGCAGCGCCATGTATCCGAGGTAGAACAGGAACAGCACCAGCACGCTGGTCAGCCGCGCGTCCCAGACCCACCACGTCCCCCACATCGGCTGCGCCCACAGCGCGCCGGTCACCAGGGCGAGCGCGGTGAAGGCCGCGCCCGGCAGGGCGGCGGCGCGGGCTGCGGCATCGGCCAGGGGGTGGCGAAACACAAGGGCGAAGAAGCTGGAAACGCCGAGCGCCGCATAGACGATCGTGCCGAGCGACGCGGCCGGGACGTGGACGAACATGATCCGTACCGTATCGCCCTGCTGATAGTCGCCTGGCGCGGTGAAGCTGAGCCAGGTTCCGACGGCCAGAAGCACGGCGGCGACGGCCCACAGCCAGGGGACCAGCGGGCCGGTGAAGCGCATGAAGCGGGCGGGGTTGGCGAGGCCGAACATGGCGGTTCGCTTACGCGCCACGCCCTTCACCGGCAAGCGCGCCGGTGGTCGCGGCATCGCGATCGCTTCAGCTTGACGATGGGCGACATGGGCAAGCTCATCTATGGCAGTGATGCGAGAAGACTATTTTCCTATCTCGCCCTTGCGGCTCGACTCCACTGTTCCCACCTGTCCCTTATGGTCTTTGAAATCATCGGACATCGCAGAACTGCAGCGTGGCGGTCAGTTTCGCCCTCGCCGTGCAAGTCGCTGATTTATTTAGAGCGGCCTTGGCGGTCTGGCGGTTTGGCGGCGTGTTTTTCAGACCGCCACCGCCATACGGACCCCTTAGCCTGAAGCGCTTGCCGGGGTCGCTGCGCTCCCCTTGGTAGCAGGGCCGAGCACGGACTCGATGATCCTTCGATAAGCGCCGGTCAGGGCCACGATCTCGTCCACCGGAACCCGTTCGTCGAACTGATGCATGGTCTGGCCGACCAGACCCAGCTCCAGAACCGGGCACAGGGCGCGGATGAAACGGGCGTCGGAGGTGCCGCCGGTGGTCGAGGCCTCTGGCCGGCGACCCAGCTCGGCCTCGACCGCGTCCTGGACCGCCGTGACGAACGGGCCGTGCGGGGTCAGGAAGGCCTCGCCGGAGCACATGTGCTCGAGCGTGATCTCCAGTCCACTCTCGGCCGCGACCCGGGCCGCCTCAGCGTCGATGCGGGCGATCAGGCCGTCGCCGGTCTGGGCCGGATTGAAGCGGATGTTCAGCCGGGCCTTGGCCTGTGCCGGGATCACATTGGTCGCGCCGTTGCCGATGTCGATGGTGGTGATCTCCAGGTTCGACGGCTGGAAGGCCTCGTAGCCGTCGTCGATCACCCAGGCGTCCAGCTGGGCCAGCAGCCGCACCAGCACCGGGGCCGGATTGGCCGCGCGGTGGGGATAGGCGACGTGACCCTGCCGGCCATGGACCGTGATCCAGGTGTTCAGCGAGCCCCGCCGGCCGATCTTGATCATGTCGCCCAGCAGGTTCTGCGACGACGGTTCGCCGACCACGCAGGCGTCGATGACCTCTCCTTCGGCCATCAGGGTCTCGACCACCCGCTTGGTGCCGTGCAGGGCAGGGCCCTCCTCGTCGCCAGTGATCAGGAAGGACAGCGATCCGCCCAAGTCTTGACCAGAACGTTCACCATCGGCCAGCACACCTGCGACCGCCGCGACCCAGGCCGCGATGCCGCCCTTCATGTCTGCCGCGCCCCGGCCATACAGGACCCCGTTGCGGATCTCCGCCTCGAACGGATCGGCGGACCAGCCCGTTTCCGCCCCCGTCGGCACGACATCGGTATGGCCGGCGAAACACAGGTTGGGGGATGCGGTGCCGCGTCGGGCGTACAGGTTCTCGATCCGGGCGTGGACGCCTTCGCCCCCCGGGCCCTCGAACGGCATTCGGCGACAGGTGAAGCCCAGCCCTTCCAGCACCCGTTGCAGCACATCCATGGCCCCGGCGTCGGCCGGGGTCACCGACGGGCGGCGGATCAGGGTCCGGGTCAGTTCGACAGGATCGATCACAGCATTTGATGCAGGGTTCATGGACCTATGCTTTAGGGACGTTGCGCGATTGCGAAAAGTGTCACGAGGACGCGTTGCCAAAGATCAATCTGGACGCCGCCCCGACCGGGCACGGGACATCCTATCCCGACGCCTTCGCCGGCCCATGCCTGCCGCGGCGTCGCTGGCGGCTGGGCGATGCGGCGGGGCTGGACCAATTCGGGGTCAATCTGTTGCGCCTGCCTGGCGGCGCCTGGTCCAGCCAGCGCCACTGGCATTTGTCCGAGGACGAGTTCGTCTGGGTGGTGTCGGGCGAGGTCGTGCTGGTCGAGGGTCTTGAGGGCGAGCCCATGACCGAGACCGTTCTGGTCGCGGGCGACTGTGCCGGGTTCAAGGCGGGCGTGCCGAACGGCCACCGGATCGAGAACCGTTCGGATGCCGAGGTGGTTCTGCTGGAGGTCGGGACGCGTAACCCGACCGGCGACGGGGCCGACTATCCCGGTATCGACATGGTCCTGCCGCTCGGCGCGGACCGCTACTTCCACCGGGACGGGACGCCGTACCCCAAGCAAGATCGGCGCACGTGAGTATCGAGACCCTGGACACCGGCCCCGTCGTTCCCCCCGTTCCGCCGGCACCGCCCGAAGGGCCCGCCAGCCCCTGGGGTATCCGGGATTTCCGTCTGCTGTGGTTCGGTCGGGTCATCGCCGTGCTGGCGATCCAGATCCAGTCCTCGGCCCTGCTGTGGCAGGTCTATGAGATCG
>NZ_JAEMRD010000141.1 GCF_016463485.1 Brevundimonas sp.
CGCCGCAACAAGATCGCAAGGCCTTGCGCCCTTCCCCGCGACGGGACAGGCAGCATCATAGCGGACGTTGATACCTGGGCGCGCAGATCGGAATTATCCTGCGTCAGAACCGGTCGTATCCCCAAGCACGGCAAGGCGTTGGATCGGGCGAGGTTCGCAAGTTCGATGCGTTGGACAAGCCGGACCTCTCCTTCGTCCGCTTGCGGGACCTTTGGCATCAGGCTTACGCAAAGGTTCCACAAGCGGGGCCAGAAGACGCTCAACGACGGGGAGACGGAACCCTGCCCCTTCAAACCCCCCACGCGGGCTGCGCCGCGCCATAGCCGTCGATCGCGTTGAACATGGCCGAGACCAGGGCACGCTCCTCCTGCGTCAATTCGGGCTTCCAGACGTCGAAGATCAGGATGGTCCGGTCCTGATCGCTGTCGTTCCAGGCCTCGTGCTCGATGGTGTCGTCAAAGGCCCAGGCTTCGCCTTCCTTCCAGTCACGCACGGCATTACCGACCCGGAACCGGCTGCCCGGCGGGGCGATCAGCGGCAGGTGACAGATCAACCGCGTGTTGATCAGGCCGTGATGCGGCGGGATGCGCGCGCCCGGCGTCAGGCGCGAGAACAGGATCGACGGTGTCCGCCCCGGCACACGGCACAGCGGAACCTGCGCCAGCGCCGCCAGCGTGCGGGGACAGCGGGCGGCGATCTCCTGTTCGACGCCGTCCTTGATAAGGAACAGGGCGCTCCATTCGGGATTGGATGCCATCCCTTGCGCGTCGGTATTCGGCCGATCGGCGCGGGGCTCGACATAGGGGCGGAACAGGGCGGGTTCGGCCAGCAGGGCCTGGAGTTCGGCGCGAATGTCGTCGGTCGCCGACTCGACCGCCTCCAGCCAGGGCAGGGTCTCGCGCGGCTGGAACTGCACCTGCGGCAGGCCGGGGAAGAGATAGAAGCGTGGCTGCTGGAGATAGAGTTGTTTGCGCCCCGCCATCAGATCCAGCGACAGGGCGAACCGGTCGCTGGATGTCTCCGGATCGAACCCGGCGGCGGAAAGACCCTGGGCGAGGTGATCCTGAAATGCCCTGGCCTGATCCTGAACCGCGCCCTGGGCCCGGCGAAGCTCGGCGATCAGATCGGGCGTCAGGCGGGCACCCTTTGCCTGACTGGCCTGGGCCGCCCGCAGTGCGCTGGTGTAGAAGCTGGACGCCGCCCGGGCGTCACCGAGGGCCGACAGGGCGTCCCCCTTAAGGATCAGGCCCCGCAGGTCCGATCCATCGGCCGCCAGCATCGCATCGGCACTGGCCAGCAGCGATCGGGCGGCGGCGATGGAAGCAGGCTGGGTCATCGAACGAACGAAGCCCGGCGAACCGGGCTCCGTCAATCGACAAACTTGGCTGTTTTGAATCAGACTTCGCTGTCGTCCTCATCGGGCGTCACGATCCCGCCGGGATCACGCTGCGCCGCCAGTTCGCGGGCACCGACGCCCAGACCCTGTTCGATGGCCAGATTGGCCTCGACCTCGGAAGTATCGAAATGCGGAGTTTGGTCGGGGGTCTTGGTCGGATCGGCCATGGCGGCCTCCTTTTGTGATTCGGGGGACGCCCGGTTAGCGAATCCGCGGCCCTCCGGTTCCGCTTAAACATCTCCATCTGAACCTTGACCGTAGTTGCGCGTAGTGTCGGTCTCGCATCCACAGGTTTGCCTCATGTCCTCCATCCTGCGTCCCTCCCCTGCCGACATGACCCGGCGGATCATCGTCATGGCCACGGCTGTCTTCGCCATCCTGGTTCCCCAGGTGCAGATGGGGCTGGGCTGGGGCCAGAGCGCGGCCGAGTTCGCCGCCGACAGCGACGCCACCCTCCGCGTCATCGGCTGGGCCTTTGCGATCTGGGGCGTGATCTATCTTGGCCTCGCCGCCTATGCGATCCGCCAGGTCCTGCCCCAGACCGGCGAAAGCGATGTCCTCAAGGTGTTCGGCTGGCCGTCGGCCCTGGCCTTTGTCGGGATCGGCCTGTGGATCATCGCGGCGGCCTTCGACTGGGAAGTCGCCACGATCGTTCTGATCTTCGCCTCCCTGACCGTCCTGCTCATTCCCCTGCTGGCCCATGCCGGCAGGATACGCGCGCTCCGCCTCGGGGATCGCGATCGCTGGCTGACCGTCTGGCCGATGTCGCTGCTGGCAGGCTGGCTGACGGTCGCAGCCCCGGTCAATCTGATCACCGTCGCGACCGGCAACGGCGACCTGCCCGCCATGGCGTCGCCGACCGTCTGGGCCGTGCTGGCCGTGGTGCTGGTCGGCCTCGTCGCCGTGGCCGTCAGCTGGCGCATCCGGACCATCGCCTATTCGCTGCCGATCGTCTGGGGCCTGATCGGGGTGTTCGTCGCCGAACAGTCCCGCAACGGCACCCTGGCCTTCACCGCTGCCATCGTTGCAGTGGCCACGCTGGTCGCATCCGTCGTCGTGGTCCTGGCGTGGCGGCGCAGGATCGAACGGGTGTGAGGTTCCGAAGCCAGTGACGGTCGAAGTCATGTCCCGTTGACCACGCGGGCTGACTCCGTCGCCGAACATCGCTAAGAGCGCCGCCATGAGCGCCCCCTCCAAGACCATCGCCGAACTGGCCGCCGAGTACGGCCTGAGCCCCGCCGAATATCAGGTCGTCCTCGACCGGCTGGAGCGCGAGCCGAACCAGCTGGAGCTGGGCGTCTTTTCGGTGATGTGGTCCGAGCACTGTTCCTACAAGTCGTCCAAGATCCACCTGGGCAAATTCCCGACCACCGGCCCGCGCGTCATCTGCGGGCCGGGCGAGAACGCGGGGGTCATCGACATCGGCGACGGCGACGCCTGCATCTTCAAGATGGAGAGCCACAACCACCCGTCCTACATCGAGCCCTATCAGGGTGCGGCGACGGGCGTAGGCGGCATCATGCGCGACGTCTTCACCATGGGTGCGCGCCCCGTGGCCCTGCTGAACGCCCTGCGGTTCGGCGACATCGGGCACGAGAAGACCAAACGGCTGGTCAAGGGCGTGGTCTCGGGCATCGGCGGCTACGGCAACTGCGTCGGGGTGCCGACCGTGGCGGGCGAGACCAATTTCCACTCGGGTTACAACGGCAACATCCTGGTCAACGCCATGTGCGTGGGCCTGGCCAAGGCCGATAGCATCTTCTACTCGGCCGCGCCGGGGCCGGGGATGTCGGTGGTCTATTTCGGATCCAAGACGGGCCGGGACGGCATCCACGGCGCGACCATGGCGTCGGCCGAGTTCGACGAGGATTCCGACGAGAAACGCCCCACCGTCCAGGTCGGCGATCCTTTCGCCGAGAAGCTGTTGATCGAGGCGACCCTGGAGCTGATGGCCTCGGGCGCGGTCGCCGCCATCCAGGATATGGGCGCGGCGGGTCTGACTTCGTCCTCGGTCGAGATGGCCGGCAAGGGCGGGGTCGGGATCGAGTTGAACATGGACGCCGTGCCTCAGCGCGAGACCGGCATGAGCGCCTATGAGATGATGCTGTCCGAAAGCCAGGAGCGGATGCTGGCGGTGCTCAAGCCCGGCCGCGAGGAAGACGGCTATCGCATCTTCAGGAAATGGGGTCTGGACGCCGCCGTCATCGGCATGACCACCGAGACCGGCCGCCTGATCCTGAACCATCACGGCGAAGTCGTCTGTGACGTCCCCTTGGCACCGTTGTTCGACGATGCGCCCCTGTATGACCGACCCTGGGTCCAGCCGGCGCTCCATCCGCGCCTGACCGCCGCCGACGTCCCTGCCCCCGAAAGCTGGGAGGACGCGGTACTCAAGGTCATCGCCTGCCCGGACATGGCGTCCAAGCGCTGGATCTGGGAACAGTACGACCGCCACGTCATGGCCGACACGCTTCAGGACTCGGCCACCGGCGCCGACGCCGGCGTGGTCCGCGTCCACGGCACCGACAAGGGCCTGGCCGTCACCTCGGACTGCACCCCCCGCTACGTCCAGAACGACCCCTACGAGGGCGGCAAACAGGCGGTGGCCGAGGCTTGGCGCAACCTGACCGCCGTCGGCTCGCGCCCCATCGCCATCACCGACAATCTGAACTTCGGCAATCCGCAGCGGCCCGAGATCATGGGCCAGATCGTCCGCGCCATCGACGGCATGGCCGAGGCCTGCCGTGAGCTCGACTTCCCCGTCGTGAGCGGCAATGTGAGCCTCTACAACGAGACCAACGGCGTCGCCATTCCGCCCACCCCGACCGTCGGCGGCGTCGGCCTGCTGGAAAACTACGACGTGGTCACCGGCTTCTCGACCATGGCCGAGGGCGACACCCTGGTGCTAATCGGCGAGACGCGCGGCGAACTCGGTGCCTCCATCTATCTGCGGGAAGTGCTGGGCCGCGAGGACGGGGCCCCGCCGCCCGTCGATCTGAAGCTGGAAAAGAAGACCGGCGACGTCGTCCGCGATCTGATCGAGACCGGTCAGCTGACCTGCGTCCACGACCTGTCCGACGGCGGCCTGATCGGCGCTGCAGCGGACCTGGCCCTGGCCTCCGACGTCGGTGTGACCCTGGATGCCACCAGCGCGACCCACGCCCACATCTTCCTGTTCGGAGAAGACCAGGCCCGCTACCTGATCGCCGCCCCCAACCCCGACGACATCCTGTCAGCCGCGCGCGAGGCTGGCCTTCACGCATCGATCGTCGGTCAGGCGGGCGGCACAGCCTTCGCTTCAAAAGGCCTGTTCAGCATCCCGCTCGCCCACCTGCGCGAGATCCACGAGGGATGGATGCCGGGCTGGATCGAAGGCTAGACGATCGGTATCGCCTGGCTTAGTCGCCCTCCGACCCGGATCGGCTCGATCCGGGTCGCCAGCCCGGTCCGGTCGTCCGTTTCGACGAAGACGCCACAGATGGTCGCCGGCCCATGCGCCGGAACATAACGGCCGCCGGATATGCGGGTGGTGAAGCGCCGCAGCGGCTCTTCCTTTTCGTTGCCGATGACACTGTCATAGTCGCAGCAGCCGCCTGCGTCAGTCTGATAGGCCGTGCCGCCGGGCAGGATCTGGCAGTCGGCGGTCGGCACGTGCGTGTGGGTACCGACGACCAGACTGGCACGGCCGTCGCAGAAATGGCCCATGGCCATCTTCTCCGAGGTGGCCTCGGCGTGCATGTCGACGATGACGGCGTCGGCGACGGCACCCAGCGGCGCGGCATTCAGCTCTCGATCGACCGCGCTGAACGGATCGTCGTTCGGGTCCATATGGATGCGGCCCAGCACATTCATGACCAAAACGGTCCGGCCCGAATGGGTCTCGAACAGATTGGCTCCAGCCCCCGGCGCATCCATCAGCCGGGGATAATTGGCCGGACGGATCAGCCGCGGCTCACGCACGATATAGGTCAGGGCCTCGCGCTGATCCCAGGAATGATTGCCCAGGGTCAGACAGTCGGCACCGGCCATGAACAGCTCGCGCGCCGTGTTCTCGGTGATGCCGAACCCGCCCGCCGCGTTCTCGGCGTTGACCACCACGAAGTCGAGCTTCAGGTCCCGCTTGAGCCCGGGCAGGTGGTCGGAGATGCCGTCGCGACCGGACTTGCCGATCACGTCGCCGAAGAAGGCAAGACGCATGAGGAGTTAGACCTTTCGCGCCGGGGTATAGCCGACCTCGGTCAGAACGCCATGCAGCGGAACATCGTGCGACTCCATGGGCAGGCGATCGACGCGCTGGCCCGCGAATGCCAGTCCTATCCGGACGGCGTCGGGGCGCGCTAAAAACGTCCGGTCGTAGTACCCGCCGCCCTGCCCCAGACGTCCCCCTGCATCGTCGAAGGCGAGCAGCGGGGTGATGATCAGGTCGGGATCAACGGTCTCGGCCAGCGGCAAGGGCGCGGGACAGCCGGCGACATCCATCTCCAGCGGTTCTTCGGCCGACCAGCGCCTGAAAAGAAGGGCCTTGTCCCGTTCCGTAGCGACTGGCAGGCACAGAGATCGTCCCGCGACGATCAGGGCGTCCGCAAGCAGCTCGGGATCCATCTCAGACCCCACGGCACGATAGACAGCGACGGTGTTGCCGGGCGGCAGTTCGTTCACGAACCCGGCAACGGCAATGGCGGAGTCAGGCGCCGCATCGGCCAGCCGTTTTCGCAACGCGCGCATTTCGACACGAAGCGCCTGCTTATCAATGACCATGTCGCTCGCGCTCAAGCAGCGAGCGACCGCGTCGCGAGCGGTAGCGCCCGAAGAGAAGAGGTTGGCGGCGCCGTAAGAGCCGTGAAGGACGGTTTAAATCCTCTCGAGCCTGGGTAGCCAGGTGGGCTCCGTATGCTCAACCCCACGAGGTCAAACAGGGACAGATCCCTTCGAGTGAATTAAGGCCGCGAGGATATGTTGCCTTCGACGAGAGCCACAGCATGACCCGCCGTCGAGGAAGATAGGCTCGACGGGGCCTCGATACAACGGCTAGTCTTGGTCACCGCTGAAAAGGATCGACCATGAGCTTGATGAACGCCCTCATGGGCAACGCCAACGTCGTCGACGCGGCCACGGTGCAGAACGACTTCGCCCATGTCCTGATCGCAGGCGAACAGGTCGAGCACGCCTACAAGCTGGTGCGGGACATGATCGTCTTCACCAATGAACGGCTGATCCTGATCGACAAACAGGGGATGTCAGGAAAGAAGCTCGAGTTCCACTCCATCCCCTATTCCAAGATCACCCACTTCAGCGTCGAGACGGCCGGGACACTGGATCTGGATTCCGAGATGAAGGTCGCGGTGTCGGGCGGTGCCCTGTTCAGCAAGACGTTCGGGCGCGGCGTGGACATCAATGAAGTTCAGCGCGTCCTGGCCACCTATGTTCTCAAGGTAAGTTAGGCCGGCCTAAAGGCTCTGCGTCAGCTTTTCGAGCCGGGCGGCGACCGCGTTCAAAGCCTCGGCCACCCCGGTGTCGGACGACGGCGGCGTAGCTGTCGAGACCGCAGGCGCGTCGGTCCCGGTCTGAAGCGCCAGCCGTGCCTCATGCAGTTCGTCGGCCAGCAGCAGGGCCGCCATCAGGAACAGGCGCAGGTCGCCGACGTGGCCGACATCGCCGGCGACAGACTTCACATGGCCATCGAACTGGCGCGCCAGGATGCGGACACGCTCCTCCTGACCGTCGGCGCATCCGACGGCATAGGGGCGACCGTTGATCTCGACCGTCACCGTCGCCATCAGGCGGGATCCTCGTCCATCGGTGCCAACAGGCCACGCAGCCGATCCGTCGCGCGCGCCAGGGCGGCCGAGGCGTCACGGCCGGCGGCCTCCAACGCGGCGATGCGAGCCTTGGCGTCGGGATCGATGGCGGTATCGCCGGGCGCGCGCGCGAACAGGTCGTCGTCGGCGATCGCCGGCGCGGACGCCGGGCGTGCCTTCAGCTCGAGAACCTTTCGTTCCAGTGCGGCCAGGGCCCGATCGATGCGGTCCTTGGCGGCGGTCGTGGCGTCGGCCATCGGTCGCATCCTCCAGATTCCGTATAGAACCCTTCGCCGCCTCGGGGTAAAGCGGCGCACCCCGATTTTAGCCGCCTCCCGACGAAAGGTCTGTTCATGACCGCCGACAAATCCTCCAGCGCCAAGCCGACGATCAAGCAGATGGCCGATGCCATCCGCGTGCTGGCCATGGACGGGGTGCAGAAGGCCAACAGTGGCCACCCCGGCATGCCGATGGGGATGGCCGATGTCGCCACCGTGCTGTTCTCGAAATATCTGAAGTTCGACGCGAGCCGCCCGGACTGGGCGGACCGGGACCGGTTCATCCTGTCGGCGGGCCATGGCTCGATGCTGATCTACGCCCTGCTGCACCTGACAGGCTACAAGGCGGCGACGCGCGAGGAACTGTCGAACTTCCGCCAGTGGGGCTCGAAGACCGCCGGTCACCCCGAGTGGGGCCACATGCCCGGCGTGGAGACCACGACCGGTCCCTTGGGCCAGGGCCTGGCCAACTCGGTCGGGTTTGCCATGGCCGAGCGGCATCTGGCGGCGCGGTTCGGGGAAGACCTCGTCGATCACCGCACCTGGGTCATCGCCGGCGACGGCTGTCTGATGGAGGGGGTGTCGCAAGAAGCGATCGCCCTCGCCGGTCGGTACAAGCTGAACAGGCTGACCGTCCTGTGGGACGACAATGCGATCACCATCGACGGCGCAGTCAGCCTGTCGGACGCCACCGACCAGAAGGCGCGGTTCAAGGCCTGCGGCTGGGCGGTCAAGGCCATCGACGGCCATGACGTCAACGAGATCAAGGCTGCCCTGAAATGGGCGACCAAGCAGGACAAGCCCACCCTGATCGCCTGCAAGACCAAGATCGGCAAGGTTGCCGCCACCATGGAAGGCAGCCAC
>NZ_JAEMRD010000251.1 GCF_016463485.1 Brevundimonas sp.
CCCGGCGCGAGGCGCGGAAGAGCCACGCCGACGGTGGCGGCGGCCGGCGCGGCGGGGACAGTGACGTCGACCGGAGCCTGCCCCTCGGCGGAGAGGGCGACGGTCTTGAGGACCATGGCGTGGGGGAAGGTGACGCTGAACCGCTCGGGCGAACCCTGGGTCATCGCGCCATTCGCAGGAACGGTCGTGATGCCGGATTGGGGCGCTGCGGCCTGGGCCGGCATAGCGTGACCCGCATGCGGGTCCTGGGCGGCGGCGGCGCCGGCGAACGCGAGGGCGGCGGTGACAACGAGAGTGCGGATCATCATGGGGTGGTCTCCTTCGGTTAGAACCAGGCCTTGAGGCCGACGACGAAGCGGGTGTCGTCGGTCTCGCCGCCTCGGGCCTCGATGTAGTCGGCGGTATCGCCGAACGCGCGGCTCCACTCGATGCCGACATAGGGGGCGAACTCCTTGCGGAATTCGTAGCGCAGTCGCAGGCCCGCCTCGATCGAGGACAGGCCCGAACCGATCTCCAGTTCCGGAATGTCGCTGGCTGAAGCGTCGATTTCGAGGCGGGGCTGAAGGATCAGGCGCTGGGTGATGCGCTGGTCGTATTCGGCCT
Source organism: Brevundimonas sp. (assembly GCF_016463485.1). GTDB lineage: Bacteria > Pseudomonadota > Alphaproteobacteria > Caulobacterales > Caulobacteraceae > Brevundimonas. The sequence goes on from NZ_JAEMRD010000251.1 coordinate 604, forward strand.
CGACGCGGGCGGTCAGGTCGCCGTCGGTCGACAGGAAGGCGGCGGCGTCGACTTCCCACCAATGGGGCGCCAGGCCCTGCAGGCCGAGGACCAGATGCGTGGTGTCCTCGCCGTCGGGCCGGAAGTCCTGACGCACGCCGGCCTGAACGTCCCAGAAGGGCGTGACCGCGCGGCTGTAGAGCGCCTGGACTTCAGCCTCCTCGAGCTCGCCGCCGAAGTCGCCTTCGCCCTCGGACTTCCACCAGAAGCGATTGATGTCGCCGCCCGTCCAGCCCTGGACGTCCCAGAGGTAGGTCTCGCCGTCGTCGCCGAAGCCGGCTTCGAGGCGATCGAGAATGACGGCCGTGGTGCGGACGTCGCCGTTTTCGTGAATCAGGGTCCGGCGAGAGGCGGCCATGGCCTCGGCGCCGAAGACGAGATCGGCGGCGTGGGCAGGGCCGGCCAGGGCGGCGGCCGGGAGCGGGTCCTCCGGAGGGCGGCCGGGATTGTCGGAGCTGGTCGCCACATCGGGCGGCCCCATGCTCATGGTCGACATGTCATGCCCGGCGTGAGGGTCGGTCTGCGCGGGCGACATGGCCGACATGTCGTGGCCCGCGTGCGGATCAGCCTGGCCGGGCGTCGCCGCCGGCATCTGGTGTCCCGCGTCCGGGTCTACGGGCGCGGGCTGCGCCGGCATCTGGTGGCCTGCATGCGGATCCGCGGCGGGCGGCGTCTGCGCGGGCGGCATGACGTGACCGGCGTGCGGATCCTGCGCCGGTCGGGCCGGCGCCTGTGGCGTGGGCCGCGGTGCTGGCGCGGGGCGCGTCGGCGCCGCGGTCGCCGGCATCGTGTGGCCCGCGTGAGGGTCCTGGGCCTGGGCGCTGAAGGCGCTGGCGGCGAGCACCAGCGGGGCGAGGGCGACGGCGAGGCGGTTCATGACGCAGCTCCGTCCATGGGCCGCACCGTCACAACATTGAACATGCCGGCGTGCATGTGCATCAGCATGTGGCAGTGGAAGGCCCAATCACCGGGCGCGTCGGCGGTCAGATCGAAGGTCACCTTGCCGCCGGGCGCGACGTTGACCGTGTGCTTGAGGGGCTGGTGCCCGGCCGGTCCGCCGGTCACCAGTTCAAAGAAATGACCATGCAGATGGATCGGGTGGGCCATCATGGTGTCGTTGACCAGGGTCACCCGCACCCGCTCGTTGCGCTCGAAGCGGATCGGTTCGACCAGTTCGCTGAACTTTCGGCCGTCGAAGCCCCACATGAACCGCTCCATGTTGCCGGTCAGGTGGATCTCCATCGTCCGAGACGGGGGGCGCGGGTCCTTGTTCGGCTGGAGCGACACCAGGTCGGTGTAGACGAGGACGCGATGATCGACGGTCGTGAGACCGATCGGACGCTCACCCAGACGGTTGGCGGGGTCCATGGCGATCGCATCGACGCCGACGCCCACCGCCATGTCGGGCGGAGCGTTCTCGGGATCGCGCATGTTCATGCCCGACATGGACATCCCGGCCATCTCGC
>NZ_JAEMRD010000142.1:0-5140 GCF_016463485.1 Brevundimonas sp.
CTCCTGGACCCTGCTCATCATCAAGCTGCTCGAGTTCGGCGGCCTGAATCGCAAGACGGACCGCTTCCTGGAAGAGTTCCGCCAGACCCGCACCCTCGCCGACATGCGTCGCGTCGCCACCGACGAGAGCTATGACGGCAACCCGCTGGCCGACATGGCCGCCGCCGCCACCGAGGAAATCGAACTGTCGCGCCAGTCGGGCCTCTCGGTCGCCGGCGACAACAAGCATGACGCCCTGGCCCGCGCCCAGCACGCCGTTTCCGCGGTTCAGGCCGGCCTCGCCGCTCGCCTGTCGGGTGGACAGCAGTTCCTGGCCTCGACCGGCTCCATCGGCCCGTTCGTGGGTCTGTTCGGTACCGTGTACGGCATCATGAACTCCTTTATCGGTATCGTTCAGTCGAACACGACCAACCTGGCCTCCGTCGCCCCCGGTATCGCCGAGGCGCTGCTGGCCACCGGTATCGGCCTGTTCGCCGCTATCCCCGCCGTCGTGATGTACAACTACTTCAACACCCGCATCTCGGCCTATGGCACCCGTTCGGACGGCTTTGCCGCTGAACTGCTGAACGCCGTCTCGCGTCAGCTCGACAAGGGAGCCTAAGACGGATGGCCGCCAAACTCGGAGGTTCGGGCGGCGGTAAGTATCACGTCGAGCAGAACGCAGATATCAACGTCACGCCTTTCGTTGATATCATGCTCGTCCTGCTGATCATCTTCATGGTGGCGTCTGCGGTCGCCACCCCGGGGATCGAGGTGAAACTTCCGATCGCTCTCGCGAAGCCTACGGATAATCCGCCCAAGCCTGTGTTCATCTCGATCACGACGGACGGCCGGGTCTATATCGGTGACGGTGAGACGAGCTACGAAACTCTTGGTGCCGACCTGACGAGCCAGATCGGCCGTCGGGATCCGACCAAGGAGCGGATCTACATCCGCGGTGACCAGGACACGCGCTACGGTGACTTCATGCAGGCGATGAACTCGCTGCAAGACTCCGGTTTCTATAGCGTTGCCCTCGTCGGCGAAGACAAACCGGCCTGAGAACGGGAGATCACATGACAGATACACCCGTCGAATATCACCGGAGTCGCTACGACGCGCCTCGCAAGAAGGCCTCTCCCGTAACCTGGCTCATCGCCCTGGCTATCGTGAGCGTTCTTTTCGTGGGTCTTCTCATCTGGGTCCAGAAGACCAAGTTTGAGTTGAAGCAGATGGCGTTCGAGGACGACGCTGTGGACGTGGACATCGTTGCTCCGCCTCCGCCGCCGATCACCCTGCCGATCGAGCCGACGAAGAAGGAAGACCGGGTCGAGTATACGGGCCCGCCCGTGATCGTCCCCGGACCTCCGCCTCCGCCTGCGCCTCCGGCTCCGCCTCGCCCGTCGGTCATCACCAACGTGGCCTGGTCGCGGCCTCCGCGTCCGACCGCCGACGACTTCCCGGCTCGCGCCATGGATCGTGGCGTTAGCGGATCGGCGACCGTCTCGTGCACCGCCCAGGCCAACGGCCGTCCGGCGAACTGCCGGGTGGTTTCGGAAACGCCTGCGGGCATGGGCTTCGGCCAGGCCGCCGTGCGTATCGTCCAGCGGGGCCAGCTTTCGCCCCGCACCGTGGACGGCGCGGCGACCAATGCGACCTTCACCGTCCGGGTACCGTTCAACCTGGGCGACTGATCGCCGCCTGACCTGATACGACAAACGCCCCGAAGCTCACGCTTCGGGGCGTTTTCGCGTTCAGGCCCTGCCGCCTGCAATGGGCGCTTGATCCCTCGCGACAGCGCCGCTAAAGACCACCCCTCGCGCGAGGCCAGACGGCTTGCGCGAACGATGCGCCGCCTTAGCTCAGTTGGTTAGAGCGCCGGTTTGTGGAACCGGAGGTCCTCAGTTCAAGCCTGAGAGGCGGTACCATCCCGGGTCGGCACTTGCCGCCCATCATCGCCCTGACCCCACACCTTCACCCCCTCACTGGACAGCAAAAACGCGCCGTTGCCTGAGCAACGAGGCGTCCTTTCGAACAGTCGGATCCGCCGAAGCGTCGTCCGCCTATTTCTTGCCCTTGAAAGGCTTTGCCCCGGCGGGCTTGCCCGTCGGCTTGCCCCGTGCGTCCTTCGCCCCCCAGGGCCGATCGCCGCCCTTCGGCTTGCCCTTCCAGGCCGGCTCACCACCGGGCGCGGGATGAGCGTCCGATGCTGGTGCCCAGGCTGCCTTGGGAGCGGCCCCGGCGTCCTTCTTGACCCACGGCTTCTTGGCCGGAGCTCCCGTATCGACCTTGCCGGCCCAAGGGGTCCGTTCCGCCGCTTCCGGCTTGTCCCGCTTCACCCACGGCTTCTTTTCGCCCGATGGAGTGCTGTCCTCACGCTTGACCCATGGCTTCTTCTCGCCCGTGGGAGCGCCGTCTTCGCGCTTCACCCAGGGTTTCTTCTCACCAGCCGGAGCGTCCTCGCGCTTGACCCAGGGTTTCTTCTCCCCCTTGTCCGCCCAGGGCTTGCGGGCCGGACGGTCGCCGGCATCTCCGACCGGGGTCTTGTCCCACCGGCTGGCGGGCTTCTCCTTCGGACCCGGTGCCACGGCGTCGGCGACGGTGACGCCGTCCTCGGTCGAGGCGGCGACGGCGGCCCGGAACTTGGCCTCTGCGGCCTTGGTGATCTCGAACTTGGTCTCGCGGTCGAAGATCTTGATCGAGCCGATGTCGCCCTTGGTCACGTGACCGATGCGGCAGATCGTCGGCAGCAGCCATTTCGGATCGGCATTCTTGTCCCGGCCAATGTTGACCCGGAACCAGACCATCTCGCCGCCCCGGGCGAAGTCCGTCAGGGGACCGTCGCGCTGGCCGCGATCGTTGACGCCGCTGACCTGGGCCCGCTTCATCCGCTCGTCGTCATAGACGTCTTCCGGCGCCGGCAGTTTCTGGCGATAGAGGCGGATCAGCGATGCCGCTACCTGTTCGGGCGTGGTCCGCTCCAGCAGCAGCCTGCCCAGCTCCAGGGCCTCCTCGTCATCGACGGGCGCTGTCAGGGCGGGATCGGCGAGCAGCCGCTCGCGGTCCTTCTCCAGGATCATCTCGGCGCTCGGCGGCCCCGACCACTCGGCCACGATCGAGGCCGATTGCAGCATCAGCTCCACCTTGCGGCGGCGCGTATAGCTGACCAGCAGGACCGAGACGCCCTTCTTTCCGGCCCGACCCGTCCGTCCCGAACGGTGCAACAGCCCGGCCTTGTTGACCGGGATCTCGGCATGGATCACCAGCCCGAGATCGGGCAGGTCCAGACCCCGTGCCGCGACGTCGGTGGCGACACAGACCCGGGCATGACCGTCCCGCAGCGCCTGCAAGGCTTCGGACCGCGCGCTCTGGGTCAGTTCGCCCGACAGCCCAACGACCGAGAAGCCGCGTTCGCGCAAGGACGACGTCAGATGCTTGACCCGCTCACGGGTGTTGGCGAACACCAGTGCGCCAGGGGCCTCGAAATAGCGCAGCACGTTCACGACCGCGAGTTCTACCTCGTTCGGTGCGACGCGGATGGCCTTGTACTCGATGTCGGCGTGGGACTTGTTGCCGGCGACGGTGTCGATCCGCAGGGCATCGCGCTGATAGGTCTTGGCCAGCTGGACGATGTCGCGGGCCAGGGTGGCGGAGAACAGCAGGGTCCGGCGCTCGGGCGGGGCGGCGTCCAGGATGAAGGTCAGGTCCTCCTGGAACCCCATGTCCAGCATCTCGTCGGCCTCATCGAGGACCACGGCCTTGGCCTCCGACAGATCCAGCGCGCCGCGTTCCAGATGGTCACGCAGACGCCCAGGCGTGCCGACGACGATGTGGGCGCCGCGTTCCAGCGCCCGTCGCTCGATCTTGGGGTCCATGCCGCCGACGCACGATACGATGCGGGCACCGGTCTGGGCATAGAGCCACGACAGTTCGGCCGAGACCTGCTGGGCCAGTTCCCGGGTCGGTGCGATGACCAGGGCGACCGGATTGCCGAAGTCGGTAAACTTTTCCGCATCCCCCAGCAGGGTCGTGGCGAGGGCCAGGCCGAAGGCGACCGTCTTGCCGGAACCGGTCTGGGCCGAGACCAGCAGGTCGCGGCCGGACCCGTCGTCGTTCGGGGCGGCGTCCAGCACAGCGGCCTGGACGGGGGTCGGCTCGGCATAGCCGCGATCGGAAAGGGCGCGGTCGAGCGCGGGATGACTGGCGGGGAAGGGCATGATTGTCTCGTAGGGCGCTTTGGGCGCGAAGGCGAGATACGCGCGGTCGCGATGTCTCGTGAAGGGGCGGCCATCTGCGCCCATATCAAGGCCGAATGGTGGTGACATCGGCGTTTGTCGCGCGGCGTTCGGCGAAGATGTCAGGTCTCGTTCATCGACGGTGATGACAAGTTGGCCCAACGGCGTCATCACTGCACGGCGTTACTCGGGGGAGTCTCATGTCGAAGTCACTGCTTATGGCCACGGTCGCGCTCGCGCTCGTCGGCGGCACCGCCCATGCCCAGCAACGGTTGCAGCCCGGCGCGCCGGCCTATGGCGACCTGCGCCAAGGTGACGAGCAGCTGGATTCGGGCGAGTTCGTCGACACCTGGACGTTCCAGGGGCGGGCCGGGGACCGGGTGTCGCTGTCGATGACCTCGGGCGATTTCGACCCCTATCTGCTGATCAATGGTCCCGGTGATTTCTCGGACGAGAACGACGACGGCCAGGACGGCGACACCTCGGCGGCGCTGGACCTGCGCCTGCCGGCCGACGGCATCTATCGCGTCATGGCCACCAGCTATGAACCCGGCGAGAGCGGACGATACACTCTCGATTTCCAGGGTGGAGGCGGGGGCGGCTTTGGCGGCAGCGGCAGCGGCAGCGGGCGCGGTCCGGGCGTCGGCGTGGGCGGCAGTATCGCCGATCGCATCGGGGCCAGCGCGCGGCGGGGCCAGAACAACGTCCTCCAGCCCGCCGCGACTGTGCGCGAAGCACTGGAACGCAGCGATTCGCGGCTCAGCACGGGCGAATATGCCGACGGGTGGCGGTTCCGGGCGCGGCGGGGCCAGACCTATACCCTGACCCTCCAGTCCGGGGACTTCGACGCCTATCTGGTGGCACGCGGGCCGGGCGGGCTGAGCGAGGACAACGATGACGATCCCGGCAGCCGGGGTTCCACCGAC
>NZ_JAEMRD010000142.1:5150-8249 GCF_016463485.1 Brevundimonas sp.
GGACGGAGAGGTCCAGGTCTCGGCCACCACCTTCGAAGCCGGGGAAACCGGTGCCTACAGCCTGACGCTGGAAGAGGGCGGTCAGGTCTATGCCGAGGAGCGCGGCAGCAATGGCCGCTACGGTCGGGGCCCAGAGTCTGACCGATCGCAACCGGCCCCCACCGGCGCGCCGATCCGGGTCGGCGAAACCCGCGACGGGCGGCTGGGGCAGGGGGCTCGCACCCTTTCGAGCGGTGAATACGTCAACACCTTCACCCTGCGCGGACGGCGTGGTCAGGAGCTGGACCTGCGGCTGTCGTCGGGCGAGTTCGATCCATACCTTCAGATCGAGGGGCCGGGCGGATTCTCGGCCTTCAACGACGACGATACGGACGCGCAGGACAGCCGCGACAGCCGCCTGATCGTGACCCTGCCCGCCGACGGAACCTATGAGATCGCGGCGACCAGCTATGAGGCGGGCGAGAGCGGTCGTTACCGGCTGTCGGTCGGCGACGGCTCGAGCTATCGCCCGCAGCCCCAACCCAACGCGCCGCGCGGCCAGGGACCGGGTACGGGCGGAAGCCTGCGTATCGGCGACACGATCGGCGGGGCGCTCCAGGCCGGCGACGACACGCTCGACAGCGGCGAATACGTCGACACCTTCACCTTCCAGGGACGGCGGGGCCAGCGCGTGGCGGCCGAGCTGACGTCCTCGGCCTTCGACGCCTACATCATGCTGACCACCCCCTCGGGCGAGCAGATCGAGAACGACGACGGCGACGACGGCACCAACAGCCGCCTGGACACCGCCCTGGCCGAAGACGGCGAATACACCGTAGCCGTCACTTCCTACGAAGCCGGCGAGACCGGGTCGTACCGGTTCAGCGTCATGCCCAGCCAGGGCTCGGCGCGCCAGGCCTCGGTTCCGGGCGGCCCGCGCGTCTATGCCATCATGGTCGGAGTTTCCGAATACGGGGATGCGGAAAGCGATCTGCCCTATACCGACGACGACGCCCTGAAGCTGGCCGAGACCCTGCGCCGCGAGGGTGTCCTCAATCCCGCCAGCGTCACCCTGACCAATGCCCAGGCCACGGTCGCGGGCGTCGAGAGCGCCTTCCGCCGTGTGGCCCAGCAGGCGGGGCCCGACGACATGTTCCTGTTCTTCTTCTCGGGTCATGGCTCCCAGACGGATGGTGAGGTCTCCCAGGTCAGCGCCATCGAACCCGACGGTCGTTCCGAAGGCATCGTGCTCAGCGACGGCGAGATCTCGGACCGCGAAATGGCGCGACTGTTCGGCACCCTGCGGACGCGGCTGTCGCTGCTGGTCCTGGACAGCTGTTTCTCGGGCGGGTTCGCGAGGAACGTCGTGGATCGACCCGGCGTCATGGGCCTGTTCAGCTCCGAGGAGGATCTGACCAGCGCCGTCGCCGACAAGTTCGAAGCCGGCGGCTATCTGGCCCACTTCCTGCGCGCCGGCCTGTCGGGCGAGGCTGACGGCGACGGGGACACCATGGTCACCGCCGGCGAACTGGCCACCTATCTGCGCCGCGAGTTCACCACCGAGGTTGCCGGCGTCGAGGCCGAGACCTCGGAGGGTCAGCGCAACTACCAGAACCTGGTCATCGACCGTGGCGGCGTTCAGATCGACGACGTCGTCATCCGCCTGGCCGACAACGGCGGGATGGGCGCGGGGGGCCGCTGACCACCGTTGGACGCAGAAAGGCCGGCGAGCACCGCAATGCTCGCCGGCCTTCGTCTTTCAGCCCCCACTGAAAGACGTCCCAGCCCCTACTGGAACTGTGTCTCGCCGACCGTGGGGCCGTATTCAGCAGCCGGGGCGTAGTCCTTCAGATCCCGTTCGGGCGCGACCGGGGCCTGCATGGCGTAGGGATCGCCGTAGCCTTCGCCGCCGTCCTGAGGGACGTGGGTGACGTAGGGGCTGTCCGCGGCCGGCGAGGAATAGACGGCGTCGCAGCAGTCGTCTTCCGGGTGATCCTGGGCCGGGGAGTAGTGGATTTCCGGCGGGGCCACGGTGACCTCGGACGGACGGACCCGGACGTTGGGCGCTTCCAGATAGATCTGGGCCGGAGCGACATTGACCGGCGGGGCGTCGACCCAGACGGGCGGGCCCTGGATATAGACCACCTGCGGCGGCACGTTCACCGGCGGCGAGGCCACACGGACGCCTTGCGAGCGCAGGGTGACGGGGGCCGGGGCCGGAACATGGCCGTAGAAGGGCTGGCTGTAGACCGGCGCATTGCACTCGCCGCAACCGCCGTAGGACGGAGGAGGCGGGGGAGGCGGCGCCACCGGGCCGCAGACGTTGCCGCCGCCACCGTGCGGGATCCGGCTGCCGTAACGACCACCATAGCCGCTCCCATAGCCGCTCCCATAGCCGCCACCGTAGCCGGGGCCGCAGACGGGCACGGGCGTCGGGAGCGGGACGGGTGCCGTGCAGCACGGGCCGACCGGGGCCGGGGCGCAGCAGGGACCGGCCGGAACCGGTACGGGTGCGCCGCAGGTTCCCTGACCACCATAGTAGGCCGCGTAGGAGCCCTGCTGGGACACGAGACGACGGCCGAAGCCCGAGACCGAATAGCCGAAGGGTGCGCTGGGGCCAGCCGTGGCGACGCAGCCGTAGTCCTGAGAGATCACGACGCCGCCGCCACCGTCGCCATAGCCGGGGCCCGCAGGATAGAAGCCGTCGCCGCCGCCGGCATAGCCGCCGCCACCGCCGCCGATGCTGTACTGGCCGTAGCCCGAGTAACCGCGGGCGTTCAGGACTGAGCGGCCGTAGCTGGCGTTGCTGTTGGAGTTGGAGTTCGCGTTGGAGTTCGCGTTCACATTGACGTTGACGTTGTTGTTGAAGTTGCCGTTGACGTTGCCGCCCCGGTTCCAGCCGCCACCACCGCCGTGTCCGCCACCACCGTAGCCGCCACCACCGTGGCCGCCGCCGCCGCCGCCATAGCCTCCACCACCGTGACCGCCGCCGCCGGTGTAGCCGCCGCCGCCGCCGCAGCTGGAGCCGCAGCCCCCACCGCCGCCGTTACCGCCGCCGCCGCCGCCGCCGCCGCCGCCGTGGCCGCCGCCATGGCCGCCTGCACCCGCTCCAGCCCAGGC
>NZ_JAEMRD010000143.1 GCF_016463485.1 Brevundimonas sp.
CACGGGTGAAGACCTGACGGACAAGATCAACGCCGAACGCGCCGAACGCGGCGAGGCCCCCCTGACCGAAGACACCGGCGGCGGCGGCAAGAAGCGTGAGGGCGGTGGTGGCGACCGTGGTCGTCGTCCGCGCCGCGACTAGGCTTCGGCATCATCGCTGAAATGACGAAGGCCCCGCTGGAAACAGCGGGGCCTTTTTCGTGTCTTGCGGCAGCGATGGCCCACGAAAAAGGGCGGTGGCCGAAGCCACCGCCCTCCTGACGTTTCACAACGGTGAAGCGTGGTCTCAGACGAGTTCGTCCTCGTCGTCCTCGCACTCGTCGTCTTCCTCGTCCTCGTCGTCTTCCTCGTCGTCCTCTTCTTCGTCTTCGTCGTCTTCTTCCTCGTCGTCCTCTTCGTCGTCTTCCTCGTCATCCTCTTCGTCGTCGCACTCTTCGTCGTCTTCGGCGTCCTGGAAGGCCAGGGCGGAGCCGTCGGCGATGTCGGCCATGCCGGCGACCCAGGCGGGTGCGTCGTCATTGACGATGACGACGTCGGCGTCAGCCGCCGAGGTCATGGCGCCCAGTAGCATCACGACTGCCAGTGCGGATGAGGTCTTCAAGAGCTTCATAAAGGTAGTCCCCCATTAAGGTTGCTCGAACGCAACTACGTCAGATTACCCAAGCTGAGCCGCGTGTCACGAAATTTGTTTGCACTGTGGCAGAGCGAAATTCAGCCGCCGTTCATCTTGCCGGTGCGTCGGCTTCCGTACACTCCGAAGGGCGCGCCTCACCTTCGCCGAACATCGCGCACGAGCGGTCGATCTCATCCCGAATCAGGGCGCAGGGGTTGGCGGCGTTGCACGGCGGATGGGTGGCGGGGCTGACCGCGATGCAGCGCTCGACAAGGCGCGCCGATGCCGTCTGGCCCAGCTCGACAGCGCAGGCCGTCTCCGAAGCGGTGCCGGCCTCTGCGACCGGCTCCTCCTGAGGCGGCGCATCGAGCGGCATGACGACTGCCGCGTCTGAGCTGGCTACCGTGGGCGTCTGCGACCCCGACGGCGCGGCGGGCTCGGGGCTGTCGCACGCGACAAGCGTCACCGCCGCCAGCAGGAAAACCAGGGAGGCGAAAGCATCGCGCATGGACGTCTCCGATCCGGACCAGACCGGGACGATGCGCCGATCCGCAGCGATGGGAAAGAGGCCGCTGCGTCAGGCTCAGCCCTTCAGCGCGGCCTCCAGCGCGGCGCGTTGCAGCACGAACAGGTCGTCACAGCCGCCCTGGGCTAGTTCAAACAGCCGGTCGAATTCGGCGCGGGAGAAGCCGCGCTTCTCGCCGGTCGCCTGGATCTCGACGATCGTGCCGGTCCCGGTCAGCACGAAATTGCTGTCGGCCTCGGCGTTGGAATCCTCTTCGTAGTCGAGGTCGAGCACGGGCTGGTCGCTGCACACGCCGCACGACACCGCCGCGACCTGATCCAGGATCGGGTCGGCCTTCAGCACACCCTCAGCCTTCAGGTACCCCAGCGCCGCCGCCATCGCGACCCAGGCGCCGGTGATCGACGCCGTGCGGGTGCCGCCGTCGGCCTGGATCACGTCGCAGTCGATCAGCACCTGACGTTCGCCCAAGGCCTTGAGGTCCACCACGGCGCGCAGCGACCGGCCGATCAGCCGCTGGATCTCCTGCGTCCGCCCGGACTGTTTCCCGGCCGCGGCCTCACGACGGCCGCGCGTATGGGTGGCGCGGGGCAGCATACCGTATTCGGCGGTGACCCAGCCCTGGCCGGAATTGCGCATCCAGCCGGGCACCTTGTCCTCGATCGAGGCGGTGCACAGCACCTTGGTATGGCCGAACGAAACCAGGCACGACCCCTCGGCGTACCGGTTCACCCCGGTCTCCAGCGTGACGGTGCGGAGTTGTTGGGGCGTGCGGCCGGAATGGCGTGGAGTGGCGGTCATGACGGTGGCCTTCAAGGAACGGCTTGGAGAGTGGGGCCGCGCTGCTTATCGTGAAACCGTGAGCCTGTATGCCCCCAACCCACTTCCGTTCGGAACAGGAACCGCCTCGTCCGGCGGAGGCCTGACCGCGCTGGACGCCCGGGCGCGCGACATTTTCCGACGCATCGTCGAGACCTATCTGGAGACGGGCGAGCCGGTCGGGTCGCGGACCATCTCTCGCGGCGGGGTCCAGCTGTCGCCGGCCTCGATCCGCAACACGATGCAGGACCTGACCCTGGCGGGGCTGCTGGCAGCGCCGCATACCTCGGCGGGGCGGATCCCGACCCACGCAGGCCTTCGCCTGTTCGTGGACGGTTTCCTCGAGATCGGCGACATCGGGGCCGATGAGCGGCGCGAAATCGATGCGCGACTGGCCGGGAAGGGCCGGGGCTTCGACGAGGCGCTGGACGCGGCGTCGTCGTTGCTGTCGGGTCTGGCGGGCGGGGCCGGTATCGTGGCCTCGCCTGTACGGGACGCGGGCGTCAAGCACGTCGAGTTCGTGGCACTCGGCCACGATCAGGCCCTGGCGGTGTTGGTCGGCGACGACGGAACGGTCGAGAACCGGCTGATGCCCCTGTCGGCCGGGGTGACGCCGTCGACGCTTCAGGAGGCGTCCAACTTCCTCAACGCGCGGCTCAAGGGCCGCCCACTCGCCGAGGCGCGGACCGAGATGCGCGCGGAACTGGACGCGGCGCGCCAGCAGCTCGACGCCGCCGCCGCCCGACTGGTCGAGGACGGTCTGGCGGCCTGGTCCGGGGGGCCGGACCGGGAACGCAGCCTGATCGTGCGCGGCCGCGCCAACCTGCTGCAGAACAACGAGACCGCCGCCGATCTGGAGATGGTTCGCGTCCTGTTCGACGACCTGGAACAGAAGGAACAGCTGATCGGCCTGCTCGACGGGGTCAATGCGGCGCAAGGCGTGCGCATCTTTATCGGCGCGGAAACGCGGTTGTTTTCGCTTTCGGGTTCCGCTGTCATCGCGGCGCCCTATATGAACGGCCGACAGCGGGTCCTGGGCGCCATCGGCGTGATCGGACCCGCGCGGTTGAACTACGCCCGCATCATTCCGTTGGTGGATTACACTGCCCGGGTGCTGGGGCGAATGCTGGACGGACAGGACACTTGAGCGACAATCATCCCACACAGGCCGAACTCGATGCGATCGAGGCCGAAGCCGACGCCATTCTGAACGCCGATGCGGTCAACGCCGGCGTCGAACCCACCGTGCTGGACCAGGTCGCGGCCGAACGCGACGAGTGGAAGGACCGGGCACTCCGCGTCGCCGCCGAGATGGAAAACCTCAAGCGCCGTTCGGAGACGCAGCAGAACGACGCCCGCGCCTTTGCGATCCAGCGCTTTGCCAAGGATCTGCTGCCCGTCGCTGACAGCCTGCAACGGGCGCTGCAAGCTGCGCCCAAGGATTCGGAAGGCCCCGCCGCCGCGCTCGTGACCGGTCTGGAACTGGTCGAAAAGGCGCTGCAAGGCGCGTTCGCCAACAACAATCTGAAGCAGGTTGCGCCGGGTCCGGGCGACGCCTTCGACCCGCACCTGCACCAGGCCATGATGGAACAGCCGTCCGAGACGGTCGCCGGCGGCGCCGTGCTCCAGACCATGCAGGCCGGCTACGAACTGTTCGGCCGCACCATCCGCCCCGCCATGGTCGTCGTCGCCGCCAAGGGCTCGGGTTCCAAGGCTGCGGCGTCCACCGCCTATGCTCCGGCCGATGCAGCGAACGGCGCGGCCTACGACAGCAAGGCGTAGGACTGAAATTCACCCGTGCTTCGACCGCAAAGGAGGAACGGTTGCCTGCCCGAACCGTCTCCGCCTCTCTGTCCTGACCGCTTAAAAGCCGGGTGGAAAGATCGGGTACCAACCAGCGGACACCCCGTTCGCGCGCGCGAACGGGGTGGTGAAGCGACCGAACGGCCAACCTTACCTCTGGCTGATGTCGCCGGAGCCGGTGATGGTCTGGTTCAGGGTCGCCGGGCGGGTGGTCAGGTCGATGTCACCCGAACCGGAGATGCTGAGGTCAGCACGGCCGGTGGGGGCGACTGTGGCGTCGCCGGAGCCGGAGATGTCGACCATGGCGTCGACGGTCTGAAGCGCGCCGAGGTCCGCCTCGCCCGAGCCGTTGATGTCCACGCTGAGGGCGCGGGTCTTGCCGGAAGCGGTCACCTCGCCCGAACCCGACAGGTCGATGTCCAGGGTGTCCTGGTCATAGTCGCGGATGTCGAGATCGAGCGACCCCAGCAGGTCGAAGGTGGTCACCGATGGCGCGGTGACGACGATGCTGAGGCGATCGTCGTTGGACCAGCCGAAGACGACATAGGACTCATTGTCCGAGTCCGACATGGTCAGGCGGTTGCCGTCCAGGCGGACGCGGTCGGCGAGGGACTTCGGGCCCGTGACGACGATACCCGCCTGGTCGCCCTGGACATAGGTGACGTCGGCTGACAGGTCGACGGCCAGGGTCGAGCCGCCGGTCCAGGCCAGGGTGCGGGTGATTGACGGGCCATTGTCGCGGCCGACGCGCTCGAAGCGGATGGTCTCGTCGCCGCCGTCGCCGTGGCCGGGGAAGGTCCATTCCCAGCCATTGGCAGCCATGTCGCGTCCACCGATGGCGGCGGCGCCGCCCAGGGTGGCCAGGGCCAGCACGAAGGCGGCCCCGGCGATGATCAGAAGGGTGCGGGTCATGCGCGGTCTCCTTGCGCGAAGGTTTGATCGCCCAGGGCGGGCTTGAGCAGGCGGTAGTGAAGGCGGGCGAACCACACCAGGCCGTTGACCAGCCAGATGGTGGCGACCGAGAGCAGGGCACCGACGGCGACCGATCCGGCCATGAGGCCCAGGCCCGCCAGGAAGGCCGCGACGCCTCCGCCGGGGAAGCCCGCGAACGGCCCGGTGACCATGACCACCCCGCCGGCGAAGAAGACGGCGATGACGGCGACGAAGAAGCCGAACAGGGTCCCGATCACGCCCATCAGCAGGGGCAACAAAATCAGGATATCGATGGCACCAAGCCCCAGGACGGCGAAGACTGCGCCGGCCGCGGCCGACGGGGTCTGTTCCTGACGCCAGCGCTGGACGCCGGCCTCGGCCTTGAGCTCGCGCGCCAGTCGGTCGGGATCACCGAGCGCGGCAGCCACCTCGGCTTCCGAGCGGCCGGCGTCACGGCCGTCGTCGAAATGGGCGTGGTAGTCGTTGAGGATGTCCGCGGCGGCCGTGGTCGGCAGGCCGACGAGACCGGCCTTCAGGCGGGACATGAAATCGGCGCGCGTCATTGGGCGGCTTCCGTAGTTGCGGTTTCAGGGGCGGGCGAGGGGGCGTTGAGGACCGCGTCGACCGCATCGGTGAAGGTCTTCCAGTCGGCGGTCTGGACGGCAAGCGCCGCGCGTCCCGCCTCGGACAGACGATAGTATTTGCGCGACGGGCCGGCGCTGGATTCGACCAGATAGGTCTCGACCAACCCTTCCGACTGCATCCGTCGCATCAGGGGGTAGATGGTCCCCTCGCCCATGTCGATCGCGTCCGACAGCCGGCTGGCGATCTCGTAGGCATAGCTGTCGGAGCGCGACAGCAGGGCCAGGACACACAGCCCCAGCACCCCCTTCTTCAACTGTATCTCTATGGTTTCAGGCACCGTGTGGCCTCCCTTTGTGATGAAGGGAGATTACGGCATGGTACTGATCGACGCAAGGTAGCTGTTCAAACATGACAGCGATTTAATCGACAGCCTCGACCCTGCTGCGTCGTCATGGCTCGCTGGACGCCTTGGCAAGCGCGAAACGAGCCGATATGGACCGCCCACAACGGCGACCGATCCGGCCATGAGGCCCAGGCCCGCCAGGAAGGCCGCGACGCCTCCGCCGGGGAAGCCCGCGAACGGCCCGGTGACCATGACCACCCCGCCGGCGAAGAAGACGGCGATGACGGCGACGAAGAAGCCGAACAGGGTCCCGATCACGCCCATCAGCAGGGGCAACAAAATCAGGATATCGATGGCACCAAGCCCCAGGACGGCGAAGACTGCGCCGGCCGCGGCCGACGGGGTCTGTTCCTGACGCCAGCGCTGGACGCCGGCCTCGGCCTTGAGCTCGCGCGCCAGTCGGTCGGGATCACCGAGCGCGGCAGCCACCTCGGCTTCCGAGCGGCCGGCGTCACGGCCGTCGTCGAAATGGGCGTGGTAGTCGTTGAGGATGTCCGCGGCGGCCGTGGTCGGCAGGCCGACGAGACCGGCCTTCAGGCGGGACATGAAATCGGCGCGCGTCATTGGGCGGCTTCCGTAGTTGCGGTTTCAGGGGCGGGCGAGGGGGCGTTGAGGACCGCGTCGACCGCATCGGTGAAGGTCTTCCAGTCGGCGGTCTGGACGGCAAGCGCCGCGCGTCCCGCCTCGGACAGACGATAGTATTTGCGCGACGGGCCGGCGCTGGATTCGACCAGATAGGTCTCGACCAACCCTTCCGACTGCATCCGTCGCATCAGGGGGTAGATGGTCCCCTCGCCCATGTCGATCGCGTCCGACAGCCGGCTGGCGATCTCGTAGGCATAGCTGTCGGAGCGCGACAGCAGGGCCAGGACACACAGCCCCAGCACCCCCTTCTTCAACTGTATCTCTATGGTTTCAGGCACCGTGTGGCCTCCCTTTGTGATGAAGGGAGATTACGGCATGGTACTGATCGACGCAAGGTAGCTGTTCAAACATGACAGCGATTTAATCGACAGCCTCGACCCTGCTGCGTCGTCATGGCTCGCTGGACGCCTTGGCAAGCGCGAAACGAGCCGATATGGACCGCCCACAACGCTGTGGCTGGTGAGTCCGGCGGGCTGTTGCGACTGTGTCGCAAATGCCTGTTGCAGATGGGTTTAAGAGGATTTCGAATGGGACTGGGGATGGGCAGAATGGGCGCGAAAGCCCTGACAGCCGCCGGGGGCCTGATGGCCGCGGTGACGTACGGGCTGATGGCCACGGACGCGACCGCCAAAGCCCTGATGGGCCAGCCCACGCCGGGCGGGATCGCGCTTCAGCCTGCGGCCTCGCAGCTCAAGCACGACGCGCATTTCTTCCACGACGTCATTCTGATGCCGATCATCACCCTGATCTGCCTGTTCGTGCTGGGCCTGATCATCTGGATCGCCATCCGCTATAACAAGAAGGCCAATCCGGTGCCCGCGCGCTGGAGCCACAACACGGCGATCGAGATCGTGTGGACGGTGCTGCCGGTGCTTATCCTGGTGGGTATCTCGCTGTTCTCGTTCCGCCTGCTGTTCGCCTATCACGACATGCCGACGCCGGATCTGACGGTGAAGGCCACGGGCAACCAGTGGAACTGGGCTTATGAGTATCCCGACCAGGGCGTGCCGGAGTATATCTCCAACATGCTGCCCGAGGCTGAGGCCCGGGCCCAGAACGTGCCCTACCGCCTGGCCGCCGACGAGCCGATCGTCGTGCCGGTCGGCAAGGTCGTCCGCGTGCTGGTCACCGGTGCCGATGTGATCCACGCCTTCGCCCTGCCAGCCTTCGGCCTCAAGACCGATGCCGTTCCCGGCCGGGTCAACGAGACCTGGTTCCGCGCCGAACGCACCGGCATCTTCTATGGCCAGTGCTCGGAACTTTGCGGCGTCGATCACGCCTTCATGCCGATCCAGATCAATGTCGTGACCGAGGCCGAGTTCGCCGCCTGGGTCGTGTCCAAGGGCGGATCGATGACGCCCAAGACCGCTGCTGAAGCACCGGGCGGCACCGCAGCCCAAGTCGCCGCCGGGACGTCCGACGCCCCCGTCACCACGACGGCCGATGCCGCCGCCGCGACCTCGATCCCGACCGCCCAGACGGCGACTACACCTACGGCCCCCGCTGCGGCTCCCGCCGCCGCGCCGGCCCAGTAACGATACATCAGAGCCCGCTCAGACATGGCCACCGACATCACCCCAGACACCTACGCCGCTCACGAGCCGGGGCATGACGCCCATGCCGAGCATGACCACAAGCCGGGCTTCTTCGTCCGCTGGTTCCTGTCGACCAATCACAAGGACATCGGCACCCTGTACCTGTTGTTCGCCATCATGGCGGGCATCGTGGGCGGGGCCCTGTCGGGCCTGATCCGCTGGGAACTGGCCGAGCCGGGCATCCAGATCTTCCGCGAGGGTTCGGGCATCCAGCTGCTCGGCCTCGTCGAACAGACCAAGCACGGCTATAACGTCGTGGTCACCGGCCACGCCCTGATCATGATCTTCTT
>NZ_JAEMRD010000024.1 GCF_016463485.1 Brevundimonas sp.
GCTGGCGCATCGCTGCGCTCTGCGAGCCTCAAGCCCTCTCCCGATGGGAGAGGGACATGGAGGGAGAGGGAGCTACCTGAGCCCCACCACCCGCGCCCGGTCGCGGATCGCGTCGTCGATGCGCCAGGGCTCGGTCAGGGCGACCTCATTGGTGAACCGCACCACCGTCCATCCCAGGGCCTCGATCTCGGTCTGACGAAGATGGTCGTTCAGCATGACGTCGTCGCGATCATGCACCCCGCCGTCGATCTCGATCACCAGCCTCAGCGGCACACAGGCGAAATCGACGATCCAGCGGCCGATCTCGTGCTGACGTCGGACCTTGAAGCCCTCGACCGCCCCGCCGCGCAGCCGCGCCCAGACCCGCTGTTCGGCGAGACCGGCGGAGTGGCGAAGATCGCGGGCGCGGGACATGGTTGCAGATTGGACGAGTTTCCCGTTCGGAGGGAAGTGGAAATTGCCAACTGTTCCCTCTCCCGGCGGGAGAGGGCTTGAGCGCCTGAGAGCGCAGCGATCAGGATTGCGCGAAAGGGTGAGGGGCTGGCGGCTCAGTCGGCGTGAGCCGTCGAACGGCCGGGGATACGGCTTACGCCGACTTCAACAGCAGCCCCTCACCCTTTCGGCCAAGACGCATCGCTGCGCTCTGCGGGCCTCAAGCCCTCTCCCGCCGGGAGAGGGGTCAAAAACCTGAATTCCGGCTCGCCCACGGCCCTGAGGTTTCAAACCTCGCGGGTCCAATCCCTTGCGCCACAAGGGATCGCACCGGAAAACACCCCCTCGGACGCGCCCAGGTCCGCGCCGCCCTCATCATGGTCTCGCCCTGCCTTCGGGGCGGCGCGTGGGAGGACGCATCATGGATTGGGATCAGGACACACCCCGGCGCCAGCCGCGGATCGTGGCGCGCGGGGCGTGGAGCCAGGACGAGTATGGGGACACCACCTATTATCCGGAGAACTGCCGGCCCGAAGTGTTTCCGCCCCACGACGACACCGGCGGCGCGCCGGCGAACGGCCTGACCGGCTGGGGCGATCTGGATCACGGGATCGAGCGCAACATGTCGCCGGACGAGGCGGCCCGGGCGACGGGGCAGCGGGGCGGTTATGCCATCCGTTCCGGCGACGTCTGGGACCAGGCGCGGGCCGACTATCTGGCCGGGGACAGTGCCCGGACCGTCTGCGAACGCTATCTGATCAAGCGCGCCACGTTCAGGGACCGGGCCCAGCGCGAGGGCTGGCGGCGCCAGGACCAGCCAGACCCGGATCCGGTCGAGACCCACGCATCGGACGCCCAATCCCTCGGCGCCGGGGCGTTCGACATGGAGGCGGCGCTGGCGGGCCCGGCGCCCGATCCGGCCGACATGGCGGCCCGCGCCCTGATCCACGCCCAGCGCGCCATCGATGCGGGCCGGGCGGCGGAGGCCGCGTCCTGGCTGAGGTCGCATCGCCAGCTGACCCGGATGATCGCCGAGGCCGCCCGCGCTGAGCAGGGGCCGCCCGAGCCCGATCCGCTGGACCTGATCACGCTCAAGATGAAGGCCGTGGGCGAGGTGGCGAAGGCCGCCACGGGCCTGTCGGAGGACAATGCCGCCGGTCACGCCGCCATCACCGGCCTGATCGAAGAACTCAGAAAGATGCCCGTGGGCCGCCCGACGCCCGCCGCCGAAGCGCCGGTTTCGGACCATTCGGACCTTTCGGACCCTGTTTTTCCCGGTGCCGACGACGAAGCCCCGTCGGACGACCCCGTGGCATCGCCCGACGGGGGTCCGGGCCCGGCCGCCGGCACGGGCGACACCGCTTTCCCTCGCTTTTATCGTCCGGATTCCTGTATAGTGGACCCAGTCGCGCGGCCTGATTTGGTCGCGGCCCCACCACAGTCTCCAGCGGGTCCGATGGCCCTGTCGCCATCCTGAGCCACCCGCGTCTTTCGGACCCCTGAATGACCGATCTGCCCGAAACCGCCCGCAACGAAGATACGGCCGAAGAAGCCGCCTACGGCGCGGAATCCATCAAGGTTCTCAAGGGGCTGGACGCCGTGCGCAAACGGCCGGGCATGTATATCGGCGACACCGACGACGGCTCGGGCCTGCATCACATGGTCTATGAGGTGGTGGACAACGCCATCGACGAGGCCCTGGCCGGCCATGCCGACCTGGTCGAGGTGATCCTGAACGCCGACGGTTCGGTCACCGTCACCGACAACGGGCGCGGCATCCCGACCGACATCCATGCCGAGGAAGGCGTCAGTGCCGCCGAGGTCATCATGACCCAGCTGCACGCGGGCGGGAAGTTCGACCAGAACTCCTACAAGGTCTCCGGCGGCCTGCACGGCGTGGGCGTGTCAGTCGTCAATGCGCTCAGCGACTGGCTGAAGCTGAAGATCTACCGCAACGGCAAGCGCCACGAGATGAAGTTCGAGCGTGGCGACACGGTCGAAAGCCTGACCGTCACCGGCGACGCGCCCCTCCGCGAAACGGGCGACAAGGCCGGCCAGCCCCTGTCGGGCACCGAGGTCACCTTCTACCCGTCGGTCACGACCTTCAGCCACATCGACTTCGACCTGAAGACGCTGGAGCACCGTCTGCGCGAGCTGGCCTTTCTGAACTCGGGCGTTGTCATCAAGCTGCGCGACGATCGCGGGGCCGAACCGTTTGAGGAAATCCTGCATTACGAAGGCGGCGTCGAGGCTTTCGTGCGCCACCTGGACAAGTCCAAGACGCCGATCCTGAAGGACGTCATCGTCATTCGCGGCAAGAAGGACAATATCGAGATCGACCTGGCCCTGTGGTGGAACGATTCCTACCACGAGACCATGTTGTGCTTCACCAACAACATCCCCCAGCGCGACGGCGGCACCCATCTGTCGGCCTTCCGCACCAGCCTGACCCGGGTCATGAGCGCCTATATGGAAAGCTCGGGCGCCCTGAAGAAGGAGAAGGTCGCCCCGTCAGGAGAGGACGCGCGCGAGGGCCTGACCTGCGTCCTTTCGGTCAAGGTGCCGGACCCGAAATTCTCTTCGCAAACAAAGGACAAGCTGGTCTCATCCGAGGTCCGCCCCGCCGTCGAGGGCCTCTGCACCGAGGGCCTGTCCCAGTGGTTCGAGGAACATCCGGTCGAGGCCAAGCAGGTGGTCGCCAAGATCATCGAGGCCGCCTCCGCCCGTGAAGCCGCCCGCAAGGCCCGCGACCTGACCCGGCGCAAGTCGGCTCTGGACATCAGCTCCCTGCCCGGCAAGCTGGCCGACTGCCAGGAACGCGACCCGGCCAAGTCCGAACTGTTCATCGTCGAGGGCGACTCGGCCGGCGGATCGGCCAAACAGGCGCGGAACCGCGAGAACCAGGCCGTCCTGCCCCTGCGCGGCAAGATCCTGAACGTCGAGCGGGCCCGGTTCGACCGGATGCTGTCGTCCGAGCTGATCGGGACGCTGATCCTGGCGCTCGGCACCGGCATCGGCCGCGACGACTTCAACGCCGACAAGCTGCGCTATCACAAGATCATCCTGATGGCCGACGCCGACGTCGACGGCGCCCACATCCGGACCCTGCTGCTGACCTTCTTCTATCGCCAGATGCCGGAGCTGATCGAGCGCGGCCACATCTACATCGCCCAGCCGCCCCTCTATAAGGTGTCGAAGGGCAAGAGCTTCCGCTACCTCAAGGACCAGTCCGAGATGGACTCCTACCTGATCGAGGAGGGGTCGTCCGAGGCGTCGCTGGACCTGCCCAACGGCGAGCGCCGCAGCGGTCAGGACCTCCAGGCCCTGGTCCGCGAGGCCAAGGCGTTCAAGGCCTTGGCCGACAGGCTGTCACAGCGCGCGCCCCTGTTCGCCATCGAGCAGTCGGCCCTGGCCGGCCTGTTCGCCGAGGAGGGCGACCATACGGCGTCGGCGGCGGCCTCGGCGACGCGCCTGGATCTCTATGCCGAGGAGGGCGACGGCTCCTGGAGCGGCTTCCCCGGCGAACAGGGGGCCGTGGTCTTCGGCCGTACGCGCCGCGCCGTGAAGGAGAGCGTGGTGCTGGAAGAGGCCCTGATCCGCTCGCTTGACGCGCGACGCCTGGCCGAGCGGGCCCTGGCGTTCGAGGGCGTGTTCGACACCCCCGCCATCTATCGCCGCAAGGACAAGTCCACGACCATCCGGGGCCCCATCGACCTGCTGAACGCCGTGCTGGATGCGGGCAAGAAGGGCCTGGCCATCCAGCGCTACAAGGGCCTGGGCGAGATGAATCCCGAACAGCTGTGGGAGACGACGCTGGACGCCAACGCCCGCACCCTGTTGCAGGTCAAGGTCGACCACGCCGACGACGCCGACGACCTGTTCGCCAAGCTGATGGGCGATGTGGTCGAGCCGCGCCGCGAGTTCATCCAGGCCAACGCCCTGGATGCGGCGGTGGACGTCTAGGGGGTCTCGCCGGTCTCGACATAGTGGACCCAGCGGGCGAACTGGTCGCCCATGACCCCGTCCACGGGTCCGGCGAAAGCGCCGAGGCCCGGGCCCCCGACGGTAAAGGTCATGGCCAGCTTGAGGCCCCGCCCCTCGTTCGCCCAGGTCAGGTCCAGATCAGCCCGGGTCGCCTTGCCCTTGAGCGGACCCAGCGGGGCGTCGATCGCCACGCCGGCCTGCGGGTCCGCCCGGGTCACCCGGCCGTGCTCGAAGATCGTGCCGTCGGCCAGGGCCTCGCACAGGCATCCGCCGACCTGGAGCGGCAGGGTCATGTTGGTTGCCGTGCCCGAATAGGTGTGGGCCCCGTTCCACCAGCGCCCGACCTCTCCCACGGCGACCCAGGCATCGTCCGGCGTCGTCTCTAAGGCGACCTCGTAGCGCAGGACGAAGCCGTCGGCGGTCCGTGACACGACCTCCGCCGATGCGCCGGTCGCCATCAGCATGACCGCCAGTGCGGCCGACAGGGTGCGGATCATGGGCGGTCTCCCTCGCCGTTCATGACGCCGGAACCGGACAACTGCGTCAAGCGCTTGCATCGCGAACGAGCACGGTGCTGTGGTCGCTCTTACCGTCCGCCTGTCCAGGAGCCGCCATGTCCGTTCTCGACCATCCCGCAGGTGAAGGCGTCTGGACCCTGCTTCAGGGGCATATCCGCCACGCCATGTGGCAGCAGGACGAGACCGATGCGGCCGGCGGCGTTATCAGCCGGTTCTGGATCGTCAACCCGCCCGAGGAACTGGTCTACGAGACCTTCGACGAGGCCGAAGCCATGTTCGAGCTGCTGAGCCAGGACGAAGACTGAGCCTGCGCGTCAGACGGCCTCGAAGGCCAGGGGCGCGCCCCAGAACTGGTTGACCATGTCCGACTGCGGCCCGGCCGTGCCGCTGGTCAGGAAGGACCGCCGGCCGGATGACCCCAGGTCGTACTCGGGATGGCGCGCGAAGTACCGCTCCAGCGCGTCCGCCACCGCCGTCGGCTGATGGATCAGGGGCGTACCGGGCGGCAGGGCGCCGGCGAACAGGTCCGCCACGATCTCGTAGTGGGTGCAGCCCAGGATGGCCGTGTCGGGATGGCGACCGATACGTCGGCGCAGGGCATCGACGTGCTCGTCCACCACCACCTTCAGTTCTTCGGTGGTGGCCCCCAGTTCGATCAGACCGGCCAGACCGGGGCAGGGTTCTGAAAAGACCGCCAGGTCCTCGCGCCGCTTGTCGATCTCGATCTCGTAGACCCGGCTGATGGCCGTCGCCGCCGTCGAGAAGACGCCGGTGATGTCGATGGCCTCGACCTTGTCGTCGCGTGCCGTCAGGTCGGCCTCATAGGTCCAGGGCAGGCCGGTCGCCGCCTCGATGGTCGGCACGATGATGCCCAGGACATTGACCGGCCGCCCGTAGCGCGCCTTCTGTTCTGGGATCCAGGTCTGCTGAAGCCGGCGCAGTGCCACGGCCGAGGCCGTATTGCAGGCCAGGACGACCAGGCTGGCCCCGGCGTCGAACAGGGTCTCGCACCCGCCGCGGGTCAGATCGACGATCTGTTCGCCGGTCTTGCCGCCGATCGGCGCATTGGCCTGGTCGGCGAAATAGATGAAGTCCCGATCGGGGAACCGGTTGACCAGTTCGCGGTGGACCGTCAGCCCGCCGACGCCGGAATCGAATACGCCTATCGCCATGCTCGCGCCTTTAGCCGCAGGCGGCCCGGCCGTCCATGACAATGAAAACGGCTCCGCTAACGGCTGCGCTTCCGCGCCGTCGGGTTGGCGCCCGCAAGGGGGAATCAGTTGTGCGAAGGGCCTTGCGATCCGATAGGCCGGTGGGCTATAGACCGCTCCTTCCCGTTCCGGACCCCGCTCGCGGTCAGCCCGGAACCGTCTTGGCGGATGCGTAGCTCAGCGGGAGAGCACCTCGTTGACATCGAGGGGGTCACAGGTTCAATCCCTGTCGCGTCCACCATTCCTTTCAACAACTTAGCATATTTTGGCCTGCGGGCACTGGCCGGAAACTAGCCAGAAACGCTTGCGCGCGGGCGTTGATCGGTCGGTGCGGCGGATGCAACACTTGCTGAGCGTTTGCGTCTTGCCGCCGCCTCTGACGCCTCTCAGGCTATTGGTTCGTGCAGCTGCTCCTGACTCAAAGCTGACCTTGAACCTGTCTGCTCTTGGATGTGGCAAATCCGCTCAACGCGCAGGCCGACAGAATCTTACTCCTTGGTTCCCGGGGCTGGACGAGTGCGTCAACGCCCAGGCCGCGCTGCTCGTAGTGGAGCGGGAAGCGCAGCAGGAGAGGTATCGGCGAGGGTTTGAAATCCAACGCGCCTCAGCTAGCGTTTCACCTTCTTCTCCGGCGGCGGGGCGAGCGATCGTAGAGCCTCACGATCCGGCCCGATCACAGTCCTTTCGGCACGCTGCACCTGAGCTAAGTTGCTGGCTTCGATTTCATCCGCCGTCGCCTCCGCGCTGGACCTGGCCCCCGTCGAACTCGATCCCGGACTCGCTTCTAGGGCCAGCGTCTTGGACAGCGGGATCGTGAAGCCATGAGCGACATCCTTTGCTGGCAGCGGACGATCGCCCAAAACGTAGTAGGCCCCGGCCGGTGCGGTGAGCAGCCTGCAATCCATACTTCTCATGACCGCTGCCACGTCATCCGTCGCGAGCAAGGCGTCCGTCTGGGGCATTGACGGATCGTACGGCTGCAACTCGAGTAGTTTTAGGATCGAACCGTCAATCGTCCTTTGAGGAAGCGACGATAGAATGGGATGCATGTCCACTGGCGGCTTCGATCCGAAACGGCTTTCGAACGCTGTCTCGAACGCAGCGCCATCGGGGTAAGTCTTCACTTCCGAAAGAAAGACCCCGAGTTCCTTAGACAGCTCCACGCTGCGATCCATGGTGGTCGGATGCCGACAGGCGGTCAGGGCGATGAACCAGAGAAGCGCCGACCAGTCCTCGTCGCCGGCGGCGCCGCTGGCCTCAATGTTTCGGAACAGTCGGCTGGCGGTCCCTTCGATCTTCGAGAGGCCGTCTTCGACCGCGTCAGAGGGACGCCACCAACTGTCGAAAAGGGTATAGATCCAGTCGGCGCTCATGACGGAGCCTGCTCCTACCACTTGAACCTGGTCGCCCTGTAAGGCCCAGATGTTGCCGCCCCTATCGGCGAAGGCTTTAAGCCACCAACGTGGGATGAAATGCTGGTTCTGCTTCTCGCTCTTCGGTGGGGTCGGCGCGGATGTCTGGGTCATCTTAGCGGTCTCGGTTGGAATGGGCCCCAACGGGCGGCGGCAGCCTATAAAGGAGCCATGCGACGCCGTCGTGGTTGGAATTGGCGAGTCGATGCCGCACCCTGTTCGGATGACGAATACTCCGATTGCCCTAAAGCGGCGACAAAACCCGCTGCTGGACGAAGCCTCGAAATTCGACCAAGCCATCGCCGCGGTCGAGAAGACCTTCGGGGGGGGCTGGCTGGCAAAGGGGGACACGCCCCTACACCAGCTGTGGCGCCGGACAGATTGGCTCGCGTCGGGCCAGTTGTATCTGCTCGGAGCGGGGATCGTCAGGATGGCGGACCATCCGGCCTTCATCAAGGAGCAGGTCGCGGCGATCCGAAGCGAGGAAAACAGGCGACGTGGGGCGATGTTCGAGCTCGTCGGCGTCCCGTTCTTCGCAGGACAAGCAGGGGTGGTCAGCCCAACGAAACGCCACGCTCGAGGCTATGATGCCGTCGTCGATTTCGAGGGCGCCGGCCAGCTCCATCTGTCGCTCAAGAACTTCGCCGTCACCCACAAGGAGCGTGAGTTTCTCTCGGCTGCGGCACGGCTGGAGAGTCGATTCCTGGATGGCCTGAAGAAATGGAAGCAGCGCGCTTTGGGTCTGGTCGCACTTTCGGAGACCTTCGCAACCCCCCAAGCCTGGAGCGAGCTTTCCGAGGCCGTCGATCACCTCATCGCAAAGGGGCCTGGCGGGATCGATAGGATCGGCCCGTGGTCGGTGCTGGTTCACGACCTGCCACCTGAGTATGGACCGTATTCGGAGCGTCTGCCGAGTTGGCAACTGGTCGTTCACGCCGGCCATGCCCCCAACGAACGTCAAACGGTTGTCGACAAGCTCAGCGGGGGCGCGTCCAACGCCCGCAAACATGCTTCACAAGACGCCGGGGTGGCGAGGGCGCTCTTCGTCCGCCTGCACGAGAACGCCGACCTTGAAAGCTTCGCGACCTGGGCCAGCGAGGCGATCCAGGATACCGATCGCGGTCCCCTCGAAGCCATGATCCTCTATCAGCCGGGTCTGGTAGATGTGACAGCGTCGAACGAGCGCGCAATCAGCCACACCTTCGCGTTCGCTCACAACAGTGCGTTCAGCGCCTGGCGCGCTGGTTCGGCGCAGCGAACGCCGTCGCTGAGCCCGGCGATCGGCTTGGTGAGCCACGAGCCGGCGCAACGCCGGATCGTGTCGGATAAAGGCGAGATTTCGCTTCGCGGCGGCTACTTCCATCAAAGCGGTCGCTACCGGGCTGTCTTGCCGTTCGGGGAGGGCGAGTTCCACCTTCCGTCTCCCGCAGCCGGCATCGTTCGGGAGGTCTTTCTGCAGGACGCGGCGGGCGGCTTCGGTATCGCGCCGATCATCCCGCCCGATGGACGCTTGACCCTATTTGACTGACACCTCTGGAACACGTGCCGGTTGCGGAGGCCTAGCGACTCACACCAGAACTTCGCATCACTGTTAACGGTTAGCCGGCAGCAGACTCGGCATGTCACAATCGGCGAGACGGGTTGGGGGAGATAATATTGAAGACCCTGCCGCGCGTCACAGCTACCGCTGAACAGTTGCCGCTGATCAGTCAGAATCGATTGGGTGTTGAAGTCATCTGCGGTGCCGCCGGCAGCGGAAAGACTTCTACAGCCCTTCTCCGCTTAAGGTCACTATGCCTGATGTTCGCCGCGAGGCACGCACGGTTGGGGCTGCAAGAGCCCGTCCGCGTCCTGGTTCTTACGTTTAACAGAACATTGGCGGGTTACGTAAAAACTCTAGCCGAGACCCAAATTTCAGCCGGCGCGAATGTCAGACTCGAGATCGACACCTTCGGCCGGTGGGCGATGTCGGCGCTTGCCTTCCCAAATGTGCCAACCCAGCGAGTCCGAAATAAGCTTCGGCAACTCGCGGGCCTCATTACAGAATTATCTGCGGATTATGTCGTCAAGGAAGTTGACTACCTTCTTGGTCGCTTCGAGCCCGAGAACTTGGAGGCCTATATCGCGGCCGAGCGAACGGGCCGCGGCGCCATGCCGCGAGTTGATCGCTCTGTGCGTCGACGGCTGCTGGATAACGTGGTCTATCCATACCTCGCCTGGCTCAGCAAACAGGAGATCGCCGATTGGAATACCGTCGCTGTCCGAATGGCTAGGGAAGTTCAACCTATCGGTTATGACGTCGTCATCATTGATGAGAGCCAAGACTTCTCTGCCAATCAGCTCAGAGCAATACGCCGGCACTTAGGGGCCGACCACGCTGTGACTTTTGTCATCGACACTGTTCAAAGGATTTATGCGCGAGGCTTTACTTGGGTCGAGGCCGGGTTCGATGTGCGCCCTGAGCGGGTTCATACGCTGCGCGCGAACCATCGAAACACCGTGGAAATCGCGGCATTCGCGGCGTCGATCCTAAATGGAATTACGCCGGAAGCTGACGGTGTGCTGCCCAACCTCGCAGCTGCTACGAGCAGAGGGCCGCGCCCGAGGGTTCTTCGTGGTCTGTACAATCGTCAGCTCGAGTGGGTGTTGAATTATATCCAAGCGAACGTCGATTTGACGAAAGATTCTGTGGCGTTCCTGAAGCCTCAAGGTGGTCAGTGGTTTGATAACGTAAAGGCCGGTCTGCGTCGTCGCGGACTCCGGTATGTAGAGATAACGCGCGAGGCGGACTGGCCCGAGGGCGATGAGAATGTTGCGTTATCGACCTTTCACTCTGCGAAGGGGCTAGAGTTCGACTACGTCTTCCTTATCGGCTTCAACGAAGAGAATACTCCATACCCAGACGAACAGGTGGATGATGAAGTCTTCGTTCTGAGGAGATTACTAGCCGTCGCTGTCGCGCGGGCTCGGCGTGAAGTTATCGTCGGCTACAAACTAGGCGAACAGTCTCGGCTCACTCAATACTTCGGAGCAGGCACCTACGATGAGATCAGCGTGTGATGATCCAAACCGTTATCGATGAGCGCCAGATTGCCGAGGTGCTGCATTTTACAACTCACCGGGGTCTGGTCGGCACGCTGGCGAGCCATGCACTGAAGTCGCGCTTTCGTCTTCCTCAGGACGCCTATCTCGCGCACATCCTCCATGTGAATGCCGCCGTTCGCCCGGAGGCCAGCGCCTACTTCGACAAGAGCGAGAACTGGCTGGACTATGTGAATCTGTCGATCTCCGAGATCAACCGCCGCTACCTCGATGTTTCGGAAAAATGGCATGCTGGCGGACAGGTCTGGTGGGCGATCCTGAGTTTCGACCCAGTAATACTGACACACGATAACGTCGTTTTCGCCACAACAAACAATTCATATGATCAGTGCGTCAGAGCCGGCGGTGCCGATGGCCTCTCGGCATTGTTCGCGCCAACTATCCATCGAAAGAAGCCGAGCTGGCGAGCATTCAGAGGTCTTCGAGCGGCGGAGCTGACAACGTGTGAGCAAGCCGAGGCGCTTTACCCTGGCGAAGTTTCCACGGATTTCCTGCGTCGCATCTACGTGCGTGAGGAGGAGTATCAGGATCAGGTCGCTGGCTGGCTGGAAGAGTTTGGCTTGCAGGACGTCGAGATTGTATGGTCTCCACAGAAGTTCATCGGGAAACGAAATTGAACGCCGCGATCCCTTCCACTGAACGCTCGCGGTCTTCGGCCGACCGGACAGAAGCGGTTGTCAGGTCAGCCCTCTGGGCGGCGGCCGGAGATGCGCTCGGCTGGATTACAGAACTGTCTCGCGGTGAAGCGGGCGTCGCTCATCGCACCGGCTCGAAAACAGTCTCTGAGCCTGTCGATTGGCAGCGGATGATTGGCGGCCGGTTGGGGCCACGCGTGCATCTGCCAGCCGGAACCTACTCAGACGACACCCAGCTTCGGCTGTCGGTGTCCCGCTCGATCCGAGGAGACGGGAATTTCGACGTCGAAGCATTCGCCAAGGTCGAGGTCACGATTTGGCCGAGCTATGCCCTAGGTGCCGGCCTAGGCACGAAAGCGGCTGCAGCCCATCTCGCACGGCGCAGCGTCAACTGGTTCTCGAACTTTTTCGACAGCGCGGGTCAGACGTACATCAATGGTGGTGGGAACGGTGCCGCCATGAGGATCCAGCCCCATGTTTGGGCAGGATCTGGTTCCGACGACACTATGATCGATGTCCTCCGGAACGCGATCGTAACCCACGGTCATCCTCACGGCTTCTGCGGTGCGGTTTTCCACGCCCGCTGCGTCTCACACGCGCTCATCCATGGAGCCGTTCCGGGGCCAGAAGATTGGGCTCGCTTTGTCAAAGAGTTCGATGACATCCCGCGACTGATTTCTGCAGATTCACAACTGGCCGCGTTCTGGTTGTCGGCGTGGGAGGGCGCCGGAGGGAGATCGCTCCAGCAAGCGATCGCTGAACTCCAGAATGAGGCGATCAAGGACGTCCGCGTGGTGAGCGGCAAGCCTTCCGGCGCGCCGGATCGCGATTATCTCGCCGCTTTGGACCGGACCGGCTGCCTATCGCAGCGCTTCCGGGGATCGGGCCAGAAGACTGCGCTCGCGGCCGCCGTCTTGTGTTGGCTTTTCCGAGACAGGCCGCTTGCGGAGGCGTTGGTCGTTGCCGCAAACGCACTTGATAGTGACACCGATACGATCGCAACCATGGCTGGGGCGATTGGCGGTTGTGTAAGCCCATTAGAGCCTGACTGGTCCGTTCAAGATAGAGACTACATTACCCGAGAGGCTCGTCGGCTCGCCGCGATTTCCGCGGGCACACCGCAAGATAGCTTCACCTATCCCGACCTTGTTCACTGGACGCCCCCCACCAAGCAGACGGCGGTGGTTGGCGTGACCGCTCGTGGTCTTGCGATGATCGGGCTTGGTGAGATCGAGCCGATCGGTCCTGAGTACCCAGCCGGGGACGCGGTCTGGCAGTGGTGCATGCTTCCGTTCGGCCAGACCGTGTTGGCCAAGCGGAAGGCTTCGTTGAAGGATGAGGTAAAACCATCGCAGTTACCGGGGACCCGCCAGGCGGCGCGCCCCAATCGAGTTGTGGAAGCTCAGGAGTCGCGAACACGCAATTTGTTCGACCAGCAGCCGCCCCTTCAAAGGCCCAGCGAGCAGACTCGACCTTCGCCAGTAAAAGAATTGTCCGGGCTCGATTACTGGACAGACATCGTCATTCAAGGCGAGTTCGAAGATCGGCTCATAGGCCGCACGTTCAATCGAATTCTTGAGGAAACGCAGTCGGCAGATGTTGTTGTCGCGTTCGCCGCAATCATTGCGAAGGCCAAGCTCGCTCGTGAGCGCCGCCGCCGTGGCTAGGAGCCTCCAATCTGCACGGTGATCATTTGACCGATCTCTGGAGCATCGCGGGCGAAGAGTGCGATCTCGGATATCGCAATCTGCGAGCGGGAGCGTATGACGACGAGCGTGAGATCAGAGCCGAGCTCAGCGCGCTGTGGCAGCGTTACGGGCCTTATGCAGACACAGATTTCGTCGCTGGGTTTGCACAGGATCCCGACGCCAGATTCTGGGAAATGTACCTGGGCTGTCGCTTGCTAGACGCTGGGAAGGCGCTTCGTCCTACGGTGGAGCGCTTGCGCGAAGGTGGGCAGCCTGACCTCTGCGTCATAGATGGAGATCGCAGAATCTGGATCGAGGCGATCGCTCCGGGGCCGGGCGATGACGGACCAGATCAGGTTCGGGGACCGGTTCCCATTAACGAGGGTGGTGGCGTCGGCGTTTTCCCTGGACGGCAGGCCGAGCTGAGGATGACCAGCGCCCTATGGACCAAGCACCAAGCCATGGCGCGCTACGCTGCCCAAGGTCTATTCGGTGCGGACGATCTCCGCATCATTGCGATCAGCGCGGGTCGCTTTGGTTTGTATGCGTCTGATCGACCACTACCAACGATATTGAGCGCCGTTTATCCCTTTGGAGACCAACTCGTGACACTCAACGAGGAAGGCGAGGTTGTTGGTGGCGGTTATGAATACGCCCCACGCATTGGGCGGAAGGGGGGCGATGTGCCGCGCACCGCTTTCTTGGATCCTCGATTCTCGGAACTGGCCGGAGTGGTTTGGTCTAGAATTTCGATTGGCCAGATGTCTCGGGCTCAGAGGCCTCTTAGCTTCGTTCATAACCTATCTTCAGTTCGCCCCCTCCACGATGGTTGGGGCTGCTGGGATAGAGAATGGAAGGCTCGTTTCGAAGGCGCTACCCTCTCTGTTTCCGACATCTTGCTGGCGTAAGACTCTATTGTTTTGAAGGACGCCCGGTCGAGCCCTAAGCCATAAACTCCCGTTTTCGCTTTCATGGCATCGAGAGATAGGTTGAGAACATCGACGTCGTCTGCCTTGACTGCGCTGTGGTGCTGTGTACCGGGCCGACGTGGCCCACGGTGCACCTCGTCTGCCGCCCGTGAAGAAAGTCGGAAGGGTTTCGCTTGATCGTCGACGCAGGCCAAGACTGATCCATCGAAATCGGCTCCTCGTGCTGAACATGTCCGCCAACGAGGAAAAGACGGCAGCTGATGTCACGCATGCCTGTCGCCTCCTAGAGCCATGGGACCGAACGATTCCTGCGACGCCCCAGGTCTTCAATAGCAACCACATCAAGATCGCTGACCGCGGCTTCAGCCCGTAGCTCGGCGCATCTGCGCGCCGCACAAGAATAATCGCCCGCAAGCATACTAGCGCAGAACGTGTCGGCTCTCGCACGTCAATGTCAGATGCTGGTATCACGGATCTTGACAATGTCAGATAGTTCGAGCGACAGTGTTATCACTGGAGATCTACGATGAGTGATGGGCCGTACCGCACCCTAGATATGAGCAAGACGTGGAAGAGCTTGGCCAAGATCGCCGAGAACTCCGCGCATACGGTCACGGAGGTCGCGGAGGCGTTTCGCCCTCCTCTGGTCGAAGAGTGGAAATCGATCCGTGCAGACTTCGCCGAAGCGGTAAAGACCGCGCTCGGCGATGACGATCGTGGCCGCCTCTTTCCCGAGATCGCTGTCTCCGAAACCAAACGTCTGCGCGCGCAAGCCAGCAATCCGATGGAGGCTTTACTGGCGGACCACGCCCACGACCAAGCGCGCGACGCTAAGCTTGGCGCGGCCGCCTACGAGAAGAGCATCGAACATTTCCTCGAGGACCGGGCGATCCGAGGTGCCCGGCAGATGGAGGAACACTACCACCGCGAGCGTTCGCCGGACGCCGGGCGTCTGCGCAACCACCTTGCGGCGGCGATCACCTCTGGGGAACTGGCGCAACTGGCATCGGGTCTCGCGAGCGGAGCACGGCACCGCGCCCTGACCGCGAAGGCGGACCGCAGCGGCCTGGATGAAGGAGTAGCCCTGTGACCGCGCTCAATATCATCGGCGAGCAGCCGACCTTCTTGGTGGACGTTCTCGAGCCAGGCGTGACCGTTCGCAATGGCTCGTCCGCCGCCGTTATCGGTGAGGTGATCGAACTCGACACCGAGGGGCTCGAGAACTATTTCTTCGCGGATTGGAATCCGACGCTGATCGATCTGCTTGTGGTCGCCGGCGCCGCTGAGTTCTGCGACGCAGTCAAACGGCGTCCGCTGCGCCAGTGGAGCCGCCACTTCGACCTACGCGTCGCCGTGCACGATCCTGGGCTTTGGAACAGCGAAGCGGTCAAAGCCGCGCTCGAAAACGCCCTCGGCTACCTGACTGGCGATGTCTGGCGGTTTACCTTCATGCCGCGTCGCAAAGCAGTCGAGCGGCGGAACTCCACTCTCGACCTCGCGGGTGGCGTCACCACCATCATGCCTTATAGTGATGGTCTAGATTCCCGTGCCGTGCATGCGCTCGTGGCGGCGAAAGAGGGCGCGGCAGGCCTCGTGCGTGTCCGACTCGGCTCGGGCGGCGTCGATCAGCCCCGCAGCAAGAGGAAGAGGCAGCCCTTCGCCATCGTGCCGTACAAGGTGAACTCCAGCGAACGTGTCGAGACTTCCGCGCGCTCGCGTGGCTTCAAGTTCGCCGCCGTGACCGGCATCGCTGCCATCCTGGCCAAGGTCAGACGGATCGTCGTCACCGAGAGCGGGCAGGGCGCCTTCGGGCCGATGCTCGCGGTCAGCGGCCAGATCTACCCCGATTATCGTGTTCATCCGACCTTCTCGCGTCGCATGGAACGACTTCTGTTGGCCCTGACCGGATGGGCTGTCAGCTACGACTATCCTCGGCTGTTCAGCACCAAAGGCGAAACACTCCGGGCCGCGGACGCCCTTGCGCAACCGCCGAGCTGGCATGACACCCGCTCCTGCTGGCAGCAATCGCGGCAGACCGGGTTCGACGGCAAACGTCGCCAGTGCGGTGTTTGCGCCGCCTGTATGTTGCGTAGGGTCAGTATGCTGTCGGCTGGCATTGACGAGCCTGCCAGTGCTTACGTTTGGGAACGCCTGTCGGCCGAGGAGTATGAGGACGGCGTCGTCGACGGGTTCGTCAAGCTCACCCCGGCGCTGCGGGCATATGCCGTCGCGGGCGTACTTCACATGGACCACTTGGCGGACTTGGTGGAATCGCCTCTACACGCGCGTCAGCTTCAGCGTGCCGCACGGGATGCCGCTGAAGCCCTAAGTAGCGACCCGATACAGGTAGAAGAGCAGTTGCGTATGATGTTGGAGCGGCACGCCGAGGAATGGCGCGCCTTCAGGAAGGCCCTCGGGCCCCGATCGTTCGTGTCGCAACTCGCAAGCGCGCGATCATGACCGACGATCTCACCCAAGAAGAGATCGGCGAGCGCCTACGCCTCGCCCGCGAGGCGGCACGTATAACCCAAGCCGCCGCGGCAGAAACTCTTCAGATCGCTCGGACAACCGTGGTAGCCATCGAACAAGGACAGCGCCGGCCCCGCCTTGATGAACTGCAAAGGTTCGCTGCCGCTTACAGCGTATCGGTCAACGCCCTACTGCGGCGCGAAGCGGTGCAGATCGATCTCAAGCCGCGCTTCCGCCGCACCGGCGAGCCTGATGCGGCAGTTGATGGGGCGGTAGAGCTGCTAACCACCCTAGTCCAAGCCGAGCTGGAGCTCGAGGCTCTGCTAGGTGTGCAGCGTGTTCGCAACGACCCGCCCGAGCGACCTCTGTTACCAGGAAATGTGGTTCTTCAAGCCGAGCAGGATGCGGCCGAACTTCGCCATTGGCTCGGGATAGGGACCGGGCCGGTCCAGGACATCGTCTCGGTTCTGGAGTTCCAGCTGGGCGCGCGAATCTTCACCCGCAGATTGCCGCCAAAGATCTCCGGCCTCTACGCCTTCGACGACATCGCTGGTGCCTGCATTCTGTTGAACGCGTCGCATCCCAAAGATCGCCGAGCGCAGACCGCCGCGCATGAACTCGGTCACTTCGTCTCAACCCGGAAGCATCCAGACGCTCTGTATGCGGGGTCGCCCGAAAGCAGCCGCGAGGAGAGATACGCCATCGCTTTCGCCAAGGCCTTGCTCACCCCAGCCCGCGCCGTGATGGCCCAATTCAAGTCGGTCACCGTCGGCGCGACTCAGCTCACCCGGCGCCACGTTATTGTGATGGCTCACCTGTTCGGCGTCTCGCGCGAGGCCATGGTTAGACGGCTGGAGGAGATCGGACTGACTAAGGCCGGAACCTGGGACTGGTTCGCCAACAACGGCGGCATCACCGACGAGCAGGCGCGGCAAGTTCTTGGGGAGGCGATCTCGTCCGATGAGGGACGCGTAGACGCCGCTCGACCGGTGTCGATGCGGGTCGGCCTGTTGGTAGGAGAGGCGTGGGCCAAGTCGCTGCTCAGCGAAGGTCAAATCGCCCGACTTCTTCAGCTTGATCGGGTCGACGTGAGAGCTCTGATCAATGCTTATCAGGACGAGGAGGTCGGCCGCGACGACTCACCTCGGCTCCTAGGCTGAGGCGACGCGCATGAGAATCGCGGACGCAAGTGTTTGGATTAATCTCATTGCCACCGAGCGCGCGCATGTCATCCTTAGCGCCACGTCGGTTCCCTTGCGCATAACTGACGTGGCGCTGGCCGAGTTGGAGCGCGGTCGATCAAAGGGACGCCAGGCCGCCGACGAAATGGCGGGGCTGCTCCACATGGGTCTGACCGAGGTCGTGGCTCTTGCGGCCGAGGATGAGGCGCTGTTCCTTTCTCTTGTAAGCGGCGCTGCAGCCGAAACCCTCGACGACGGCGAGGCCGCCACCCTAGCCTGCGCTTATAGGCTAGGCGCAGGCGCGTTGATCGACGAGCGAAAGGCCACCCAGATCGCTGCGAAACGTTTCGAAACGCTCACGGTCCTTTCAACAGTGGATCTGCTCTTGTCACCCGAGGTCCGCAGCGCCTGCGGTGAGGACCTCGGCGACGTACTGTTCGCCGCTTTGACCGGTGCCCGAATGTGTGTGCCTGACCATCATGCAGATGAGATAGTGCGAGTCGTGGGTGCCGAACGCGCCATGAGATGCCATAGTTTACCGGCGCGAGTGCGGCGGCCCGCGGGTTGACGGCGGCCGGAAAACAAAGCTGGTGGCACCGACGCGCGGTTAAGACAGTCTGGGCGCCTGCCAGTGCCGCCGTACGGGTTTGATCGAGCGGGCGGCTGAGGCAGTGCCGGAGAGATCTAAACTTTAGTGACGCTCAGCCGGCCGACTGACATGCCTTCAGATCGGAACCATTCCCGCGGATCAGGTCGTGCCGACATGGAAGGTTAGTAAGCCGTGCGGCGCTATGCGCCGCTCCCAACGAGCGAGCAGAACTCCGATACTGATCGTCGAAGCTCAGGTGCGCGGCAGCCGTCTCGTGCCCGGTCCGACAAGCCGCGCGCGAAGATCGTTAGCA
This sequence comes from Brevundimonas sp., assembly GCF_016463485.1. Taxonomy (GTDB): domain Bacteria; phylum Pseudomonadota; class Alphaproteobacteria; order Caulobacterales; family Caulobacteraceae; genus Brevundimonas. The sequence continues at coordinate 18,464 of NZ_JAEMRD010000024.1, forward strand.
TTGCTGCCGTGACCTTCGTCTTGTGCCCCGGCAGCCAAGTCTGAAGCGCGGCAAATAATGCGGTTTCATAGTCACCCCGGCGCTCTATCAGGCGCGAGGTAAGCGTGCTCTGTTCGCCTAGGGCGGCGACAGTCCCGCTCAGGATCATGCAGCCTTTCGGTGATCCAGTTTTCGTGAGGCGCCTGATAAGATTTTCGAGCAGGCGGTCGACGCCCTCCGACAGGCTCGGCGCGTTCGTAAGAGCCGACATGTCGAGGAAGGATACTCCCCGTTCGAAAGCGTCGATCGTCTCCAAGTACAGCTGAGCCTTGTTGCCGAAGGCTGCGTAGATGCTGGGCTGGGATAAGGACATCGCCTCCCCCAAATCCCGCATCGAAGTAGCGTCGTACCCGAGCAGCCAGAAGCGCTTCATCGCTTCGCCCAGCGCCTTCTCACGATCGAACTGTCGAGGTCTGCCGCGGGGCCCTCTGATTTCCATAGCGATCGCTCAATATGCCAGCTGCCCCACCGACAGCTATACCAAGCGATCGCTACAGAAGGGTTAGCAACCGGACTGTGCTATCTGTAACGACTGCTAAGCAAAAGTCGGTGCGCCCGACGCTCTATGTGGATCACTCGCTACAAAAGCCCATCCGGATGTCGACGTCTGGAATCGTTGGCTCCGTTGACTGGGCGTGGCCGCAGGCTGGGACAGTAGTCGGCTGAACTCGGCCAGCCGACCAAGTTGTTATGCAGAGTTTCCAGCCGCCAGCTCGCGGCACTCTTCGATCAGCTCTTCGATCGTGCCCTCCCACGGTACGTAGCCGTTCGTCAGCTCGACCGTGTCGAACCCGGCCGCCTTCGCTAGCTCAGCGAACTGGATCAACGCACCGGAGTATACCTTCTGGAAGAGCGACGCGGCCACTTCGGGCGGGTTGTACGTGACATCGAAGTCCGGACCGCTCACCAGCGCCACGATCTCGCCGGGATGGCGTGAAGCAAAGCAGAAGTAGATGGGCAGATCGAAGGTGATCATCTCACCTGCGCTGGCGGTGACCAGGGGCTTACCGTCGATGTTCAGCGCTCGGAACGTCCAACGGCCATAACTACCCTCCTTCACGGCTTGGTGCAGGCCTTCACGGCCGTTGAGCATGACAATGTTGCCGGCTTCAGGCGTATCGAAAGGAATGGGGTACGGCGCTCCGGGCACGTGAGCGGGGCTGGCCTTATTGGTGTTGTTCGTAGTCATGGAGTTGACCTTGGAATGCAGCCGAGCAGAACGGCCTGCGTGGTTTGGATGTGGGGCGAGATGGCCGGGGACTCTGCGGGAGCACAGGATCGCCGGCCCCCGTCAGACGGGACGGGTCGGGCGCTTGACCAGGATCTGGTGTGACGCGAACTCAAACTTTTGAGGACGCTGCCACGTGATGCAATGACTGCGCAGGACGCCGTAGGCTTCTGCGACAGCGTCGGCATTGAACAGGGCCAGCCCGATCACCGAGGGACAGCCCTGCACCTCGAACTGCACGTGACGCGGGATCGTCAGGTGACTGGCGCTGCGGGGGGTGAGGTCGACAATCTGACGAATGTAACCGGGATGCTCCAGCTCGACCGAGCCAACCCCGTCAGGGTCTGGCAGCTTGACGAGCAGACCAAGATACAGCGGGTTCGAAAACGCTCCAGCCCGCTTAGCGGCTGCGGTCGGTGCCATTTCGGCGTTGAACGGGCTGCTCTTCCAAGGCCCCATCGGCGATGGCGGGTGGCCGAAGCTTGGCGTGGTGCGGCTCATATAGGTGATCCTTCTAATAGGGGTGTTTGGTGGTGAAGCCAGCGTCGCCTCACACGTCGGACAGGTGTGCGTCAGCCTGAGACTGCTTGAGACAGTGTGCGTCAGTTCGAAATCGTCGCTTCTCCTAAGCCATTGAAAATATTCGCCTCTGCCGGACTGGAATTGACCCCGAAAACTTTTTCCCGGGCTGCGTCGGGGGGCCAGTCAACCGGCTGATTTCGAAAGATTTTAAGGCTGCGCTTCTCGCTTCTGGCGGCAGCCGTCGGACTCGATGTCGGACTCTCGTCGGACAGGGGTGTCCGCCGGAGCTGGCGAGTGCGTTTTGGAGGTCGTGCGGCCTCGCTGCCCCAAGGGACGGCGCGAAGGCATCGGCGCCTGCGATGGCGACCTCGCCCACGCTGATGGAACAACAGGCGGTATCGATCTAAAGGTCAGGCAAAGCGTCGGCGCTGCACATCAGGTCGAAAGCGGGACGGCTCGGGAGGCCATCTTCGTGCTCTCGGTCAGGCATCGATCATGGTGATCACGACTGAGCCCCTGGCATCGACCACCAATGCCGGGACCACGGACGGAACCCCGCTTCGAGTCACCACGCAGGCGTCTATCAAAATCGCGCCTGAGCCTTGGGTCAGCCGCCGGGGGAGGACGTTCGCGACACAATGCGTTCAGTCAGGCTCTGCGATAGGGCCAGGCGCATTGGCGAAACGCAGGCCGGGCCCCGACGCATCGGCGTGCAGGAATGTGACTCCCATCGCCTCGAGCGTCGCAACCAAGCGCTCGGCATTAGCCGCTGTCAGGACTTGCATGCCGCCGGCCTCCGCGCGGCGCACCGTGTTCACGCCCAGCCCGGCTTCTTTCGCCAGGGCCTCGACTGACAGCCCGAGCCCGGCACGCGCCGCAAGGAGCTGCACTGTCGTGGGCGAAAAATTACCATGTGGGCGGTTATTGACCATCAGGTTCCGACATGCTAGCTGGATGTCACTGGGCACTTTTCGCCCATATGGGCAAAAGGAGCCTTCACACTATGACGTCTACCTATCTGATTCAACCCGCCCGTGCGATGCGCGATCACGCCCGCATGCTGCCCGAGACTGGCGGCGTCTACGCCATGCTGCTGGATAACCCCGAGGCGTTGGAGCCGGCGCTGCGCCGCGCCAGCCTGAAGCTCGATCCGTTGCGCCTGGGCAAGCGCGCCATCCTTTACCTGGGTGCCACGGAAGACAGCCTGCGCACCCGCGTGAAGTGCCATCTGTCGGACGACACCTGCATCTCGACCTTTCGCATGTCCTTGGGAGCGGTGCTGGCCGAGGAACTCGGCCTCGTCGTCTGGCCTCGCCCTGGCGAGCGTTACTTCGGCTTCGAACGCGAGAGCGAGCTGAAGCTGAGCGCCTGGGTCCAAGCTAACGTCTCGGTGGCGGCACGCGTGTCGCGCCACGCCATGAAGATTGAGAAGGCCCTGATCGCCAGCCGCCACCCGGCCCTCAACATCAAGTTCCGCAATGACCGCCAAGGCGCCGAAGTCTTGATGCTGATGCGCGAGCGCATGCGCGGCCTGCCCATCGACCGCGCGAGCCTGAACTGATGAGCGACGCCGAGCCGCAAGACCTGGCTGCCGCACAGCGGCTGACAACGGCGGAAGTCATGGCGCTGGCGCGAATCTCGCGGGCGACACTGTGGCGTCGTGTGGCGAGCGGGCGTTTGCCGACCCCGATCGATCATGGTCGTCAGTCGCTGTTCGCACGCCTCGCCGTCATCGCCGCTCTGACGAAGGAGCCGGTGCCGATGTCGCACACGCTGGAAACCGAGCGTCGACTGGCGGCGCTTCGCCGCCGTCGTCACAAAGGGGGTTGATTTTGGGAAAAACACAGAATAGACACTCGGATTCATTCTGGGAAAAACACGGAATGGAAGGAGTTTTGCAACAATCTGGAGGTCATATGATCAAGAACTACGGTACGTGTGTGGGTGTCCGCCATCGCTTGGACGGGACATCTCAGTTCCGCTTTGCGGTGCGCCGCAACTGCCCCAAGGGCTGGAAGAAGACCATCCCGATTCTGGTCGACGGCCGCGACAGCGTTGTCCTCGAGCAGATGACGGCCGCGCAGGAAGCGCAGGTCGAACAGCGTGCCGACGAGCTCTTTCGCCAGCTGGAAGCCATGCGGGCCGGTGAGTTCGCTCCCAACGATACTGTGCCCCCCAAGATTGAACGCTCCTGGGAGCATCTGATCGAGCTGCGTCGGGAACTGTCCTGGGAAGACCTGAAGCCGGCCAGCAGGCGCACCTATGCCTCGACACAAAAGACCCTGCTCAAGATGTTTGGCGGAGATCCTTCGTTGGCGCCGTCGGTCGTGGTGGAATCCCAGACTGACAAAATCATCAAGGCTCGCCTCAAAAGCCCTCACCAGCGCAAGAAGGCGTTCCAAGAGCTCAGCGTTCTCATTCGTAAGGCTATCCGTGAGGGCTGGCGCTCTGCGGGGATGGAAGTTGCCTCTAAGTCCCGGATCCCTGATGCACCTATCCGCCTGTGGTCGCCTGGTGAGCTGCACTGCGCGGTCACCGCCGCCATCCAGACGGGTGAGCGCGGCCTGGCTCTTTTGATGATCTCGCAGTGGGAGATCGGCCAACGCCTGCAGAGTGTGCGCAACTTCCGCTACGGGACCCACTACAAGAATGGTGTGTTCCGCTACCGCTGCGTCAAGGGTGAACGCCCGATCGAAATCGAGATCCTCAACCGTTCCGCCCGTCGCGTGCTCGACGACAACTATCGTGAGGGCGAATGGATGTTCCCCAAAGGCGACACGGGCAAACCCTTCACCGGGCCCGAGTTGTCGAAGGCCTACACCCGTATCCGCAAGAGCGTTCCAGGCTTCGATCAGAAGCTTCAGCTTCGTCAGCTGCGTCACACGGTCATCTGTGAACTGGCCAAGGCGGACTGCAACGCGCTGGAAATCTCAACCATCACCAGCCACGACATCGATACCGTTCACCGTACGCTGAAGCACTACTTCGTGAACAACACCGAGATGGCGCGTCACGCCATGGAGAAGCGCGAACGTCGTCGTCTGGACAACGTCACTGGCATGAATGGCGAGTTCATCATCGAAGCCACGCGCCGCATTTTCATCGGAGACAGACCTAAGTCCGAAGTCCCGACTCCGCTTGTGGAAACAACGTACTATGAAGCGTAGCGAAAACCGGCCGCATCACCCGGGTCGTTACTGCGTAAGCTTCCTCCGTGGGGCTACGGCCCGCCGGACGACCGGCGGGATGGTAGCTCACGGTGATTCCTTGCCGATCAGGCGCCTCGGACCGCCAGATTATCTGGATGCTCGCGCTCAAGCGGGGTCGCCGAAGATCCAATTCGGCCTGGAACCGTCCCGTCGGCATCACGTCCTTCTCGCCGGTGCTTGGGTGCAGAAGAGGCGCCAACTCGATCAAGGCGGCCACTGCGTCCAGAAGTCTCGCAGCGGTTGTGACTGGGCGCAACACGTCGGGGAGCGGGTCGTGTTCCCCGAACGGAGACCCTTTCCGGGTCGCTCTGCCAAATCGCTTCAGATCCGCAAGGACCTGCACTTGGGCGATCGCGTCGGGGGAAGCATCTGCCAGCCCGTACAGGCCCAGCAACAGGGCGGCGGCGTCCAATGCCGTCATCTCGGCTGCGCCTCGGCCGCGCTTGGTGGTTTGGATCAGGCCGGCCTCGCGCAGGGTTCTGGCGACGTGATCAATCGTACCGCGGGGGCGATCATCGCAAAGCGTCAGAGCGTCGATCAAAGCGGGCAGGCGGGCCATCTCGTCTCCAGTGATCACACCGTTAATTCTGCGTTTTTCCCAATATTCGGACTCTGTGTCCAGAGGCTTTCCAATGAAAGGCATTCCCATGCGTGACTATGAAACCTACCACCTGTCGTGCCTGCTCGACACGCGTCTCCCGTCCGGTCCTGGCGACCTGATTATCAGCCTGCGCGAAACCGTCTTCACCACCGAGGGCGGCCCCGACCACATCGTTCTGTTGGAAGCCGGCACGCTCCTCTACGTCGAGGCCGCCGCGCCGTCTCTGGCGGATGCCGTTAAGCGTCATCTGTTCGGCACGGTGAAAACCTCCGAGTTCCGTATGCCGCTGGGTCTGTCGCTGCGCCTGTCCGACCCTGAGACGGGCGCAGCGACCGTTGAGACGGAGGCGATGATCAGCCGCTGGCTGTCCAAAAACACCGTGGCGTCCATTCGCGTCCACAGCCGCAAGCCGCCGGCGGCCGAGACGCGCTACGGCTGGTACAACGCCGAGCGTTATATCCAGACGATCAAGAAACGCCGTGGCCGGGGCAAGTGAAGAGTGAGCCCCTTCACAGCGCTCCTCCGCCCGTACGCCCAGGCCGGAGCCAGTTTCGGCCAGACCCGCGCGACTGGGGCGACGACGAGCCACTCACCCTGGTCGAAGCGGTGGCGGTCTTCTTCCCCGACGGACCACTCACGCTCTCTTCGCTGCGCAACGAAATCCGTAAAGGCCATCTGCGCGCAGCGAAAGTCGCGGGCCGGCTCTTCGTCACGCCCGCCAGCCTGCGTGGCTTGTTCGAGCTGCACCAGTGGGTAGGCCGGCAAAAGGCGCACGCCTCTACCTTCGCGACGGCCGTATCGACCCGAAATCAGGACGGGTGGTCGCCGCCGTCTACTTCATCCGAGACGGTCAGAAAAACATCAGCACAGGCTGCGGCCCGGAGCGCCTTGAAGACGCTCAAATCGCGCTCGCCGAATACGTAACGGCGCGCAAGGCCGCGTCGCGTGCGACCGATCGCGCCCAACACCCTGAGGAGGTGCTGGTCGACGAAGTGGTTGCTCTCTATGCCCGCGAGAAGGCTCCCAAGGTCGCCGACCCGGGCTCGGCCAGCGCGCGCCTGACGGCCATCCTCGACTGGTGGGGCGGCAAAACACTGGGCGAGATTCGCCGCAGTAGCTGCCAGGCGTATGTTGCGCATCGGTCGAGCCAGCCGATCAAAACGTTCAAGGATCCATCGCGCGCGCGTCTGGTGACCCCCGCCGGCGCGCGCCGCGAACTTGAGGATCTGTCGGCCGCCGTCACTTACTGGGCCGCCGAATATCCTCTGACGCGCAAACCGGAGTTCACCTATCCCGCGGCGATCCTTGGCTCGCGCGACGCGCTAAGCCGCAACCAGGTCGCCGCTCTCCTGCGCGCCGCGCGTGGCTGGCGGCTGGTCAACGGGCGCTGGCGCGAGACGGCGATGTCGACCCGGTCCAACCGCGCTCATCTCGTCCGGTTCGTCTTGATGGGCATCTATACCGGCACCCGTCCCGGCGTTTTGCCCAAGCTGCGGTGGACGCCATCGGACGACTGCGCATGGGTCGATCTGGACAAGGGCTGGATCTACCGGCGCGGCCGCAAGGAGGCCGACCACCCTACCAAACGGCGGCCGATGTGCCGGATCCCAAAGCGCCTTTTGCGCCATATGCACCGCTGGCGCCGTCAGGACGACGCCTTGAACCTCCAGCGCGCAAAGGCGGGCCTGCCGTCGATCGAGACCGTGCTGCATCACGGCGGTCGCGCCATCCGCGGACGCATCCGCAAGGGCTTCCACGGGATCGTCGCCGACGCAGGCCTGCCTGATGCGGTGACCCCGCACTGGCAGCGGCATACCGCGGCGACCTGGCTGATGGAGGCCGATGTCCCGCTGCGCCGCGCCGCTCAATATCTCGGCATGACGCCGCGGACTTTGGAGAAGGTCTACGGCCATCACCGTCCGGACTACCAATCCGACGTCAGCGCCGCTTTCGAGCGCTCAGGCCGCCGCGCCGCCTGACCCACCCACACGTGCCGAGATCTAATCCGGCTGTTTTCAAGGAGTTTCATATGCCTGCCATTGCCACCATCGCTACCTTGACGGTTGGAAGGAACACATCCCCCAACGTCTCTGACACCATCACCTTCTCGGTCCCCGGTGCGCCCCGTGGGAAAGCCAGGCCCAGTGCCCGCGCCTTCATGGGCAAGGTTCAGCGCTTCAAGGACAGCAAAACGGTGGCGTATGAAAGCCTCGTGCGTCTCGCAGCCAGCGAAGCCATGGAAGGGCACGATCGCATCGATGACCCTGTGTTTGTAGAGATCGAAGTCTTTATCGAGCCAGTCGCTTCCACTACCCGTTCTCGTTACGCCCAGATGATCGCCGGGCGGATCATGCCGACCAAGGCGCCTGATCTCGACAACATCATCAAGTCCATCCTTGATGGCTGCAACGGGGTCGTCTTTCGTGACGATGTACTCGTGATGAAGATTTCAGCGTCGAAGGTTTATGCAGCCCGCAGCCGGGTGGACGTCAAGGTCTCACGCATTTTCTAGGTAAGCGTCCTGGGCTGCTGCCCAAACCGCGGTGGACGGCGTCGGACGACTGCGCATTGGTCTGTCCGGACAAGGTCTGGCTCCAACACCGTGGGCGCAGGAGCTCGGCCCCCACCCGACGGAGCCGACGTGTCGGATCACCGCCTCGACTAAAAAGCCGACGCCGGTAACGCCTTCAAGCGCTCAGGCCTCCGCCCGGCTTGATGGCGTGACGCCGTAGAGTCCTACATGATCACGGCTTCCAGATCGGCTGGCCCCAGATAGACCAGATCGACACCCCCTTGACGCGCTGTGAGCTGGAGCAATCCGGTGCGGTCTGGCGAAACGCGACCGAACAACGTGCCGATGCGCTGGTGATCGACATCGAGCACGACGTCGTCGCTGCCTTCAGCAATACGGAGCGCGGTCCCATCAGCCGGGGCTTGATCGCTCCACACGACCATTCCGTGATGGTCTTGCCGACTCCAGGTTTCGATCCGTTCGGGCCTCAGGCCTTCGAGGAAGTCCTTGAAGAGGTCGTGGGTCTCAGGTGTCGGCCAAGCGGGGTTGCCGCTCAGCGCCAAGACCTGCGGCGTGCGAGTCCATGCCCGCAGCTCGGTCAGATTGTCGAAACGCGCGCCAGTACCATCGACGGCGATCTGAGCGCCGGATCGCGAGGTAAAGCCGGACTGGATCAGGAAGATGGTGTTGGCGTTCAGGACGCCCGTCTCGACCGCTCCGGCCGCGAGGCCGAGCTCGAAATCTGACAGATCGAGACCTTGGTCGGTCTGATAACCGCGGGCCAGTCCATGCACCCGAACAGATTCCAGGGCCCAAGGCAGTCGATAAAGGAAGGCGTCCTCGACGAACTGCAGGGTCGCGCTCTCGCCATGGGCGATCTCGCCCATCGGTCGACCCTCCAGCCAAGCCCGAAGCAGTTCTCGCCAGTCATCCACCATGGCGTTGGGCGTGAACGGCGAGATGTCGAAGACGATCTCGGCGAATGCGGTCAGCGCTTCGATGGCGATGTCCGCCTCCCGACCGCTCAGGGCGCCATTCGCCTGTATGAGCAGTTCGATCAGGTCGTTAGACCGGGCGTCCAGAAGCTGGCCGGTCGTAAGGCCGACGCCGGCCAGGAAGTAGCCGCGTCGTTGCTCGGGGGTGGTCCGCGCCCAGATGAACTGCGCGCGCTCGAGGAGGGCTTTGCGTATCAGGTTTTGGATGTGGTCTGCGCGCCGCGCAATCCGGCGCGCCCACAGCGAGCTGGCAAGCGACTCGTCCAGCTTGGCCTCGACGTCAGCGTCGGCGACATCGTCGTCGCCGAGCAGGCTCAACAAGGCGGTGTCCAGCGAAGCAACGTGCGAGGCCCACGTTCGCGCTTCCAAGGCGATGGCTTCGGCAGCTTCGCCAGGCACGGCGGCGAAGTCCCAAGCGTGCATACCGACGACGTAGTCGAGGAGGGACTGAACATCCTGCGTGCCCAGTTTGCGCTGCATGCGCGCCAGCAGGGCGATGACCAGTCTCAGCAGGCCGCTCTCCATCTCGCGCCCAGCGGTCTCATTAATCAGCGAGTTCCAGTTCATCCGACGCGAGGCGTGCTGGTCGAACATGGGATAAAGGACAAGGCCTTGGACGTCGACGAAGGCGCGGCCTGCGCGTCCTACGATGTTCCTGAAGTCGTGCGGCTCGATCACGTTTCGATCGCGGTGCAGGTTGTGGAACACCAGCGCCGTCGCGGCCAGGTTCAACCCTTGAGCCAACGTCGGCGACGAGACCGTCACCTTGAGCACGCCATCACGTAGCAGCGCCTCGACTTCGCGCCGGTAAGGGGTAGGCAGGGCGCCGTGGTGAACGCCGACGCCCAGGCGCAGACACTGCAACAGCACATGGTCGTCGCCCAGCCACTCGGCGCCGATCGTCAGAGCCTTGTCCAGACGAGCGTCGTCAGCTTCCAGCAGGGGGGCAAGCAGGCCGCGGCTATGCAGATCGACGATGGCCTTGGCAAACGGCTCTACCGATCGGCGACGCGGGCAGTAGATCAGCACGGTCTGACCATCTTCGATCAACCGCCAGGTCGTCGCCAGCACCAGCTCGCGTTGGTCTCGAGGGAAGGCTTCCTTGCGTTTGCCCTTCGGAGGCACGCGCGGGAGTAAGAACTTGGGAACGAAGGGCGTTTCATCGCCAACGGTGATCTTGAGCCTAGCCCCGTTAGGGCTCCAGTCGACTTCTCCAAAGCGCAGCCGCGTCGGACGCCAGTCCTTCTGTACAAGCCCGTTTGCGGAATCGCGCGACAGCCAGGCCACGAAATCCTCAAGCTGGTCGCCATCCGGTAGGATGGCAGACAGGCAGACGATGCGGCGCTGATCGGCGTCAGCGCGGCGAAGCAGTCGCTGGATCTGGACTTCGTAGCGAACTTCGCGCTCGCCCAGCCCGATCATGTGGCCTTCGTCGAGGATCACCAGTCCGACATCGTCGAGTAGAGACGGATCGTTGCGCAGGGCGAAGTCGAGCTTCTCCGGGGTCGCCACGACGATGTCGCGATCCGTCAGGAGGCCCTTATCAGCCCCGCTGACACCGATGCTGCCGTAGAGGCCAGACACCGTCTTCCCGAGAGGTCGGAACGTCCGATTTAGCGACACCTCCGTCTGGGCTGACAGGGCCCGCAGCGGGGTGATGAACATCACGCGCTTGCCGGCGGCCAAGCAAGCGAGGATGCAGAGCTCGCCTATGCGAGTCTTGCCAGCGCTTGTCGGCAAAGAAACGACTAGGTTGTCATCGCTTGTCAGGGCTTGTGCCGCCGCGCCGATCTGGGAGGGCCACAAGTCGATCTCCGCGCGTGACCGGTGGTGGAGCGATGCGATGAAGAGTTCGCGTAGACTCGCCCATCCCGGCGGACCTTGCAGGGGCAGAACCTGATGGAAGCTGCAGTCCCACAGTTCATTGAACAGGTGACGGGCGAGCCGATGCGCCCACCACTGGGGCACCATGTTCAACGTGCTGGCGTCTTCCAGGCCTGTGTCGAACCCTTCCAGTGCGCTCGACAAGAGCACGCGATCCCCACGCTCAAACGCCAGCAGCGCCGCGCTGACCGAAGACATGAAGGCCTGGGTCAGGACGGTGTTGGCGACATCCATGAGCGCGTCGTCGGCGTTGTCAGGACCTTCAGCCCAGGCTTCAGAGGGAAGGGCGTTGCCCAACTGTTCCGCCAGCACACGATCGGAAGCGGCCTCGCTGGTGGCCCAACCACTGACGAGATCGTTGAGGTCATCGAGTTTGCGCAACATGAGCAGGGCGAGCGCCTGCTCGACCGGTGCCAGGTTCGACGCTTCGTCGTTTTGGAATGGCGCCAATAGCGAAAACGCACGGGCGGAATAACGGCCGATATGATAGGCGGCGGCCGCCATCAGCCGATGAAAGCCTTGCTCCTCATCGTCGCGCCCGTTGGCGATGACTGCCTCGATCGCCTCCGCTGCCACCGAACAGGCCGTTCGCGCCAGCTCGCGATCCCCATCGGCTTCCAACAGACGAAGCGCATGGGTCAAAAGGCTGTAGCCGTAGGCGAGCAGGTCATAGCTCAATCCATCAGCGAAGCGCGGGCCGTCATCAGGCACGGCGCCGTCACGCCAGATCATGGCTCTGGCCTGTCCGCGCGCCAGCAGCTGGTTGCGGAATCCTTGTTCGGTCGCGCGGTTGAGGGCCGCAGTGATCGTCTCGATTTCAGCGGCCATTTGCGATCACCGTGTCGAAGACGTTCTGGATGAAGGTCTGGTGGGTTGGAATGTGGAAGTTCACGGCGATCTGCTTGACCGTACCGGCGTAGGTCTGAAGTTCCGTGGTCAGCAGCCCCCCGGCCGCGTTGCCGGTGAAGGTGAACATCAGATGCTCGACCTGCTTGAGCTCAACGGTCCGATCCAGGGTGGCGTCGTCGATAAGATCCGAAATGTCGGTTCGCTCTGCCGCCAGGTATTTCTCGGACAGGAACAGGAGCGCATGCGGCGTGGGCCGTTCGTCAGCGGAAGCTAGGCCCTTGCGAGCAGCCGTGATCGTCGCTTTGGCCATGTTGGCACCGCTCTTGGCTTCTCCCTTCAAAAACAAGGCTTGCCCCTTGGCGTCCGCCGCAATGCCGATCAGATCGTCACCACGCATCGCCATGTTGCGATGGTCCTTCCACTGCAGACGAAGAACACCGATCTCGTAAGTGGTGAGCTCGTTGACGAAAGCTGTGCCGAGAATCTCTCCCAGATCGCCGGAGCGCAGTTGCTTGGTCGTCGGCAGCCTCGCTTCAACCAGATCAGCGGCTTGAGATTTGCCTTGTCGCCGCAACACGCGCGCCAGATGATGGGCGGCGACATAATGCTCCGGCAATGTCGCCGCGACGGCGTTCATGCCGTTGGCCAGCTTGCCCGGCGTGACGGTGATCTGATGCAGGGCATGGACGCCGACCGCACTCGAGTTCACGTCACACCACGTGTTGATGTTCGCCAAGTTCGTCCCCGATCCCAGCGGTGTCGTTAGACGCCGCAATATTTGTTTTCGCCACCATAGAGCGAACCAAGCGTGACTGTAAGAGGCTTCTTCCGGCTACCAAAAGTCGCCGCAGCAGCCAAAGAACGCTTTTTCTTCCGTCAGATACTGGCGGGATGCCGTCTATCGGAGTCGGTTAAAGCTGTCGTGGTACCTAGGTATGACGCTTTTTACGTGTGTTTGTGCCAATGCCTTCGGTTTGACAGACCAGCAGATTTCTAAGGTCGGGACTTCCTTGACGCTGCTGTCGCAGGGGGAGCGATGTTGAGGTGGAGTCTGACGATGTCGTTGGCGGCCATTACCTGAGTCAGCCTCCACTCATCCAACGAGCGTCGCTTGTCTCTGTGGCCTTTGTCGTCCGTCGATTGCCGCTTTATCGGGCAGGGTGTGGGTCCGCTGCAATCGCTTCTCCGACCCCTGCCGTTACCGCCGCTTCTGACTTAACGCGGTCTTTGGCAACATCCGCTTTCGGGCATGGCGACGCCGCCGAATGCGCAGGTCTGACTCTTTGGCGACTCCGGGAGCGTCCGCTTTCCGGTGTGAGCCAAAGTTTGTTCTGGGGCATTGCAGCCTCGACCTTAGCGCGCTCGACCGATGGTCGTCGGCGGTTGGGCGGAGAGTTCCTGCCGAAATCGTAGAAGTGTCGCTTAGGTTGGTGAACGCTGCTGATTGTGGTTCACGGCCTCTGACGAAGGCCTCGCAGGCGCGCTGTCAGGTGCCAGTGAATGAGCGGGAGCCGAAGACGCATCATCCTGCATCTCGTCGCAGCACGTCATAGCCGCGTCCGCAGCCATGTCCTTGCAACAATCGCAGCCTTCGGCCGCCAGAGCCGCGCCCGCGCTCAGGGTCAGGATCGCGCCGGCGGCGGCCAGCAGGTTGGAAACCCTCATCGTCGTTCTCCTAGTGAACCATGAAGCTGACGGAGCCGGACATCTTGTGGCCGTCCGGGCCTTCGGCGGTCCAGGCGGCCGTGTAGTTGCCCGGCGCGAGGCGCGGAAGAGCCACGCCGACGGTGGCGGCGGCCGGCGCGGCGG
>NZ_JAEMRD010000144.1 GCF_016463485.1 Brevundimonas sp.
GCCGGGTGTTCATCTCGATGAAGAAGAACTCGCCGTCCTCCCACAGGAACTCGATCGTGCCGACGCCCAGGTATCCGATGGCGGCGATGGCCTTGTTGACCGTCTCGCCGATGGCCTTGCGACCCTCGGCCGACAGGGCGGGCGAGGGGGCCTCTTCCAGCACCTTCTGGTGACGCCGTTGCAGCGAACAGTCGCGCTCGCCCAGGTGGACGACATTGCCGTGGCTGTCGGCGATGACCTGGATCTCGATATGGCGCGGCTTCTGAAGATAGCGCTCCATATAGACCGCGCCGTTGCCGAAGGCGGCCTTGGCCTCGGACTGGGCGGTCTGGACGGCCTCGACCAGATCGTCGGCGGTCAGGGCCACCTTCATGCCGCGCCCGCCACCGCCCGCCGCCGCCTTGACGATCAGGGGAAAGCCGATGGTCCTGGACGCCTCAATGGCCGCTTCGATGGTCTCGACCTCACCGGCCGAACCGGGCACGCACGGAATGCCCGCGTCGAGCACCGTCTGTTTTGCGCTGATCTTGTCGCCCATGACCCGGATATGCTCGGGCTTGGGCCCGATGAAGGTCATGCCGTGGGCTTCGACGATCTCGGCGAAGCGCGCATTTTCGGACAGGAAGCCGTAGCCGGGGTGGATGGCCTGGGCGCCTGTGATCTCGGCCGCCGCGATGATCGAGGGGATGTTCAGATAGGATTTGGCCGCCGGCGCCGGGCCGATGCAGACGCTTTCGTCAGCCAGCCGCACCCACATGGCACCGCGATCGGCCTCGGAGTGAACGGCGACGGTGGAGATGCCCATCTCCTTGCACGCGCGATGGATGCGCAGCGCGATCTCGCCGCGGTTGGCGATCAGGACCTTGGTGAACATCTCAGGACTCGAGCAGGACGAGGGCTTCGCCGTACTCGACCGGCTGGGCGTCGCCGACCAGGATGTCGGCCACCACGCCGTCGCGCGGGGCCTGGATCGGGTTCATGGTCTTCATCGCCTCGATGATCAGCAGGGTCTGGCCCTTCTTGACCGTATCGCCGGGCTTGATGAAGGCGGGGGCCTCGGGCGAGGCCTGCAGATAGACGGTGCCGACCATCGGCGACTTCACCGGCTCGCCCGACTTGGCGACGATGGTGGCGGGGTCGGACGGCATGGAGGCCGGTGCGGCCGCCGCGACGGGGGCCGGGGCGGGCGCGGCCTGGGCCGGAGCCGCCGCATACTGCATCACCGGCGCGGCGGTGATCTCGCGTGCCACGCGGATGCGCAGCTCGCCGCGCTCGACCTCGATCTCCGTCAGGGAGGTGTCGTTCAGGATGTCGGCCAGCTGGCGCACCAGGGCGGCGTCGATCTCGGGATCGTTCTTCAGGGGTTTGGCGTCGGCCATGGGGGTGAGCCTCTTTGTTGTTAGACCGAACGGTCCGTCGCGACGCGGCGTTCCCGCGCCAGCTTCACGGCGGCCCGGACGGCCAGGTCGTAGCTGCCCGCACCGAACCCGGCGATCAGGCCGGACGCTGCGGGGGTGATGAAGGAATGGTGCCGAAAGGCCTCCCTGGCAAACAGGTTCGACAGATGGCATTCGACGACGGGGATCGACAGGGCCTTGACCGCATCCAGCATGGCGATCGAGGTGTGGCCGTATGCGGCCGGGTTGATGACCAGCGCGGCCGCTTCGGTGCGGGCCTCCTGGATCCAGTCGACCAGTTCGCCCTCGTGGTTGGACTGTCGGAACACGATCGTGAAACCGTCAGCTGCCGCCTCGCAGATCGCCTGGACGTCGGCCAGGGTCTCGTGACCATAGATGTCCGGCTCCCGCACCCCCAGAAGGTTGAGGTTGGGGCCGTTCAGGACGTAGATGACAGCCGGTTGGGGCATCGGGTTCCGGTCGGGCCTTGGTGCGGGGTCGCTAGGAATCGGGCGGCCTTGTAACCGACGCACGGCCAAGATCAAAGTCGGGTGCTGAAAGGTGACGTAAGGGTATGCGCGTTCAAGTCAACGGAGATACGCGGGACGTGGCCGCCGGGACGATTCTGGGCCTCGTCGAGGAACTGTCCCTGGACCCGAGGAAGGTCGCCGTCGAGCGCAATCTGGAGATCGTCCCCCGGTCCCTGCATGGATCGACCGCACTGGCCGAGGGCGACCGGATCGAACTGGTGGTCTTCGTCGGCGGGGGGTGAGGTCAGACCTCCGGCGCTGGCGAAACCTCGGGTTCGAAGAAATCACAGGGGGCGAAGGTCACGAGAGGTTTGCCGTCCTTGGCGACAATGAACGGCTCACCACTTGCAGCCTCATCCACCAGACGAGACAGATTTGCCCTGGCGTACTCAAGATCGTAGGTTTTCACCGGCGCTCACCATGAGTTGAACAACGGCAAGCTAGCTTCCGCCCATCCAAGGCGCAATCGTCGATACATCATCCGAGTCGGCTCGCATCAATCGCCGCAGCGGACTAGATACGGCCATGACCTCCGCTCCTTCCGACACCTGGACCGTCGCCGGCCGCACCTTTTCCAGCCGCCTGATCGTCGGCACCGGCAAATACGCCGACTATGCCCAGAACGCCGCCGCCGCCGAGGCTGCGGGGGCCGAGATCGTCACCGTGGCCTTGCGCCGCGTGAACCTCAGCGATCCTTCGCAGCCCATGCTGGTCGATCATGTGAAGCCCGACCGGTTTACCTTCCTGCCCAACACCGCCGGCTGTTTCACCGGCGAGGACGCGGTGCGGACCCTGCGGCTGGCGCGCGAGGCGGGTGGCTGGGATCTGGTCAAGCTGGAGGTGCTGTCCAACACCGCCCACCTGTATCCCGACATGATCGAGACGCTGCGGGCGCTGGAGATGCTGGTGAAGGACGGCTTCGACGTCATGGTCTACTGCACCGACGACGTGGTCATGGCCAAGCGGCTTGAGGAGGCCGGTGCCGCCGCCATCATGCCCGCCGCCGCCCCGATCGGCTCGGGGCTGGGAATCCAGAACCCGGTCAACATCCGCCTGATCATCGAACAGGCGACCGTGCCCGTTTTGGTCGACGCCGGCGTCGGCACGGCCTCGGACGCCACGGTGGCCATGGAACTGGGTTGCGACGCCGTCCTGATGAACACCGCCATCGCGGCGGCCAAAGACCCCATCCTGATGGCGTCGGCGATGAAGCACGCCGTCATCGCCGGCCGGCAGTCCTATCTGGCCGGGCGGATGCCCAGACGGATGTACGCCGACCCGTCCTCGCCGATGGCGGGTTTGATCTGACCGCTCCCATCCCGGGTGCAGAGGGGGCCGAGCACGAAGGGGCCCAAACGCAGAGGTGATTGCGCGCTGCGGCTGTGGCTGGGACCGTCGTACGGTTGAGGAGGGATAATGGTGCCTGGGGGCGGATTCGAACCACCGACACGCGGATTTTCAATCCGCTGCTCTACCAACTGAGCTACCCAGGCGCACATATCCGGCGAGGCATGGCCGTCGCGGGAGCGGGGTCTATAATCGAGCCGATCCGGGGTGTCCAGCGTCGTTCAGTCGTCTTCGCCGCGTTGATGCAATCCGGAGCCGGACGGCGCATCATCCGTGGGTTCGTCGTCGCGGACGGGGATGGCGTATCCGCCGCTGAACCACTTGCCCAGATCGACGTCGGCACAGCGGCGCGAACAGAAGGGTCGGTATTCGGCGGCGGCTGGATGCCGCTTGCAGATCGGACAGGTCGCCATGGTCAGGCCTCATGGATTTCACTGCGTCCGGGGAGAACGCCGGGATCGGGCTTCAGTCCCGCACGAGGACCGAGACGGGCGACCAGCGGTGCGGCAAGAGCGGCCTCGGCCGGGGCGCAGTGCATGACCAGGCGCGGGATTTTGGTGTTGGACAGGATCGCGTGACGCAGTCGCCGCACGATGTCCAGGGTCCGGGTGAGCGGAGTCTGGCGGCCATCCCAGCCGTTCAGGACGTCCTCCAGCGGGGCCCGACGCCACGGCAGGGCCAACTGGAGAACGCCGAATCGGTTCAGCGGTCCGTAGGCGATGTCCGGGGCGACATCCGGGTCGGCACCGAAGGCCGCCCTGGCCTCTGTGGCCACGACCGCCGCGTCATGACCGGCTCCGATCAGGTCGATGGCCACCAGTCCGCCCCAGCGCTTGAGGCGGATCAGGCGGGCGGCATGCACGAGGCCCTGGCGGTTCGCGGCCGCCCTGCCTTTTCGTCCGTCACGGCCGGGCAGGCCGACATAGTCGATATCGACCGCGATCAGGGCGCGGGTGCGCTGGACCGCCAGGTCGAGGCCGATCTCGGCGAAGAAGTCGCCGTCGGCCAGCGCCTCTTCCTCGGCGTCCCAGGACGCCTGGATCGCGGCGACACCGGTCTGGACCGGGAGGCCGGGTGCGAGCCGGGCAAGATCGTCAGCGACGGATGCGCCGGGGGTCAGGAGCCGGGGGTCGCCTTCGGCCGGGCCGATCAGGCGCAGGGCCGGGCCCTTGCGCTCGCGCGGTTCGGCGACGACCGCGACCTCGACGGCCTGACCGACACGAAGCGGCCCGGCCTTGGTGAAGGGCAGGAAGCCCATGGGGGGCTCGCCGCCCAGGTCGACGAAGGCGGCGCCCAGGCCGGGGTCGGCCTCGACCACCCGGCCGATGGCACGGGCACCCAGTCGGTGTGTGGGGTCGTCGGTCTCACGCTGGATCAGCAGGGTCTCGAAGCGGCCGTCCCGCGCGATCACGCCCCGGGTCTCTCCGGGCTGTTCGTCGAGGAAGACCTCGATTTCGGGCATCAGGGACGCCGCCAGCCCGCGCCGGCCAGCAGGTTGACGGTCTCGAACAGCGGCAGGCCCATGACGGCGGGATAAGACCCGACGATGCGGGTCACGAAGGCTCCCGCAGGACCCTGGATGCCGTACCCGCCGGCCTTGCCGCGCCAGTCGCCGCCGGCGACGTAGGACGCGATCTCAGGCGGGGACAGCACCTTGAAAGAGACGCGGGTATCGACGACGCGGTGGATGGTCCGCTCACCGGTCGCCACGGCGACGCCGGTGAAGACACGGTGGTTGCGGCCGGACAGCAGGGTCAGGAAATTCGTCGCCTCGGCCTCGTCGGCGGGCTTTTCCAGCAGGCGGCGACCGACGGCGACGACCGTGTCGGCGGCAAGCACGACAGCGCCCGAAGAGCGGGCGGCGACGACCTCGGCCTTGGACCGGGCCAGGCGGGCGGCCAGCCGCGACGGGGTCTCGTCGCGGCCCGGCGTCTCGTCGATGTCGGCGGGGTCGATGCGATCGGGAGTGATGCCGATCAGCGCCAGCAGTTCGATGCGGCGCGGGCTGGCCGAGGCCAGCACCAGTTCGGGACGGCTCACGCGAGCCCGTCCTTACTTGAAGCGGTAGGTGATGCGGCCCTTGGTCAGGTCATAGGGGGTCATCTCGACCAGCACCTTGTCTCCGGCCAGGACGCGAATGCGGTTCTTGCGCATCTTGCCGGCGGTGTGGGCGATGATCTCGTGGCCGCCTTCCTCGAGGGTCACGCGAAAGGTCGCGTTCGGAAGCAATTCCGACACCGTACCGGGAAACTCGAGCAGTTCTTCCTTAGCCATGCGGCCTCTCACGCCCCGTGAATACGAATCTGGGCCCGCGCCGGGCGAAGCGCGAGCCGTAAGAAGGGGCGGCTAATGCACGAAGATGGGGGGGAAGTCGAGTTCAGCCGCGCCGATACAGGGCGCACACCAGCGTAAACAGCCGCCGCGCCGTTTCGTGGTCGACGACGACCTTGCCTTCGAGACGCTGTTTCAGCAGTTCCGCCCCTTCGTTGTGCAGACCGCGGCGGCCCATGTCGACGGCCTCGATCTGGCTGGGCGAGGAGCCGCGCAGGGCCTCATAGTAGCTGTCGCAGATCATCAGATAGTCCTTGAGGACCGTCTTCATCGGCGTCAGCGACAAGGCATAGGTTCGGGCGAAGCCCTCTGCAGCCCCCTGACCGGCGATGTCGAAGACCAGCCGATTGTCCTGAAGCGACAGGGCCAGGGCATAGGGGCCGGTATCGGATCCGGCGGGCTCGAAGCTGTTCTTCTCGACCAGGTCGAAGATGGCGACGCGGCGTTCGTGCTCGATCTCGGCGGTGGCGGCCGGAAGGGTGGCGGCGTCCAGGGTGATGGAGGCCAGGCGGTGTTCGCTCATGATTGGGAGTCCTCGCCATCGAGATGGGTGGGGGCGACGCGGGCTTCCCAGCGGTCGGACAGGTCGGCGACGACGGCGTCCAGGCATTCGACCTCGGCCCGCAGGTCGCCGCCGCCCGCGAACATCAGGGTGACCTTGCCGCCCGGGGCCTCACCCTCCTCGAAGTCGATGGCGAGCAGTTCCAGGGGGGCGTCAGGCAGGCGCGGCAGGCCCCGCGACTTGACCGCCAGGACATCGCCGAACTGCATGGCCGCCATCACCCGGGTACCGCCGCATTCCCAGCAGAAGCGGCTGAGGGTCAGGGTCAGGCGGCGCGCGGGTCGCTCCCAGACGATGTCGGCGGGCCTCAGGATGGCGTCCTGAAGCGCGGCCGAGATGATGGCCAGGTCCTCGGCGTCCTCGGCCAGAAGGCGCAGGGGCTCGTTAGCGCCGGATTTCGTGCTTTCGACCTGGGCCGCGACCTCGGCGTCGGTCGGCGCGGCGGGCTGGACGTCGCTGTCAGTGCTCATCGGCGGGGCCTTCCACCGGCGGCCCGTGGATACGGCGGATCTCGGCCCCGCAGGCACCGAGTTTCTCCTCCAGCCGCTCGAACCCGCGATCCAGATGATAGACCCGGCCGATCGTGGTCTCGCCCTCGGCGGCCAGGCCGGCGATCACCAGGCTGACCGAGGCGCGCAGGTCGGTCGCCATGACGGGGGCGCCACGCAGCCACTCGACGCCGGTGACCTTGGCCTCGCCCGCGTGGACGGCAATCTGGGCCCCCAGCCGGCCGAGCTCGGGGGCGTGCATGAAGCGGTTCTCGAAGATGTTCTCGTGGATGGTGCTCACACCGTCCGCCGTCGTCATCAGGGCCATGAACTGTGCCTGCAGGTCGGTGGCGAAGCCGGGATAGACCTCGGTCTGAACGTCCACGGCCTTGAGCCGTTGCGACCGGTCGCGCTTGACCCGAACGCCGTCTTCGGTCGGCGTGACCTCGACCCCGGCCTCGATCATGCGATCCGTCAGGGCGTCGATCAGCTCGGGCCGGGCCTTCGTCAGGCGCACGTCGCCCCCCGCCATGGCCACGGCACAGGCATAGGACCCCATCTCGATCCGGTCGGGGATGACGGCCCAGTCGGTGCCGGTCAGCGACGTCACGCCGGTGATGGTCAGGGTGTCGGTGTCCACCCCCTCGATCTTGGCCCCCATGGAGATCAGGCAGCGGACCAGATCGCCGATCTCCGGCTCGCGCGCCGCCCGCTTCAGCACCGTCGTGCCGCGCGCCAGGACGGCGGCCATCAGGGTGTGTTCGGTCGCACCGACCGAGACGAACGGAAACTCGATCTCGGCTCCGCGCAGGCCTTTCGGTGCCATGGCCGAGACATAGCCCTGGTCCATCTCGATGGAGGCCCCCAGCTTGGACAGGGCGTCGATGTGCAGATCGACCGGCCGGGCTCCGATGGTGCAGCCGCCCGGCAGGGAGACCTTGGCATGGCCCGTGCGCGCCAGCAGCGGCCCCAGGACGTTGAACGAGGCCCGCATCTGGCGAACCAGATCATAGGGGGCGAAGGTCGATGTGATCGACCCTGCGTCGAACACGGTCTGCTGGCCGTCGGCACCGTCCGACTCGGTCACCGTCACCCCGAACTGGCGCAGCAGTTGGCCCAGGAATTTCGTATCGGCCAGTCGCGGCATGTTGGTCAGCCGCACGGGCTGGTCGGTCAGCAGGGTGGCGGCCATCAGCTTGATCGCCGAATTCTTGGCGCCGCTGACCGGGATTTCCCCGTAGAGCTGAGTTCCGCCCTGTACCGCGATGCTGTCCATGTCGTTCCTGATTCGGATCGTCAGAGGGCGGAAGGGCCAGAGGTCCGACGAAAGGCCGGCTATCTAGCGCGGCCGTAGGGTCCAGCGGAAGGCCCAGACGGCCGTTGCCGGATGACTTTCAGTTGCCGGGACGGCTCGGCGGCCGATGCGCGACCTTGCGCCGACGCAGGTTGTCGCGCAGCGCCGAGGCCAGCCGGGCGGCCTTGGCCGCCTGTTCGGGCGACCGCGCGGGGGGCGGGGCG
>NZ_JAEMRD010000145.1 GCF_016463485.1 Brevundimonas sp.
GATGCGCCGGGCGTCGAGGGCGACTTCGGCGTCCTGCCGGACCACGCCCCCTTCATGACGGCCCTGCGCGAAGGCACGGTCACCGTGTTCGACGGCTCGGCCCGGCGTGTGTTCGAGGTCCACGGCGGCTTCGCCGACGTGACCCCGGCCGGCCTGACCATCCTGGCCGAACAGGCATCGGAAGTCGCGGCGGCCTAATCTTTCTCGAAAACGTGCATGATCGCCGGGCCTCGTGTTTCCACACGGGGCCCGGTTTCGTTCTGGCTGCCTGAGCTGCGGTGTTGGCATCCCCGTCAGATCGTCAGCTTTCGACGCTGGCGGGGCGCGCTGGGAGCGACATCATGCAGCGATCCCTTCGGAGCCGCCCGTGTCCCTCCTGCCCGCCCTCATGGCCAGTCTCGCGCTTCAAACCGGCGTGGCCGAGGCCGTCGGACCTGCCCTTGATCGCGTGTGCATGGTTGCGGCTTCCGCCTCGGCGCGGACCAGGCGGCGACGGGCAAGGGCGGCGGGGTTCGAGTTCTGGGGCGACTTCTACGAGCTTGCCCGCGCCGATGGATCGATCGCGGCCCGCGTCACCGGTGACAGCTGTACCCTGGACATCATGCTGGAGCGCGACGCGCTGGATGGCGTGGATCGTGCGCTTCAGGCCTGGGCCGCCGCGCAGGGGCTGACCCAGACGCTGGATCAGACTGCCGAGGGCGTGGCGGAGCGCGATCGCTATCGGGTCAACGGCGGCCGGCTGAGCTGGAGCGTGACGCGGTCGCAGGCTGATGACGAGCCGGCTCTGATCCTTGTCACCTGGCGGCCGCGCGGCTAGGCCTGCGGGACCGGCGCTGATCGCGCCTTCGTCAAAGGATCACGCCTTGACCACCGCACCCGGTCCTCTGGCAGGGGTCCGCATCGTCGAGTTCGATGCCATCGGGCCCGTCCCGCTGGCCTCCATGCTGCTGGCCGACCTGGGGGCCGAGATCGTGCGGATCGCGCGGGCACCCAACTCGGGCCAGGCCTGGGACGACACGGGTGGGGCGGTGCTGAACCGCAACCGCAAACACGTCCATCTGGACCTCAAGGCGGCCGGGGATCGCGATCGGGCTCTGGCGCTCGTCGCGCGTGCCGACGCGGTCATCGAGGGCTTCCGCCCCGGCGTCATGGAGCGGCTGGGCCTCGGCCCAGAGGCCTGCCTCGCCGCCAATCCCCGGCTGGTCTTCGTCCGAATGACCGGGTGGGGCCAGACCGGGCCTCTGGCCGAGCGGGCCGGGCACGACCTCAACTATATCGCCGTGACGGGGGTGCTGGAGGCCATGGGCTCGCCGGACCGGCCGCCGCCGGTGCCGCTGAACCTGGTCGGGGACTATGGCGGCGGGTCGATGTTCGCCGTCATGGGGCTGCTGGCCGCCGTCATCGCCGCGCGGGCCTCGGGCCGGGGACAGGTCGTCGATGTGGCCATGACCGATGGGGTCGCGGCCCTTTCCAGCCTGTTCCACGGGCTGACGGCGTCGGGTCTGTGGATGAACGCGCGCGGGCTGAACCTGCTGGACGGCTCCAAGCCCTTCTATCGCTGCTACGCCTGTGCCGACGGCAGGCACGTCGCTGTCGGGGCGCTGGAGCCGGCCTTCTTCGCCCGGTTGCTGGTGGGGCTGGACCTCGACCCCGCCGCCTTCAGCCAGTTCGATCCGTCGGAATGGCCCGCCATGGCCGAGACGTTCGCCGGGGTCTTCGTCACCCGGACCCGCGACGAGTGGGCGGCGCGGTTCGAGGGAACCGACGCCTGCGTGTCGCCGGTGCTCGACTTCGCCGAGGCGGCCGACCATCCGCACAACGCCGCGCGGCAAACCCTGATCGAATTCGATGGGGTTCGCCAGCCGGCCCCCGCGCCTCGGTTCTCCGACACCCCTGCCGCCATCGACCCCGCGCGACGCGGCCTGATCGACATCGACGAGGCCGTCGCCGCCTGGAGCGATCAGGCGATGCCCGCGCCGCCCGCGCCGCCCGTCACGCCATAGACCTCGCCCGTCGTGAAGCTGGATTCCTGCGACGCCAGCAGCACATAGACCGGCGCGATCTCCACCGGCTGCCCCGGACGGCCGAAGGCGGACTGTTCGCCGAAATGCTCGACCTTCTCCTGAGGCTGGCCGCCGGAGGGTTGCAACACGGTCCAGAAGGGGCCGGGGGCCACCACATTGGCGCGGATGCCCTTCTCGATCAGCTGCTTGGCCAGGGCCTTGGTATAGGCGACGATCCCGGCCTTTGTGGTCGCATAGTCCAGCAGGATCGCCGAGGGCTCATAGGCCTGGATCGAGGCCGTTGTGATCACCGACGCCCCCGCCGGCAGGTGCGGCACCGCCGCCTGGACGATCCAGTGCAGGGCGTACAGGTTGGTCTTCATGGTCACGTCGAAATCGGCGGTGGAGACCTGGGATACGTCTTCGCGAAACTGCTGGTGGCCGGCGTTGATGACCAGGATGTCGAGCCCGCCCAGACCCTCGACCGCCTTCTCGACCATCCGGCGACACCAGGACTCGTCTGTGACGTCGCCGGGCATGGCGACGGCGGTGCGGCCCTCCGCCTCGATCAGCTTGATGACGTCGTCGGCGTCGGAGGCTTCGGACGGCAGATAGCCGATGGCTACATCGGCACCTTCCCGCGCGTAGGCGATGGCGGCGGCGCGACCGATGCCGGAATCACCGCCGGTGATCAGGGCCCTGCGACCGGCCAGCCGACCCGACCCCCTGTAGCTGGTCTCGCCGTGATCGGGCTCGGGCGTCATCCTCTCGGCCAGGCCCGGAGCGGGTTGCGGCTGTTTCGGAAAGGGCGGGCGCGGATACTGTTCGCGCGGATCCTGCATCGTCAGGCGATCGGTCATGGGAAGGCTCTCGGCTGGGAGTGAGCCGAATGAACACCGCCGGGCCGATTGGGTTCTGGCTCAGCTCGCGCGGAAGGCCGCGATGGCGTCGACGGTGGCCCGGACCTGGGTCTCGATCCCGGCCCAGTCGCCGGCCTTGACCGCCGCATCGGTGATCAGCTTGGAGCCCATGCCGGCCGCCACGATGCCCGCGCCGAACCATTTGGCGATCGAGGCCGCGTCGGGATCGACGCCGCCGGTCGGCATGATCTTGGTCCAGGGCATGGGGCCCAGCACCGCCTTGACGAAGTCGGGTCCGCCGACCGAGGCGCCGGGGAACAGCTTGATGATCTCGCAGCCCAGCTCCTGCGCCTCGCCGATGTCGCGCACCGAGCCGCAGCCGGGGAAATAGGCGACCATGCGCCGGTTGCAGACCCGCGCCACGTCCGGAACCAGACAGGGGCTGACCACGAACCGCGCGCCGCGATTGAGGAACTGGGCCGCCGTGCCCGCGTCGATGATCGAGCCGATCCCCAGAACGACGTCCGGGTCGGTCCGGATCAGCTCGCGATTGATCTCGCCGAACAGGTCGCAGGCGAAGTCGCCGCGATTGGTGAACTCCACCGCCTTGGCGCCGCCGCGCGCACAGGCGCGGATGACGTTCAGACAGACTTCGGGATCCGAATGATAGAAGACCGGCGCGACGCCCTGGGTCTGGAGGGCGGTCAGGACGCTGAGGCGATCGATCGGCATGGTCAGGTCTTTCGATATGTCTGCGTTCCCGTCGCCGCTCGGGCCGCGCGCGTCAAGGTCGCGGGCCGGAAACCGGTATCAATCCGTGTGACGAGGCCCTCTGCCTCTTGACCCCGCCGGTCGCTCGCTTCCTTGTCGCCTGAGGGGAGCATCGCATGAGCACGGACGGCGATCTGGAGGTGGCGGCGGGGTTCGCGACGGCGCTGGGGCCGCGCGCGGACAACCAGGATTTCGGCGGCGTTCATATCGGATCGCCGACGGAGCAGCGGCTGCACGGCATCATCGCCGTGGTCGCCGACGGCGTCAGCGGCTCAAAGGCCGGGCGGGTGGCGTCCGAACTGGCGGCACGCAGCTTCATCGACGGCTACCTCAGTCAGAATCCGCTCGGCGGGATCGCGGCGGCGGGCGTGGCGGCGCTGAGAGGGTTCAATCGCTGGCTCCATGCGCGGGGCAAGGCCGATCCGACCATGCAGGGCGCGGCGACCACTTTCACGGCGCTGGTGCTCCGGGGGCGGGAGGCGACGGCGCTTCATGTCGGGGACAGCCGGGCCTGGCATTTCCGCGACGGCGTCCTGACCCGGCTGACCGAGGATCACACCCTGTCGCAACAAGGGTTGAACCACGTCCTGTACCGCGCGGTCGGGATCGAGCAGGACGTCAAGCTGGACGTCCGGGTCCAGCCTCTGAAGGCGCACGACCGGCTGCTGCTGACCAGCGATGGGGTGCATGGGGTGGTGGACGAGGAGGCCCTGTGCCGGCTGCTGGCCCGGCGCGCGTCACCGGACGCGGACGCGCAGGCCGTCGTGGAGGCGGCGACGCTGGCCGGGACGCGCGACAATGCGACGGCCATCGTCCTGGACGTGGTCCGTATCGCGGCCCTGGACCGCGACGCCATCGGGGCGGAGGCGGAGGGCCTGCCCATCCTCCCGACGCCAAAACTCGGCGATAATGTCGATGGGTTCGTGCTGGAGCGGGTGCTGTCGGACGGGAAATACACCCGTCTGTTCATGGCGCGCGACGGGAGCGATCCGACCCCTGTGGTGGTGAAATTTCCCAAGCCGACCCTGTTGTCCGAACAGGGCGCGCGGGCCGCCTTCCTGCGCGAGAGCTTCATCGGGCGTCGCATCGACAGCCCCTTCGTCGGCAAGACCCTGGCGGTCGAGGCGGGACGCCAGAGCCGGCTCTATATCGTCCAGCCCTGGTACGAGGGCCAGACCCTGCACGGGCGGCTGGCGGGCGAGGGGCCGCTGGACATCCAGTCGGGGGTCTCCACGGCGATCCGCCTGGCGCGCGGCGTCGAGGCCCTTCATCGCCAGAACATCACCCACCGCGACATCAAGCCGGACAATGTGATCCTGGAGAAAGGGGGCGGGCTGAAGCTGATCGACCTGGGCGTCGCGCGCCTGCCCCGGATCGAAGGCTTCGGGAGCGAGGATTTCTCCGAGAACGAGGCACCGGGCACGCCGGGATACATGGCGCCCGAGCTGCACGCGGGGGCGGCGGGCGACGCGCTCAGCGATCAGTTCGCCCTGGGCGTGACCCTGTACCGGATGTTCTGCGGGCCCCAGTACCCTTGGGGACAGGCCGAGGGTCGTCCGCGCTTCGACCGACTGACGCGGCCGACCACGCACCGGCCCGATATGCCTGCCTGGCTGGAGGCCGCGATCGTGCGGGCCGTCGCGCCCGACCCGGACGACCGGTTCGCCGACGTCCAGGAGCTGATCCACGTGCTGGAAAGCGGCAGCGCCACGGCGGCGCCGATGGCGGACAGCCTGTCCCTGATGGAACGCTATCCGGTGCGATTCTGGCAGGCGGTTTCGGCCCTGTTGGCGGTGCTGCTGTTCATCGCCGTGGTCACGCGCTGAGGGCGAGCTCTGCGATGCGGCGCACCAGTGCGCTGTCGGCGGCGGCCAGCGGGTCCAGCACGGTGAAGTGGTCGAGGTCGGTCAGCGCCTCGAACCGGGTGTCGGCGCCCGCCGCGCCCCAGGCTTCGGCCATCATGCGGCTCTGACGGATGAACTCGGTGGTCTCGCCGCCGCCGACGAGGCAGTCGAGCACCGCCCCCTCCGGCACGGTCCAGCCCAGAGGGCTCAGGCGAGCCGCCTCGGCCGGGTCGAGACGCAGGGCCGTGTTGATCGAGGTATGAACCAGGGGACGCAGGTCGAAGACGCCGGAGATGGAGACGGCTGTCCCGGCCAACCCCTCGCTGAGCAGACAGGCCGCCAGATGCCCGCCGGCAGAATGGCCGACGAGGACGGGCGGGGTCGCCGCGCGCTCGGTCAGCAGCGCGATCGCCGTCCGCATCTGCTCGATGATGGTGGCCAGCGACACCTGCGGGCACAGATCATAGGCCGGAATGGCGACGCTGATGCCACGCGCCAGCAACGGCGGGGCGATCCAGCTGAACCACGACGGGTCCAGCGCCTGCCAGTAACCGCCGTGCAGGAAGGCGACGACGGGCGCGCCCGGCCCGGCCTCGAACAGGTCGATGGTCTCGCGCGGGCCGGGACCGTACCGCAGGACGGTCGGGGGCTCGGCGGCGCGGGTAGCCTCGGCCTCGGCCTTCCAGCGCGCCATGACGGCGGGGTGGTCGGGACAGGCGGCCCGGTTGTTGTAACCCGCTTCCAGATCCGGTCGGCTCTTACCCGTCACGTTCGCATCCGCTAGGAACGGCTCCAGACACGGGAGCCTTCGGCCATGATGACCGCCATCTTCGTCTTCATCAAATGCGAGCTGGGCCACGCCAACGACGTCGCCGCCGACATGGTCGACAATGTCGAGTACGTCTCGGAGGTCTATTCCACCTCGGGCCAGTACGACCTGCTGGCCAAGTTCCAGCTACCGAAGGAGATGGACATCGGCACCTTCGTGACGAAATCGGTCCAGACCCGGCCCCATATCCGCGACACCTTCACCGTCATCACCTTCTCGCCCTTCCTGCCGACCGGGAAATAGCCGGCCCGGACACGGAAGGGTCGCGAACGACGCCCAGTCAGGGTGAAACGGAGTTTCGACCATGCGCCTGATCCTGATCGCCGCCGCCGCGCTTCTGGCGTCCGCCTGTACACCGATGGTCGAGACCCCCGCGCCGTCGGGGCCGGGCCAGACCGCCGACGCGGCCTCCTGCGCGGCCAGGGGCGGCGAACTGCGTCGCGTGGGCCGGATGCAGAGCCAGCAGTGCATCCTCAAATACGCCGACGCGAACAAGCCCTGCACTGACAACGGCCAGTGCCAGGGCGACTGCCGGGTCGAGGGTTCGATCAGCACCCCCGCGGGGGCTGCGGTGGCCGGCCGCTGCACGATCGATTCCGACCGGTTCGGCTGTCACACCACGATCACCGGCGGCAAGGCCGATCCGACGCTTTGCATCGATTGACATCAGATGATCGGCGCCGCCCTTCGGGTCGCCGAAATGGGCGGAAAGCGTGTGGAGTTAAAGCCACTCCGCCAGCGGTTCGCGGGCCAGCATCTCGTCGTAGGTCGGGCGGGGGCGGATGACGGCCCACCGGTCGCCGTCGACCATGACCTCTGCCACCAGAGGGCGGGTGTTGTATTCGCTGGACATCACCGCCCCGTAGGCACCGGCGCCGGTGAACACCACCAGATCACCCGCCTGTAGTGGCGGCAGGTCGCGGCCGCGCGCGAAGGTGTCGCCGGTCTCGCAGATGGGTCCGACGATGTCGTAGGCGGTCGGAGCGTTGTGCCCGCCGACGGCGCGCGGCCGCACCGGCTGGACCTCGTGGAAACTGTCGTACATGGCGGGGCGGATCAGGTCGTTCATCGCAGCGTCCAGCACCAGGAAGCGCCGCCCGTCGGCACGTTCCGTCACCTGGATCACCCGGCTCAGCAACACGCCCGCATTGGCGGCCAGAAGCCGCCCCGGCTCGAACGCCGCCTCGATGCCGAGCCCGTCCAGCACCCGGGCCGCCATGGCCATATAGTCGGCCGGGGACGCGGTCGGTGCACCCCCGACATAGGGGACGCCGAGGCCTCCGCCGAGATCGAGCCGGGTCACGGCCTGCCCCCGCGTACGCAGCTGCTCGGTCATCGACCGCAATAGTTTGAACGCGGCCTCCAGCGGGGCCAGATCGGTGATCTGGCTGCCGATGTGACAGGCCAGCCCCACAGGAGTCACATGGGGCGAGGCGGCCGCGCGGACATACAGGTCCATCGCCTCGTCGGCCGGGACGCCGAACTTGTCGCCCTCGCCGCCGGTGGTGATCTTGGCGTGTCCGCCGGCCCCGATCTTGGGGTTCACCCGGATTGCGATCTCCGGCACGGCACCCCTGCGTTCGGCGATGGCGATCAGTCGGTCAAGTTCGGCCGGGCTCTCGACATTGATCTGGCGCACCCCCGCCTCGATGGCGAAGGCCAGTTCGGTGTCGGTCTTGCCCACGCCTGAGAAGATGATCTTGCCGGCCGGAACCCCGGCTCTCAGCGCGCGCCGGATCTCGCCCTCCGACACGGTGTCGGCACCGCAACCCAGTCTGGCCAGGGTCGCCAGCACCGACAGGTTGGAGTTGGCCTTGACCGCAAAGGCGATC
>NZ_JAEMRD010000146.1 GCF_016463485.1 Brevundimonas sp.
ATCCTGGTCGCCACCGTCTTCGCCGCGCGCTGGGCCTCGTCGGCGACGCGCAAGGGTCTGAGCCGGGTGCGCGGCTTCCGCCACGACCCGACGGTGCTCAGCTTCGCCGTGCAGGTGGTCCGCGTCGTCGTCCTGTTGATCGGCTTCATCGCCGTGCTGCAACGGCTGGGGGTCCAGACGACCTCGATCATCGCCGTGTTGGGCGCCGCCTCCCTGGCCGTCGGCCTGGCCTTGCAGGGAACTCTGTCGAACGTGGCGGCGGGCATGATGCTGCTGATCCTGCGGCCCTACCGCGTCGGCGACCTGATCAATATCAACGGCAATATCGGCAAGGTCACCCGGCTGGACATGTTCACGACCCAGATGGTCGATGCCAACAACGTCAAGATCGTCGTGCCCAACAAACTGGCCTTCGACGACACCATCCTGAACCTGTCGGGCCAGAAGACCCGTCGCATGGAGCTGAAGATCAGCGTGGGCTACGGGGCCAACCTCAGCCAGGCCCGCGACGTGCTGGTCGCGGCGGCCGCCGGCATCGAACACGTGCTGAAGGACCCTTCGCCGTGGGCCGGCGTGACGGACCTGCTCGACAGCGGGGTCGAGGTGACGCTCCAGGCCTGGACCCTTTCCGGCGACTACTGGCAGGCCCGCGCCGACGTCTTCCAGGCGGCCAAGGAGGCGCTGGACGCGGCCGGAATCGAGATCCCCTTCCCGCACCAGGTCGCCGTCCCCTATGGCCCCGAGCGAGAGGTGTCGACCTATCACGAGGGGGCGGTGCGACCGCGCACCGGCCCGGCTGACGAGACCTCCGCCGACCACCGTGAAGACCCGAGCGAAAGCTGACCCCATGCGTTACGATTTCGGTTCCGACAATACCGCCGGCATGGCCCCCGCCGCCCTCGAAGGGGTCATCGCCGCTAACGCGGGGTTCGCCCGGGCCTATGGCGCCGACGACATCACCGCACGCGCCGCCGACCAGATCCGCGCCCGCCTGGACGCCGACGCCGAGGTCCGGTTCGTGTTCAGCGGTACGGCCGCCAATGCCATCGCCCTGTCGATGCTGGCCTTTCCGTTCGAGGCGGTGCTGGCCCACCACGCCGCCCACGTCTGCACCGACGAGACCGGCGCGCCCGGCTTCTTCGGTCAGGGGCTGGGCCTGATCGGCCTGCCGGGCCTGTCCGGGCGGATTGACGAGACGGCGTTGCTGGCCGCTCTCGAAGAGCCCGAGGTCGGCCATCGCCAGCCCGCCGCCGCCCTGTCGCTGACCCAGTCCACCGAATACGGCACCGTCTATTCCGAAGAGGAGTTGCGCCACCTGATCGAGCCGGTGAAGGCCCGCGGCTATGGCGTCCACCTGGACGGCGCCCGCCTGGCCAACGCCGCAGCCGCGGGCTTCGACCTGACCCGGATCGCACGGTTGGGCGTCGACGTCCTGGTCTTCGGCGGGGCCAAGGCCGGGGCCAACTGTGCCGAGGCCATCGTCCTGTTCGACAAGAGCCTGGCTCGACGCCTCGACAACCGCCTGAAACAGGCCGGCCAGACCGCCTCCAAGGCCCGCTTCCTCGCGGCGCCCTTCCTCGGCCTGCTCGAGAGCGGCGACTGGGAGGGCGGGGCAGCCCACGCCAACCTGATGGCCCTGCGTCTGGCCGAAGGCATCGCCACCCGGTCCCCCTTCGTTCTGGCCCACCCGGTCGAGGCCAACGCCGTCTTCGTCCGCATGCCCGAGGCCGCCCACGCCCGCCTCAACGCCCTCGGCTGGGCCTGCTACCGCTTCGACGACGGCTCGGTCCGCTTCGTCTGCTCCTGGGCCACCCGGGGAGAGGCGGTGGACGAACTGCTGGAGGCGATCGCGGGTCTCAACTGACCGCTTTCGCCGGGCGGCGACACAGCCCATATGGCTCCCCATGACCATGAGAGGCGTCGAACGCGGGGGCAGAAGCCGGGACCCCGATACCAAGGCCATGATCGGCAAGCCTCCGACCGACAAGGTCGAGGATCCCAATACCCTCGCGGCCCTGACTGATCTGGTGCGGCTGGTCGGTCGGTCCGAGGCACCGCAGTTGCGCCTGCGGCTGGTCCTGTCGATCCTGCTGACCCTTGGCGGCAAGGCACTCGGCGTCGTGGCTCCCCTGGTGCTGGGCGCCGCCGTCAACCATCTCGCCCGCGATCAGCCGACCGAGGTCGCCATCGGCCTGGGCTTCGCCGGGTTCGCTGTGGGCTGGGCTTTGGTCCGCTTTCTGTCCTCGGCGGCACCCCAGATCTCGGACGTGGTCTTCGCACCCGTCCGGGCGGCGGCCCAGCGGCGAACGGCGGCCGAGACCTTTGCCCACGCCCTGAACCTGTCGCTGGACTTCCATCAGACCAAGCGGTCGGGATCCCTGTCGCGCACCGTCGACCGGGGCTCGCGGGCGGTGGACTTCCTGCTGCGCATCCTGGCCTTCAACCTGATCCCCACCGTGTTGGAGCTGGTGATGGCGGCGGCTGTGCTGGGGGGCAAGTACGACTGGCGCTTCGCGGCCGTGGCTGTGGTCGTGGTGGTGATCTACACGGGCCTGACCTTCGGCATCTCCAACTGGCGGATCGAGCACCGGCGCACGATGAACGCGGCCGACACCGAGGCGGCCGGGCTCGCTGTCGATGCCCTGCTCAACTACGAGACGGTCAAGTCATTCGGGGCCGAGACCCGCGCCGCCGCCAACTATGACCGGGCGCTGGGCGTCTACAATCAGGCCTCGCTGAAGGCCAATACGTCCCTGGCCCTGCTGAACGGGGTCCAGGGCCTGATCATGAACGTGGGCCTGGGCGTCATGGCGGTCATGGCCGGGTTCGAGGCGGCGGCCGGGCGGATGGGTCCGGGCGACGTGACGGCGGCCGTGCTGATCATGATCTCCCTCTATGCGCCGCTGAACATCCTGGGCTTCGCCTATCGCGAGATCCGACAGTCGCTGATCGACATGGAGGAGATGCTCAAGATCACCCGCCAGAGCCCCCAGGTCGCCGACGCCCACGGTGCCCCGGACCTGCCGCCGCCGCGCGACACGCGAGGGGCTTCGGTGGTGTTCGAGCAGGTGTCGTTCCAGCACGATGCCCGGGCCAACGGGCTGGAGGACGTCAGCTTCGTCGCTGCGCCGGGCACGACGACGGCCCTGGTCGGACCGTCCGGTGCCGGCAAGTCCACCATGGTCAAGCTGGCGTTGCGCCTGCTGGATCCCCAGGGCGGACGAGTGCTGATCGACGGTCAGGACATGCGCGACGTGACCCAGGCTTCGCTGCGCCGGGCGGTGTCGCTGGTGCCCCAGGACGTGGCCCTGTTCAACGACACCATCCGCACCAACATCGCCTTCGCCCGTCCCGAGGCCGACGATGCGGCGATCTGGGCGGCGGCGGAAGCGGCGGAGCTGGCGGCCTTCATCCGCGCCCTGCCGGACGGGATGGAGACCCGCGTGGGTGAGCGGGGCCTGAAGCTGTCGGGTGGCGAGCGTCAACGGGTGGGCATCGCCCGGGCCCTGCTGGCCGACCCCTGCGTCCTGATCCTGGACGAGGCGACCAGCGCGCTCGACAGCCGTACCGAGGCGGCGATCCAGAAGACCCTGCGTCGGGCCCAGGCGGGCCGCACGACCCTGGTCGTCGCCCACCGTCTGTCGACCATCGCCGACGCCGATCAGATCCTGGTCCTCAAGGCCGGGCGGATCGTCGAGCGCGGGGCCCACCACGAACTGGTGGCTCGGGTCGGGGGGGAGTACGCCTCGCTGTGGAAGAAGCAGACGCGGGGTGCCCGCAATCCGGTTCCCGCCGTCGAATAGGTCAGTCGGCCGACGCGCCCGGGATCTTGTGCGCGAGCACCTGGGCCAGGCTGTCCAGGATCTGGCGTCGGGTATCGCCGGCCTCGGGCGGCAGGGCGAGGATCAGCTGCATGGCCTGGGCGTGGACGGTGACGATGCGCCAGTCGAACGGTTTGTCCTCGGGGGCGGCGTCGACCAGGTCGCACAGGCTGGAGGCGGCGGTACACAGGTCGTCCCGCTGGAACGGGTGGGCGGCGTCGATGACCGCGCTGGCCAGTTCATAGGCCTTGGCCCGACGACCCAGCGCCTCCGGGCTGTCCGGCTCAGGCGGGACCAGGGCCATCAGGGCCGCCACCCGGTCGGCGACGATCTCCATGCCCCGGGCCTGCAAGGCCTGAACATTGTCCCGCGCCTGGGTCAGGGCGACGCCGACGCTGATGCCGCCGGGCGCATTGATCATGCTCGACAGGCGCGAGGTGCGGGCGATGGTCAGGACGACGCTCATGAGGCGCTCTCCGCGGCCTCGGCCGCCTGTTGTCTGTTGAATGCGGCCAGCTTGCGCATGTCGCCGCGCCGCTCGTTCTCGTCGCGGGGCGTGGCGTCCTTCAAGCGGCGGTCGGGGCCCCGATAGTCGCCGACCTGCAGGAAGGGGCGGGCGTCGCGGGCCACCCAGATAAGCCGTTGCAACAGGCTGGCGGGGCTGAAGGGCTTGGTGATCAGGAAGTTGGCCCCGCAGTCCCGCACGTCGCCGACCTTGGTCTTGCGGACGTGGCCGGCGGTCATGATGATCGGGACGAAGGCGTTGGGCTCCAGGTTCGAGTTCCGCACCCAGCGCACCAGATCCTGGCCGTCCATGCCCTGCATCTCGGTATCGACGAACACCAGGTCGACCGTGTGCTGCTTGAGGACCTCCATCGCCGCAGCGGCGGTGGAGCAGGTATAGCGCGCCTGCACGCCAAAGCCGCGCAGGGCCGCGACGGTCAGCTCCATGCTGAAGGGCGAATCGTCGACGACCATGGTGACGGCGTCGGTGAAGTTGAAGACCGCGCTTTCGCGCAGGTTCTCGGAAAAGCTCATGGACGACGCCGGTACTGAAGATTCCGGAACGCTGTCAGACCGCGATGGAGAAGCGGTTAACGCCTAGCCCAGACGACCGATGGCGTAGAACCGATCCGACCGCTGCTTGCGCAGGGCGGCGGCGTCCAGGGGGCTGAGCGCGGCCAGTTCCTCGGAGATGGCGTCGCCGACGGCATCGACGGCGGCGGTCGGGTCGGCGTGGGCGCCGCCGACGGGTTCGGGGATCAGGCGATCGACGATCTTGAGGCCCAGCAGGTCCGGGCCGGTGATCTTCATGGCCATGGCGGCGTCGCGGGCGCGGGCCCCGTCGCGCCACAGGATGCCGGCGGCCCCCTCGGGCGAGATCACCGAATAGATGGAGTGCTCCAGCATCAGCACCTTGTTGGCGGCGGCGAGCGCAATGGCACCGCCGGAGCCGCCTTCGCCGGTCACCGTGGTGATGAAGGGCACGCCCAGCGTCAGGCCGCGCTCGGTCGAGCGGGCGATGGCCTCGGCCTGGCCGCGCTCCTCGGCCCCCAGGCCCGGATAGGCGCCGGCGGTGTCGACGAAGCTGAGCACCGGCAGGCCGAACCGGTCGGCCAGGTCCATCAGGCGCACCGCCTTGCGATAGCCCTCGGGTCGCGCCATGCCGAAATTGTGGGTGAGGCGGGTGGCGGTGTCGTGGCCCTTTTCATGGCCCATGACGACCACGGCCTGGCCCCGGAAGCGGGCGAGGCCGCCCAGGATGGCCTGGTCGTCGCCGAACTGGCGGTCGCCGCGAAGCTCGACATAGTCGGTGAACAGCTGGTCGAGGTAGTCGATGAAGTGGGGCCGTTCGGGGTGGCGGGCGACCTGGGTCTTCATCCATGGGTCAAGGTCGGCGTAGGTCTTGCGACGAAGCTGATCGGCCTTCTTCTTCAGGCCCGCGATCTCGGTCTCGAACGAGCCCGAGGTCGAGCTGAGCAGACCCAGCTCCTCGATCTTCTCCTCGAGCTCGGCGATCGGCTTTTCAAACTCGAGATAGTGGGTGGCCATGGGGCGTCCGATGAGGCGGGCGGGGAGGCCACGCTGGAAGCGGCGGAACCTAGTGCCGGTAACGTCTTCGGGCAAGCGGGGGTTCAGAAGAGGCGGAAATCCGGGCGGGTCAAGGTGGAGGGGAGCGGTTCGGCCGGCGAGTCTGCCGGTGTTCGACGGACCAGGTGGCGGAAAAGCGGGTCTGAAAGGTCTGAACAGTCTGAATATGTAAGGCAAGCTTGACGCTTGCGGACTGTCCGGACTCGAAAAACAGCGTCCGAAGAGTCCGAAGAGTCCGAAGAGTCCGAAGAGTCCGGACTCCTGTGCCGTCCGGAGCGGAGGGGCTGATTGTCAAAGACCGGGGCGAGGCCGCAGTCTACCACGGCCGGGAGGGGCGCCAGTTCGAAGGCCTCGAGAATCGCCCAATCCCTTGTGGCGCAAGGGATTGGGCGGCCGAAGTTGGAAAGTTCAGCGGGGTCTCGCGGGACGATAGCCGGTCTCGACCCGACGCAAGGGCGCCGCGTCGCGCGGGCGTACCGGCGATCCCCCTATCGTGAGTTGAAACCGTCACGGACAAGCGGCTAGGCTGTTCTGAAACAAGGATTTCCACCATGCCGACCTTCACCGGAACCGCAGGCGACGACGTTCTGACCGGCGGGGAGGGCGATGACGTTCTGCTTGGGCTGGATGGTACTGACACCCTTCGGGGTGGGCGCGGCGTGGATCGGCTGACCGGCGGTACGGGTGGGGACGGTTTTGTGTTTGCCGTCGGCGACTCGATCGCCGGGGCCACGGATGCGATCCTCGATTTCCAGACCGGGACCGATAGGTTGGTGCTGGAAGATCTTCGCCCAGCCGTCAATGACCTCGGGGTGTCCGTGACCCTGGCGCGGACGGGCGATGGCGGTACACTGGTCTTTGCCAATCACACCTCTGGACCCCAGACCGTCATCGGCGTCACCGGCACGATCCAGGGCACCGATGTCGTCGGCGGACAGGCGCCGGTAAGGGTCTATATGCTCGGCTCCGATGGAGCCGACATCCTGATCGGCAGCGCGGGCGCCGATATATTGAATGGCGGTGCGGGTGATGATGTCCTGATCGGGAGCTCAGGGGATATCATGAGAGGCGGTGCCGGCGTTGATCAGTTCATTCTTCAGGCGGGATCTTACAAGTTCGAAGATTTCGATTCGGGCATCGATACGATCAACGTGACCGCGACTGCGCCGACGCGGATCAACGTGCAGGTCTACGATAATAATTTCTGTCTGATCAGTGCGCACGGCGCCTCGGAGTCCGTCTATATCACCGCCTACGGTTCAGCGGCGGGTCCGGTCCAGCTTTCGGACTTTCTGCTCGCCGATCGCACGAACGTTTCGATCACAATCAGCGGTTCCCGCGTCGGGGAGCGGCTCGTCGGCGGCTTGGCGAACGATAGCCTTAGCGGGCAAGGCGGCGATGATACGCTGATCGGCGGCGGCGGATTGGACACGCTGAGGGGTGGAACGGGGGCGGATACCTTCGCTTTCGCGGCGGGGGATTCGACGGGGACGGCCATCGATTCCATCGCGGACTTCCAGACCGGCTCGGACCGGATCGTGCTGGAGGGGACGGTCACCGGGCTTACCCTGGTTCGTGTTGGCAACTTCGCCACCTTGCTTTTCGCAGACTACGCCTCGGGGCCCCAGACGGTGATCGGCGTCAACGGCACGATCCAGGCGGGTGATGTTTTCGGCGCGGACGGACTGGTGCTGCGCGCCAATATGGTCGGTTCGGACGGGTCGGATGTGCTGATCGGATCGGGTCTGGCCGACACCATCGACGGCGGTGCTGGTGACGACACCCTGCGCGGCGGCCAGGGGCTGGATCAGCTTACGGGCGGCTCAGGCGCAGACACCTTCGTCCTCGCGGCGGGCGATTCCATCGGAACGGCCATCGACTCCATCGCCGACTTCCAGACGGGGATAGACCGCCTGGTCATCGAGGGTGCGGTACCCGTGGTCAGCAACCGGCTCAGCATCGTGCGAACTAACACCGGCGGCAGCCTGATCTTCGCCAATCATACGTCCGGACCCCAGACCGTTATCGGCGTCAAC
Organism: Brevundimonas sp.; assembly: GCF_016463485.1. Classification (GTDB taxonomy): domain Bacteria; phylum Pseudomonadota; class Alphaproteobacteria; order Caulobacterales; family Caulobacteraceae; genus Brevundimonas. Next base: position 7,949 of record NZ_JAEMRD010000146.1, read on the forward strand.
GGCACGATCCAGGCGGGCGACATCTTCGGCGACAATGGCATGGTGCTGAATGCCTACATGGTCGGGTCAGAC
>NZ_JAEMRD010000147.1 GCF_016463485.1 Brevundimonas sp.
GTACTCCCCCCTGGGGGGGGAGATTTCACGGTCGTTGGGACAGCTGATCCTCCCCCGTTGGGGGAGGGGGACCGCGAAGCGGTGGAGGGGGCCCCCGCGCGCTCGGTTGTTGCAGGAGCGGCCGCGACATTGCCCGCCCCCTCGACGCTGAAGGTCACCAGCGGGCCACCGACGGGTGACTGGGTCCCCGGCTGGCCGTGCAGGGCGGCGACGACACCCGCGACCGGGCTGGTCAGTTCCACCGTGGCCTTGTCGGTCATGATCTCGGCCAGCAGCTGGTCTTCCTCGACCTCATCCCCGACCGCGACGTGCCAGGCGACCAGCTCGGCCTCGGCCGTGCCCTCGCCCACGTCGGGCAGGCGGAAGACGTAGGTTCCGCCTGCGCTGTCCGGGGCCGGCAGCCCCTCCACCCCGGAGCCTGTCCTCGGGCTCGGCGGAGCCGAGACCCGCGGGGGGTCCCCCTCCCCGCTGTCGCGGGGAGGAAAGGCGTCTTCATTCTCCTCCCCGTCGGCGTCAGCCGATGGGGAGGTGGCATCGCCCTCTTGGGCGATGACGGAGGGGGCGACACCGACGTCAGGAGCGGCGTTCCCCGCCCCCTCGACCTCGAACTCCACCAGCGGCCCGCCGACCGGCGACTGCACCCCCGGCTCACCGTGCAGAACCGTGACCACGCCCGACACCGGAGAGGTCAGTTCGACCGTCGCCTTGTCGGTCATGACCTCGGCCAGCAGCTGGTCTTCCTCGACAGTATCGCCGACCGCGACATGCCAGGCGACCAGTTCGGCCTCGGCGGTGCCTTCGCCCACGTCGGGCAGTTTGAAGACGAAACGGCCCATCAGCGGGTTCCTCCGGTCATCACCGATTTCAGGGCGGCACCGACGCGCTCAGGCCCCGGGAAATATTCCCACTCGAAGGCGTGCGGATAGGGGGTGTCCCACCCGGCGACCCGCGCGATCGGCGCCTCCAGATGATAGAAGCACCGCTCCTGGACCAGGGCCGACAGCTCCGCTCCGTACCCGGACGTTTTCGGCGCCTCATGCACGATCACGCAGCGGCCGGTCTTCTTCACGCTGGCCTCGATGGTGGCGATGTCGAGCGGAACGAGGGTACGCAGGTCGATCACCTCGGCGTCCACGCCGGCGTATTCGGCGGCCGCCAGCGACACCCAGACCATGGTGCCGTAGCACAGGACGGTGACGTCCGATCCTTCGCGGACCACCCTGGCCTCGCCGATCGGCACGACGTATTTGCCGGTCGGGACCTGGGCCACGTCCTGGGCTTTCCAGGGCGAGACGGGGTTCTTGTGCCAGCCGTCGAAGGGTCCGTTGTAGAGCCGCTTGGGCTCGAAGAAGATGACCGGGTCGTCGTCCTCGATCGCCGCGATCAGCAAGCCCTTGGCGTCGTAGGGATTGCTCGGGATGACGACCTTCAGCCCCGCCACATGGGTGAACAGGCTCTCAGGCGACTGGCTGTGCGTCTGGCCGCCAAAGATGCCGCCGCCATAGGGGGAGCGCACCACGATCGGGCTGGTGAACTGGCCGCCCGACCGGTAGCGCAGCTTGGCCGCCTCGGACACGATCTGGTCGTAGGCGGGATAGATGTAGTCGGCGAACTGGATCTCGACCACCGGACGCAGACCATAGGCCCCCATGCCGATGGCGGCGGCGACCAGGCCGCATTCGCTGATCGGGGTGTCGAAACTGCGGGTCAGGCCGTGCTTCTGCTGCAACTGGTCCGTGACCCGGAACACCCCGCCGAAATAGCCCGTGTCCTCGCCGAAGCTCAGGACGTTGTCGTCCTCGGCCATCTTGACGTTCAGGGCCGAGTTCAGCGCCTGGATCATGTTCATGGGCTGCACGGCGGCGTTCTCGGGCGAGGGCGCGGGCGCGGTGTCGGGCCCATCGGCCATGTCGGGGCCGATGCCGTCGTTCTGGTCTGCGGGGGAATAGGTCTCGGTCATGGTCAGACTCCCACCTCGCCGCGCTGTTCGGCCAGCCGCCAGTCGGGCGTGGCGAACACCTCCTCGAACATCGTCTTCACCGAGGGACGCGACTGGCCCAGGGTGCCGATGGCCTCGGACTCGCGACCGGCCTGGCGGACCTGTTCGACGGCGGCCTTCAGCGCCGCCTCGTGGCGCTCGTCGTCCCATTCGCCGATGGAGGTCAGGTGCTGGCGCAGGCGCTGGATCGGATCGCCCAGCGGCCAGTTGTCATGTTCGTCGGCCGGCCGGTACTTGCCCGGATCGTCGGATGTCGAGTGCGGCGCCCCGCGATAGGTGAACAGCTCGATCACCGTCGCCCCCTGGTTCGACCGGGCCCGTTCCTCGGCCCACTGGGTCGCAGCCCAGACCGCCAGGAAGTCGTTGCCGTCGACCCGCAGGGCCGGCAGGCCGTATCCGATGGCCTTGGACGCGAAGGTCGTCTCATTGCCCCCGGCGATGCCCTGGAAGGACGAGATGGCCCACTGGTTGTTGACGATGTTCAGGATCACCGGCGCGCGATAGACGGCCGCGAACGTCAGGGCGTTGTGGAAGTCGCCCTCGGCCGTGGCCCCGTCGCCGGTCCAGGCGATCGCGATCTTGTCGTCACCCTTGTACGCACTGGCCATGGCCCAGCCCACGGCCTGGGGCACCTGCGTCCCCAGATTGCCGCTGATGGTGAAGAACCCGTAGTCCTTGGCCGAATACATGATCGGCAACTGACGGCCTTTGATCGGGTCCGAGGCGTTGGAATAGATCTGGTTCATCATGTCGACGAGCGGATAGCCGCGCGCGATCAGCAGCCCCTGCTGGCGATAGGTCGGGAAACCCATGTCCTCGCGCGACAGGATCATGCCTTGCGCGACCGCGATGGCCTCCTCGCCCGTGCATTTCATGTAGAAACTGGTCTTGCCCTGGCGGTGAGCGCGATGCATCCGGTCGTCGAAGGCGCGGGTCAGGATCATGGCGTTCAGGCCGCGCCGCATCGTGTCGGCGTCAAGGCGCGGGTTCCACGGCCCGACGGCGGTGCCGTCCTCGTCCAGCACCCGGATCAGGCGGAAGGCCAGGTCCATCATCTGCACCGGCCGCGCATCGACGGGCGGGCGATCCACCGCACCGGCGACATCGAGCTTCAGGTGGCTGAAGTCGGGGGCGTCTCCCGGGCGTCCCGCCGGTTCGGGAACGCGCAGCGACAGCGCCCTTGAATTTCGGGGCCGGCCGTTAGGGGTCAGATCGGTCTCGGGCGGGGTCATTCCTGGTCTTCCATCCTGCCGAATTGGGGTCTGGCGTCCGGTTGATCCGTTCGCGTTTGTCGTTATAGCGCCTGATAGCAGAGAGCGCAGATCAAGACTTACTGAACTTTGCCTTGCAATAGGCGGTATCAGGGTATTTTATTGCGCCATAAGAACAATTGGAGAAACGCCTTGGCGGACGAACTGGATCCCATCGACGCGCGTATTCTGGACATCCTGCAACAGGACGCAGGACTGTCGGTCGCGGAGGTCGCCGATCGGGTCGGACTGTCCGCTTCGCCGTGCTGGCGCCGGATCAAGAGACTGGAAGATTCCGGCCTGATCCGCAAGCGGGTCACCCTGCTGAACGCCCAGCTTCTGGGCCTCGACTTCGAGGTCTATGCGATCGTCAAGCTCAGCCTGCCCTCGAGCGAGAACCTCGAACTGTTCGAGAAGGCCGTCGACGGCTGGCCCGAGGTGGTCCAGTGCGCGATGATTACCGGCCGCGAAGACTATGTGCTGCGCGTCGTGACCTCCGACATGCATGCCTTCGACACCTTCCTGCGCCACAAGCTGCTGACCCTGGGCATCGTGTCGGACTGCGAGAGCCACATCGTCACGCGGGGCGTCAAGAACGTCACCGCCCTGCCGCTGGGCATCATCACCCCGCACGTCAGATAGGCTCGCGGCCGCGACGACGCGGCGCGTCAATCAGGCGGGCCGCCGCGACGACGCGGCGCGTCAACAAGGCGGGCCGCCGCGACGACGCGGCCCGGTGACGCCGCGCTCGCGACGCGCTAGACCGCGCGGATGACCGCGACCTCCCATGGCCCCCATTCTTCGGGCGACACCTCCTCCTTCGGCTTTCGCGACGTGGATGCGAAGGACAAGGTGCGGATGGTGCGGGGCGTGTTCGACAGCGTGGCCTCCAACTACGACCTGATGAACGACCTGATGAGCGCGGGCGTTCACCGGCTGTGGAAGGATGCGGCGGCCTCCAAGCTGAACTGTCGTCCGGGCGAGACCATCCTCGACGTCGCCGGCGGTACCGGCGACATGGCGCGGCGTTACTCGAAGATGGCGCGCCGGGCCCAGGAACGGAACGGTGGCGAGGACGCCTCGGTCATCGTGCTGGACTACAATGCCGAGATGATCCTGGCGGGCGTCGAAAAGGGCGGCGAGCCCGAGATGCGCTGGACCGTCGGCGACGCCATGGCCCTGCCTTTGCCCGACGCCTCGGTCGACGCCTATTCGATCAGCTTCGGGATCCGCAACGTCGCCGACATCGCCGTGGCCCTGTCGGAGGCGCGGCGGGTGCTGAAGCCCGGCGGGCGGTTCCTGTGCCTGGAGTTCTCGCGCCCCACCACCGAGGCCTTGCGCAAGGCCTATGACGCCTGGTCCTTCAATGCCATTCCGGCCATCGGCCAATGGGTCGCCAAGGATCGCGACAGCTATCAGTATCTGGTCGAAAGCATCCGCCGCTTTCCCGATCAGGCGACCTTCAAGGCCATGATCGAGACCGCCGGGTTCCGGAACGTCACGGTCACCAACCTGTCGGGCGGCGTGGCGGCGATCCATTTCGGGTGGGCGATCTGACCGCCAATCCCAACGCCTATCGCGTCGCGCCCACCCCGCCCGTCGCGGTGCGGGTGCGCGACCCCCTGGGTGCGGCCTTCCGGTTGATCGGCTGGGCCTGGGTGCTGGTCCGCCACGACGCCCTGGCCCCGCGCGAGATCACGGCCCTGCTGCCCGGCTGGCTGCGGCCCATCATCCATTTCATCCATCTGTTCGCCGGGCGCGAGGGTCGCGAGGGCCGCCCCGGTCAGCGTCTGGGCAAGGCGTTCGAGCATCTCGGGCCCGTCGCCATCAAACTGGGCCAGGTCCTGGCCACCCGCGCCGACATCTTCGGCACCGAGTTCGCCACGGATCTGGGGCGGCTGAAGGACAAGCTGCCGCCCTTCCCTACCGATCAGGCGCGGCGCGAGATCGAGCGGTCGCTGGGCCGCACCATCGACAGCCTGTTCATCGACCTGGGCGATCCGATCGGTGCGGCGTCGCTGGCCCAGGCCCATCCCGCCTGGCTGGCCGACGGGCGCAAGGTGGCGGTCAAGGTGCTGCGTCCGGGTGTCGAGCGTCGCGTCATCGGCGGGCTGGAGTCGATGCGGCTGGGTGCCGGCGTGGTCCACCGGCTGGTCCCCGCCACCCGCCGTCTGGAGCCCCGCGCCTTCGTCGAGACCGTGGCCCGCTCGATGGAGCTGGAGCTCGACATGAGGCTGGAGGCCGCCGCCGCCTCCGAGCTCAAGGATGTGATGGACAAGTCGATCGCCGAGGGCGTCGGCCATATGACGGCCCCCGGCGTGGTCTGGGACGGGGTCGGCAAGCGGGTGCTGACGCTGGAGTGGGCGACCGGCATCGCCATGACCGACCCGCTGGCCGCCGTTCAGCCGGGCCTCGACAAGAATGCCCTGGCCGACAACGTCGTGCGCGCCTTCCTGTCCCAGGCGCTGGACCACGGCGTTTTCCACGCCGATCTGCACGAGGGCAATCTGTTCTGCTCGGCCCCGGCCGAACTGACGGCGGTGGATTTCGGCATCGTCGGCCGCCTCGGCCCCGGCGAGCGGCGCTATCTGGCCGAGATCCTCTGGGGCTTTCTGAACCGCGACTATCCGCGCATTGCCCGCGTCCATTTCGAGGCCGGATATGTGCCGCCGCACCATTCGGTCGAGGCCTTCGCCCAGGCCCTGCGGGCGGTAGGCGAGCCCGTGATCGGCAAACAAGCTTCCCAGGTCTCGATGGGACGCCTGCTGGGCCAATTGTTCGAGATCACCGCCCTGTTCGACATGCACCTGCGGCCCGAGCTGATCCTGTTGCAAAAGACCATGGTCTCGGTCGAAGGGGTGGCGCGCCGCCTGAACCCCGATCACGACCTGTGGGCCGCCGCCCAGCCGGTGGTCGAGCGCTGGATCCTGCGCGAACTGGGGCCCAAGGCCCAGATCCGCGACGGTGTCCGTGAACTGATCTCGGGGGCCAAGGCCCTGTCCCGCCTCGTCCAGGATCCGCCCGTCGCCGCACCGACCGTCGTTCAGGTCGTCCAGACGCCGCGCTGGCTGGTGGTTTGTGTCGTCATCGCAACCGCCGCATCGGTCGGTGCCCTGATCCTGTCGCTTTGGTCGGTCATTGCAGGATAACGATTTCCCGGAGTTGCCTGCATGAAGTCCGCCCTCGCCGCCGCCGTCCTGATCTCCGCCGCCCTCGCCCTCCCGGCCGCCGCCCAGACTGCGCCCCAGACCGGCGCGGCTGCGGGCCGCCTGCCCAACACCTTCGATCAGCCCGCAGCCCCGCCGCGCGCCGCGCCGACGCCCGCGCCGGCCGAAACGCAGGAGCCCTCCGACCCGGCCAAGGTCGCCGCCGCCGAGGCCATGCTGCGCAAGACCATCGCCGCCTTCCAGGCTGGCACGCCCAACTATTCCGACATGACCACCGACCTGGCCGACAAGGTCCGCCAGCAGGCCCCCGGCATGGCACCGATCTTCGCCCAGCTCGGCGCGCTGGGGGACATCGCCCACGTCGCGACCCAGGACGGTGCCGAACTGTTCCTGGTCGGTTTCGAAAACGCCCCGACCCAGTGGATCCTCGGCCAGAACGATCAGGGCAAGATCGTCGCCCTCCTGTTCCGCCCGGCCCCGCCGCCGCCCGCCGCCTGAGTTCGACCGCCCGGATCAGTCCCCGGGCGTGGGCTTGCCCCGGCCGCTCTTGATGCCCGACCGGTGCGACTTGGCCACCAGTCGCCGCTCCCTGGACGCCCGGGTCGGCCGCGTCGGGACGCGATAGATCGGGGCCACGGCCGCCTCGTCGACCATGGCCTGCAACCGCTCGATGGCGTCGGCGCGGTTACGCTCCTGGGTGCGGTGGCGGACGGCGGTGATCAGGATGATGCCGTCCTGGGTCAGGCGACTGCCGGCCAGCTTCATCAGCCGCTGCTTCTGGCCCTCTTTCAGCGAGGGCGAGTTGACCACGTCGAACCGCATCTGGACGGCGGTCGAGACCTTGTTGACGTTCTGGCCGCCGGGTCCGCCGGCGCGAAAGAACCGGAACTCCAGCTCGTCTTCGGGGATGGCCGTCATGACGGTGCGCCCGGCGGAGGCGGCGGGATCATGGCCAAAGCCTTCCTGGCCCGCACCACCGCCTGATCCAGGGCCTGAAGGAAGTTCGACCGGTCGCGCGGCCCGAACGGCGGCGGGCCCGACGTCGCCACCCCCATCGACCGCAGATGCTCGCCCACCATCCGCCCGGCCAGGGCCGAGCCGATGGAATCGGGCGTGAACGGTTGGCCGTTCGACTTGATCGCCTGGGCCCCGGATTTCAGGCAGCGATCGGCCAAGGGAATGTCGGCGGTGATGACGACGTCACCCGTCACCGCCCGCTCGGCGATCCAGTCGTCGGCGATGTCCGGCCCTGCATCGACCACGACCTGTTCGATCCATTTTTCGCGCGGCGTGTTGATCCACGAGTTCGACACCACGAAAACATGCAGCCCGTAGCGCGCCGCCACGCGGTAGACCTCGTCCTTCACCGGACAGGCGTCGGCGTCGATGAAGAGGCGGGGCTGGGGCATGGGTGCAGTATATACCTGTCCCTCCCCCTCGGGGGAGGGTGGTCGAAGCGCAGCTAAGACCGGGTGGGAGGGTCAAGGCAAGTCAGCGCCAGTTAGCCTTGCCGCCCCCACCCGATCGCTTCGCGATCTGCCCTCCCCCGAGGGGGAGGG
>NZ_JAEMRD010000148.1 GCF_016463485.1 Brevundimonas sp.
ACGGCGGCGGCTGGGGCGGCAACAACGGTGGTGGCAACAACGGCGGCGGCTGGGGTGGCGGCAACAACGGCCGCGACTCGGTGACGGTCTATCGCGACGCCAACTTCCGCGGCCAGTCCCAGACCTTCTCGGGCGAGATCTACAACCTGGGCAACTCGGGCTTCAACGACGCCATCAGCTCGATGCAGTTCCGGGGCACGTGGGAAGCCTGCACCGACTCCAACTTCCGGGGCCAGTGCCAGCAGTTCGACGGTTCGGTCTCCAACCTGGACCGTTGGGGCCTGAACGACAGAATCTCGTCGATCCGCCCGGTGCGGCGCGGCGGAGGGGGCTGGTAAGGCTAGACCTCCAGAACCACCTTGCCGACATGGCGGCCCGCTTCCAGATGGAGGTGGGCCGCAGCGGCCTCGGACAGCGGGAACGTCGCCTCCACCGGCGGCCTGACCGCGCCAGACGCGACCCAGGGCCAGACCTTCGCCTCGACCGCCGCCGCCAGCCGGGCCTTTTCGTCGGCCGGGCGCGCCCGCAGGGTGGAGCCGGTCAGCACGATCCGATTCATCATGATTTTCGACAGGTCGATCTCCGACCGGGCACCCGAAAGCGTGGCGATGACGACCCATCGACCCAGAGGCTTGAGCGCGTCGAGATTGATCCGCGCATAGTCGGCTCCGACCATGTCCAGAACCACATCGACCCCGCCGGCCTCGGCCAGCGCCGCCGCGACGTCGTCGACCGAGGCGTCAAGGCTGATGTCGGCCCCCAGGGCCAGGGCGGCGGCCGTCTTGTCCGGGCCGCGAGAGGTGGCGATCACCCGGGCACCGGCGGCCCTCGCCATCTGGATCGCCGTCACCCCTATACCGCTGGTCGCGCCATGGATCAGCAGGGTCTCGCCGGCCTTCAGCCCGCCGGCCTCGAACACATTGGCGAAGACGGTGAAGACGGTCTCGGGCAGGGCGGCGGCCTGGATGAAATCCAGTCCTTCCGGAATCGGCAGGGCGTGCCGGGCATCGACGACGGCATATTGCGCATAGCCGCCCCCGCCGAGCAGGGCGCAGACCCGGTCGCCAGGCCGCCAGCGCCCCACGCCGCCTGAGCCGTCATCGGCGCCGATCCGGTCGATCTCCCCGGCGACCTCGAGACCCAGGATGTCCGGGGCACCGGCAGGCGGCGGGTATCGGCCCTGGCGCTGCAGCAGGTCGGGTCGGTTGACGCCGGCGGCGCGAACCTTGACGCGGACCTGGCCCGGACCGGGCTCCGGATCGGGACGTTCGGCGAGCGTCAGCGCCTCGGCGGGGCCGGAGCCGCCCTTGATCTCGATGACCTTCATGGGCGAGCTACCTTGCATTCATGCCGCGACAGGCGCTGAAATAGGGGCTCACACGGAGCATGGCCACAGGAGCCGGTGATGACGTTTGAAGATCTGGAGCCCCGCATCGGCCGCGGCGCAACCCTGACGGCGCTGGGCCGCGAGGACCTCGACCTGTATTCGGTTCAGGAACTGGACGAGCGGATCGCGGCCCTGGACACAGAGATCGCGCGCGCCCGGTCCGCCATCGCGGCCAAACAGGCCAAGAAGAGCGCGGCCGATGCCCTGTTCAACTTCGGTGCCTGACGAGGGTTCGCACACCGCCGGTACGCTGGCACGAGGGTTGCAGCCCCGAACCGCAGGGGCCGCCATGGCCCGAAAATCGATACGGACGCCAGCGCAGTTTCATGAGTATTATGGCCTTTATGACCACTGACGCTGCCTTGCCCGACATGCGGTCCCGCGCGGCCGAGATCCGCGACTTCGCGCGCTCGGAGCTGTTCGACCGTACCTTTGCCGAGGGGATGGAACTGGTCGAGGATATCGCCGCCTATCTGGACGGCGACGGGCGGCGCGAATCCAAGCTGCTGTCGCGCGCGGCGGCCCTGGCCTATGCGGCCGAGAGCATGAAGCTGACGACCCGTTTGATGCAGGTCGCGTCCTGGCTGCTGGTCCAGCGGGCGGTGCGCGAAGGCGACATGGAGCCCGACGCCGCCTGTGATCCGCGCTACCGCCTGACCCCACGCTCAACGGATGCCGAGCCAAGCCACGCCGACCTGCCGATCGCCCTGGTCGAATATGTGGTTCGCGCCGAGAAGCTCCACGACCGGGTCCTGTACCTCGATCGCCGGATGTATCTGGACGCGCCGGTGGAGGAGCCGGTGAACCCGGTCCTGAGCCAGCATGGCATGCTGGAAGCGGCGTTCAGGCTCTAGCGCCCCTTTCTCCTCGACGGGAGAAGCGCGTTCATCCCAGCGCCGCCTCATAGATTTCCGGCTTGAACCCCACGATCCGGCGGTCGCCCAGGTCCAGGATCGGCCGCTTGATCATCGACGGCTGGGCCAGCATCAGATCGACGGCCTTCGCCGCATCGATCCCCGCCCTGTCCGCCTCCGGCAGCGCCCGAAACGTGGTGCCGGACCGGTTGAGCACCGTCTCCCAGCCATGCTCGGCCACCCAGCCCTCCACCGCCGCCCGATCCACGCCCGCCTTCTTGTAGTCATGGAAGACGAAGGCCACCCCGCGCCCGTCCAGCCAGACGCGCGCCTTCTTGACGGTGTCGCAGTTGGGGATGCCGTAGAGGGTGTAGGTCATGGAACTCTTGAATGTCTGCTTTGCGCTACTGCACCAATAGCGGCTTTCGACCCAGTGCATACTCTCAGACTGGCGGCGGTGGCGGCGGTGGAGCCTGTGATCTTGCTCGCTCATCGACGTTACACCACGCCGCCAAGGTAGTGCCCGAATGCGGATCGAAGATGACGTTCACGGCTCGGCACCCACTATGAACAGCAAACGGCAGGTCTTTTTCCGCAACGACATGAATGCCTTTGCTAAACTCGCCCCCAAGCCCACGACTGGACAAAAACAGCCACAACTACCGGCTTCGTTCTTGGCTCGGGCCAGTTCGGGATTGGGTCGGTGATCGTGGTGAAGGGCAAGCTGCTCTCGGTGTGGACTCGTGGCGGTGAGTAGAACCGCGCGTATTGGTCGAGGGGTGCCGCACCGGGTGGCATAGCGATCTTTGCTTCCATGCGGCTCACGTCCCGTTCGCCGAATGGCGTTGGAGAGCAGGCGGATGTCGTCGCAAGAAGCAGGACCATCCAATATGCTCTCACGCGCGCCTCCATCCATCAGAGCAGGTTTGCATACCCAAAGTTTGTTTCCTAACTCCCTGACGGCCACCCCGCATGTCCGTTATCCGGCGCGGTGCCTTTGACTGCATTCGACCCGTTGCGGACTGTTAGCCCTGTCACCACTCTACAAAGCTCGCCGGACTGCAGCTTGGGCTTCCGCGCCGCAGTTTTCCGAGAAGAAGGTCTTGGCCTTAGCCCCGTGGTCGAAGAACGAACGAACGGAGGCCGTTGCCCGGGACCTCGCTTCCATCCGCGAGTCGGTCGTCCCGTAGAATGGATCGCTCAACTCACGCCAGCTTTCGAACTCATCCCGAAACCCTGCGTCGCCGCTCTCCACGAGCCGTTCTGACGCGGCTTCGCACTGCGATGCCAACCACCCTTCAGCTGCCAGCCGGTTCGGCTTATCTGCGCTACAGCCCCCGACGGGCAGCAGCACAAGTGCACCGATCAGCCAGCCAGCACGTTTGACGACGTGGCCCTTCGGACCGGACGCCTCATTAGTTCCTCGGCGGCCGTGGGTGCGCAACCCTCTGGGACAAGCAAGCATCCCGCGAGGCTATAAGCGAACATGTCTGTTTCCCACCCCTGACGGGCATCCAACGGTTCCGCTATCCGGCACAACGTATTCGACTGGGTTCGACCCGAAGCGGACGCTCGCGTTTGGCATGCCTGAGATCTGATCAATGCGCGGAATCCGCCGGCGGCCTTGTCCCAAACAAGCTGATCAGCTTATCCAATAGACGTACAACGGCGGTAAACATGACGCTATTGACGATCTCCGTAGGGTGTTGGCGATGACTTGCAGAACCCTTGGACGGGCCCTGGCGGCCGGTTGTGCCATGGCTGCGCTGGCGACTTCTACGCACTCCCAGGAGGCCGCATACAGTCCTGGTGATACGGTTCGCGACGCCCTGAATGATGGTGCCTTGGGGCCAGAGACGGTTGTCGTGCCGGCGGGCAGATTTCTGATGGGCTCGCCGGACAATGAAAAGTGCCGCGAGATAGCCGAGTGGCCGCAAGTAGAGATCACTATCTCGAAGCCCTTTGCTGTCGGCAAATATGAACTCACATGGGACGAGTGGGAAAAATGCGTCGCCAAGCAGGGCTGCCAAGACAACTCCCGCAAGGGTTACAGCGCGACACCGGATCCTGACTGGTCGGGTGATGCCGGTTATGGACGTGGCAGGCATCCCGTTATCAACGTCAGCTGGGATGATGCCGAGGCTTACGTAAAGTGGCTGAGTGCAGAAACAGGTGAGACTTACAGGCTGCTCAGCGAGGCCGAGTGGGAGTATGCTGCGCGCGCAGGATCAACGGGTCGATTTTCTTGGGGCGATGCCGAGCCGACGTGCGATGCGGGGCGGGAAAACAGAGCCAACTTCAACGGCCCTCATTCTGTGGGACTACTTGCAGGATGCAATGGCCGCCAAACCGAATCCGTTGGTTTTTCAGCACCCAACGCCTTCGGCTTGTACGACATGCATGGCAATGTCCGCGAATGGACGAAGGATTGCTTCCATGTCGACCTGGCCGAGATTCCAACAGATGGCATGCCCTGGGTGACCGATTGCGCCCGGGGCGGCGAAAGCAAGGTGTTCCGCGGCGGCTCGTTCACCGGAGGTGTCGCCCAATTGCGCTCGGCAGCCCGTCAAGCGACCCATGCTCGCGAAGTCAACATGGGGTTCCGCATCGCACGGGAACTGGATTGAGGGAGATTCCTGGCGAGTCCTTCAGTGCGGGAGCAGCGCTCGTATGGCCCTGCAGACGGCGGCGGACTGCAGTCGATACAATTCGAACGTTGGCCACATCGACGAGACTCGGAAGCGAACATCGGCTTTCGGGATGGGTCAGTCATGATCGGCAGCAATCTGGACTTCCGCTTTCCCCCCATAGCAGACTCTACGAGAGTCCGCTTTCGGGAGACGACCGCGTCTGTCGACACCCCGTGAAGGGATTGGTCGTTTCCGAAGCCCACGTGCAAAATCCGCCTCCACGCCCCGACCCTGGAACCGAACAGCCCCGTCCGCGCTTTGGCGGGTCCACGAGCGACCTATTATGTCCTATCCCTATCCCGAGACCCTCCCGTCCAAGGCCTTTGACGCGCCCCGGATCCAGCTGGCCGGCACCGTGGACTACGCCATGTACGACAGCTTCCGGCGCCAGTTCGCCATGGTCCCGAACGAGGGGCTGGTGATCATCGAGCTGTCGACCCTGGGCGGCGATCCAGAGGTGGCGAGGATGATGGGCGAGGACGTGCGGTTCCATACCGAGATCACGCCGAACCGGCGGCTGGTCTTTCTGGGCAAGGCAGCGATCTATTCTGCGGGGGCGACCTTCATGAGCTTCTTCGCCACGCCGAACCGCTATCTGACGCGCGGAACGCGCCTGATGATCCACGAGCGCAAGATGAACCGGACGCTTCAGGTCCAGGGCCCCCTGACCACCTGCATCGCCTCCATCAAGGCCGTGCTGCACGAGATCGAGCATTCGATCACCATCCAGAACGAGGGGTTCGAGAACCTGGTGCGGGGGTCGCAGATCACGATGGACGAGGTCCTCGAACGCGCGCCCGCGAACTGGTATCTGGAGGCCCAGGAAGCCAAGGCGCTGGGGATCATCCACGGCGTCATCTGATCCCGGACGGTCGCATGATCCTGTATTCCCACCCCTTCTCGTCCTACTGCCAGAAGGCGATCATCGCCCTGTACGAGAACGACACCCCGCATGAGGCCCGGCTGCTGGCGGACGGAGAGTCCATGGCGGCGCTCGAGGCGATCTGGCCGCGCCGGCAGTTTCCAGTGCTGGAGGACGACGGCCGCGTGATCCCCGAGGCGACCTCGATCATCGAACATCTGGCCGTGCATCATCCGGGGCCGATGGCGCTGATCCCCGCCGACCCGGCCGCCGCCGTCGAGGTCCGGATGATGGACCGGATCTTCGACAACCATGTCTCCAACGCCCAGCAGCGCATCATCTACAACGCCATTCGCCCCGAGGCCGAGCGCGACGCCCGGATCGACGGCGAGGCCCGCACGGCGCTGGACCAGATCTATCCCTGGCTGGACGCCCGGATGGCGGACCGGGAATGGGCGACGGATTACGGTTTCAGCCTGGCGGACTGCGCGGCGGCGCCGGCCCTGTTCTACGCCGACTGGACCCATGCGATTCCCGACGATCTGATCCACCTGAAGGCCTATCGCGCCCGACTGCTGGCGCGGCCGTCGGTCGCGCGGGCGGTGGACGAGGCCCGGCCGTATCGGGACTATTTCCCGCTCGGCGCGCCCGATCGGGATTGAGGAAGGAATTTATTCCTCTACAGGCCTTGTCAGTGCGTTATCCCGCACCATCTCTCGGACGGTCTTTGACATGTCGAGATAAGCGCGCACGGCCCCGGTAGCACCGCGCGGCCTGGCGGTCTGGCCGACACAGGGTCTCTAACCTGTTGAATTCATATACGGCCATTGGCGGTTTGGCGGTTTGGCGGCCTGTTTTTCGAGCGCCACCGCCATCGGTCAGCCGGGTTTCGGCTCCCCGTCCCGGAACCGCCACTTCATGATCAGCACCCCCAGGGCCATCACGAAGGCACAGGCGTTGGAGACCACGATGGGCCATGCCGAGGTCAGGACACCATAGGCCACCCACAGCACGAAACAGGTCACGGTCAGGGAATAGGTCCGCAAACTGACCGACGAGGCATCCCGCTCTTTCCAGATCTTGATCATCTGGGGTGCGAAGCTGACGATGGAACACAGGGCGGCGGCCGTGCCGACGACGTTGGCGACCAGATCGCTCATTTCGCGGCCGAGGGCTTGCGGGTCTTACGTTCGGCAGCCGGGGTCGCGGCCTTGGGCTGGGCCGCCTCGATGTCCTCCGCGCGAGCCGCCGGCTTGCCCTTGATCGGCCGGGCCGGCTTGCCCGCCTGAACGTCAAGGCCGCGCTTTTCGACCTCCTCGAGGATCTTGTCGAGCTCGCGTTCGGTCAGGTGCTCGATGCCGATGAACCGCGCATCGGCCTTCTTCACGGCATAGACGAGCTCATCCAGCTTGGCCTGCATGGCCGCCCCGTCGCGGTTCTGGGTATTCTGGATCAGGAACACCATCAGGAAGGTGATGATGGTCGTGCCGGTGTTGATGACCAGCTGCCAGGTCTCGCTGAACTTGAAGATCGGTCCCGTCACCGCCCAGATCACGACGATCCCCAGACAGGCGATAAAGGTCCACGGCTTGCCCGCGATCTTGGCCGTCAGGGTTGCGAAACGGACGAACAGCTTTTCCATGCGGCCCTAACGGCACCGCTTGGCGACGGTTCCGGACCGAAATTCCCTATCCCGCAAGGGGAAAAGGATTCTCGTTTCAGACAGGCTTCATCTCGATGACCTGCGGCGCAGGCTCTGGCGCGACCGGAGCCGGTGCGGGTCGGGCAGGCGGGGCCGAGGCCGGGACGTCGCGGCGACTTTGCAGCACCCGGCCCTGGAAATAGGCACCGACGTCGATCGACAGCTGTTCCGCGGTGATGTCACCGTCCAGATAGGCGGTCGAGATCAGCTTGACCTGTTTGCCGGTCACGGCACCGACGATCCGGCCCCGAACCTCGAGGTAGTCGGCCGCGACATTGCCCTCGATCGCGCCGGTCTCGCCGACGATCAGCCGACCGACGCGGACGTCACCCTTGACCGCGCCGTCGACCTGAAGATCGCCGGCACCCGAAATGACAC
>NZ_JAEMRD010000025.1 GCF_016463485.1 Brevundimonas sp.
GCATCGGCCTGGCCCTGGTCGGCGCGGCGCTCGGCCATCCCGTCGTCATCGTGATTCCGCGCACCCAGTCCGAGGAAAAGAAGCAGGCGATCCGCTCGCTGGGCGCCCGGCTGGTCGAGGTCGACGCCGCGCCGTTTTCGAGCCCCAACCATTTCGTCCACTATTCGGGGCGGCTGGCCGGCGAACTGAACGCGTCGGAGCCCAATGGCGCGATCTGGTCCAACCAGTTCGACAACCTGGCCAATCGCGAGGCCCATTACGCCACGACAGGCCCGGAGATCTGGGCCCAGACGGACGGCAAGGTGGACGCCTTCGTCAGCGCGATTGGTTCGGGCGGCACCATCGTGGGCGTGTCACAGTATCTGAGAGAACAGAACCCCGACATCCGGATCGCTATCGCCGACCCGGCGGGTGCCGCCATGTTCAACTGGTTCACGCAGGGCCAGATGACGTCGGAAGGCTCCTCGATCACCGAGGGCATCGGGGTGGCGCGGATTACGGGCAATCTGGAAGGCTTCAAGCCCGACCACGCCTATCGGATCGAGGACGCCGAGTTCCTGCCCATCCTGTTCGACCTGGTGCAGCAGGAGGGGTTGTCGCTGGGCGGATCGGCGGGGGTGAATCTGGCCGGGGCGGTGCGGCTGGCCCGCGACCTGGGACCGGGCAAGACCATCGTGACCTGTCTGTGCGACCCCGGCTCGCGCTATGCGTCCAAGCTGTTCAACGCAGAGTTCCTGCTCAGCAAGGGGTTGCCCACGCCGCCGTGGACGCAAGCCGTGGCGGCGGTAGCGGCCGCCTGACGGCCCGAAGTCCACGAGGCGGTTGCACGTTCGTCCGCCTTCCCCATATTCAGGCCCGACGCCGATCTCGCCGCTTCAGGGGGATGGGCGTCGCAGTCGCTTGATCTGAGGACTCGCAAACGTGACCACACGAACCATCCTGTTCGACAGCCCCTTTCTGCTCGGTTTCGACCAGACACGGGCCCTGATCGACCGCGCCGCCAAGGCCGCGAACGAGTCCTATCCACCCTACAACGTCGAACAGCGCGGCGAGAGCGAGGTCAGGATCACCCTGGCCGTCGCCGGATTCACGCCCGATGACCTGGCCGTGACCCTCGAAGGTCGCCAGCTGACCATCGCCGGCAAGCGAGAGCCGGTCGGCGAGGCGGAGCAGGCGTTTCTGCATCGTGGCATCGCGGCGCGGGGTTTCGTCCGCAGCTTCGTGCTGGCCGACGGGCTGGAGGTCGAGAACGCGGCGCTGGAGCACGGCCTGCTGCACGTAGACATGAAGCGGCCTGACCATATCGCGGCCGTGCGCCGCATCCCCATTCGCTCGGCCTGATCGCGACCGATCATCGGCCTTGATGCGAACCGTCCGGGGAACCGGGCGTTACCCAATCCAGAAGGAGGCGTCTCGATGCTGTCGACGCGTATGACCAAGGAAGATTTCGCCGGCCTGGGTGCCCCGGACCTCGTCTATGTACGCGAGATCACGGCTGCCGATGTGCTGAGCGACACACCGCTGAAGGATCTGGGCGGGTTCGACATCGATCCGGACCAGACCCTTTACGCCGTGCATGGCGCTGACGGCGAGCGGCTGGCGGTCATGATGGACCGGGAAACCGCATTCGCCGCCGCCGTGGCTCACGAACTGGCCCCGGTCTCCGTTCACTGATTTAGGCAGGGGCTGAGCGTTCGCCTCGGCCCGGGCTCAGGCCGCGGTCGCCGCCTCATTGCGGACGAACAGGGCGTGGACCGCATCAACGGTGCGGGCGTGACGCAGCTTCTCGCGCAGTTCCGGCGAACGCAGGGCGCGGGATACGGCCGCCAGTGCCCTAAGATGTTCGGCACCGTCTCGTGGCGGGGCGAACAGGGCGAACAGTAGGTCTACGGGCCGGTCATCGACCGAACCGAAGGCGACCGGAGCGTCCAGACGCACGAACACCGCGCAGATGCGGCCGAGGCCTTCGATGCGGGCGTGAGGAATGGCGACCCCCGAGCCGAGACCGGTCGAGCCCAGGGCCTCGCGTTCCAGCAGGGCGTCCAGAACGCGATCGGCGTCGAGGTTCAACGACTGCGCCGCCGCCTCGGCGACGACATGCAGTGCCTGGCGCTTTGACGAAGCGCCGCTGCGCAGGACGATACCGTCCGGCGCGAGCAGGTCATCGATGTCCATGCTATCCCCGACTCAAATCCACTGACAGCTCGCGCTCGGCGGGCGGGCGCCGTTTAGACGCTCCGCCCGCCTTCGCATAGCCCTACGCCTAAACGCTTGCGGAAGCGTGTCCGTTGGTCCTGGCGGCACCGTTGGAGGTGATGGTCCGTTCAGGGTCGATCCAGCCGACGTTTCCGTCAGGCCGGCGATAGACCACCGACAGACCGCCGTGCGCCGCATTGCGAAACAGAACGACCGGATAGCCAGTCATGTCGAGTTCTGCGACAGCACGACCGACGGTGATGGTGCGGATCTCGCTCTGGGTTTCGGCGATCACCATGCCGACGGGCGGCGGGCCGTCCTCGGTTCCCGCATCGCCGAAGATATCGTCCTCGACCTCGTCGGGGTTGCGGAACACCATCGAGTGGGCGACCTCGGCCGCAGCCATTTCGGTCTTTTCAGGGGAGAGGCCCTTGGGCCCGGCGTGGTGATCCTTGAGCCGTCGCTTGTAGCGACGCACCCGCTTCTCGAGCTTGTCGAGACTTTCCGTGAAGGCGGAATGGGCGTCACCGCCCATGCCCGTCGTCACGAGGGTCTGCCCCGACGCCAGGCGGACCCAACAGTCCACCTTGAAGCCGAAACCGTCCTTGGACACCACGACCTCGGCGTTTTCACCGCCGCGTTCGAAGTATTTTCCGACGCCCTCTTCGAGTTCCTGGGAGATGCGCGAGCCTAACGCTTCGCCGACATCCACATGCTTGCCGCTCACTTGCACTTGCATGGGAGTAGAACGCGACTCCTCGCGGAAGGTGTCAATCCATATCACGGATTTGTGGCAAAGCTGATCGCCGATCAGGCGAACTTCAGCATCCGGCGGCGCTGGACCGAGGACGGAATCCTCAAGGCTTCCCGGTACTTGGCGACCGTTCGACGAGCGATGTCGATCCCGGCCTCATTGAGCAATTCGACGATGCGATCGTCCGACAGAACGTCGCCGTCGCGGCCTTCGTGATCGATCATCGCCTTGATCCGGTGCCGCACGGCCTCGGCCGAGTGAGCCGCGCCGTCGCCGGTGGCGTTGATCGAGGCGGTGAAGAAGAACTTCAGCTCGAACACGCCGCGCGGGGTCGAAACGTATTTGTTGGAGGTCACGCGACTGACCGTCGATTCGTGCATCCCGATGGCATCTGCGACGGTCTTCAGGTTCAGGGGGCGCAGGAACTCGACGCCGAACGCAAGGAAGGCATCCTGCTGGCGCACGATCTCGGCCCCGACCTTCAGGATGGTGCGGGCCCGCTGATCCAGCGACTTGACCAGCCAGGAGGCCTGGGCCGCGCAGTCGGCGACGAAGGTCTTTTCGGTCTCGGTGCGGGCACCGGCCGATATGGTCGCATGATAGCGCTTGTCGACCAGCAGGCGCGGCAGGGTGTCGGAGTTGAGCTCGACCTTCCAGCCACCGGCCGGGTCGGGCCGGACGTGGACGTCGGGGATCACCGTCTGGGCCGTCTCATGGCCGAAGCCCGCACCGGGACGCGGCGTCAGGCCTTTGAGCTCGGCGATCATTTCCGACAGGTCTTCGGCGTCGACGCCGCAGGCCTGGCGCAGCGCTGTCAGGTCACGCCGGGCCAGCAGTTCGAGGTTGTCGAGCAGGGCGGCCATGGCCGGATCGAACCGGTTGCGCTCGATCAGTTGCAGCCTCAGGCATTCCGGCACCGAGCGAGCCATGACGCCGGTCG
The DNA here is from genome assembly GCF_016463485.1 of Brevundimonas sp. Taxonomy (GTDB): domain Bacteria; phylum Pseudomonadota; class Alphaproteobacteria; order Caulobacterales; family Caulobacteraceae; genus Brevundimonas. Next base: position 3,891 of record NZ_JAEMRD010000025.1, read on the forward strand.
GCTCGAAGCCCTGACAGACGGCCAGGACCGCCTCGACGCGGTCCAGGCCACAGCCCAGCCGGTCGGCGATCTCGGCCAGTTCTCCGCGCAGATAGCCGCCGTCATCGACACCGTCGATCAGGCTGAGTGCGATGGCGTGATCGACGGGTGAGAAGCCCGCGGACGACGCCTGGGCCTGGAGATGTTCGGACAGGGTGGGAACCTGGGCGTCGGGACGTTCGCCGCCGTCGCCGTCGTTGAACGACCCGCCCTTGCCTGCCGCCGACCAGTCGGACAGGCCGGGCTGGGAGGCCGCCTCATCGGACAGCCGGTCCGAGGTCCGTTCGCCCGGCGTGGCGTCGCCATAGACGTCGTCCTCGCGCGCATCGACGGTCGAGGACCGGTCCGAGGCCTCGCCGTCGGTGAAGCTGAGTTCGTCGGAGCGGGTGATTTCGACCGGGGTGTCGCGGGGCTCTTCCAGCCGGCTCTCGGCGGGCGTGCCGTCGGTCTCGTCGCGTTGCAGGAGGGGGTTCTTTTCGAGCTCGGCCTCGACGTATTCGTCCAGTTCCTGGTTCGAGAGCTGCAGCAGCTTGATCGCCTGCTGGAGCTGCGGCGTGATGACGAGGCCCTGCCCCTGCCTGATCTCCAGCCTCTGCCCAACCACGATCGTTGCGTCTTTCGATAAGGGGGCCGAGGTGGCCCGGAACTTGCTGTCGCCCACGATGACGGCAAGCGGTTAACGGCGCTCTAAGCGGGGGACGGCCCCTACCGCCGCTTCCGCTTCTGCATGACAAAGCCGATGACCTTGGCGGCGGCTTCGAAATGCTCGCGCGGGATGGTCTCGTCGATGTCCACGGCGGCGTAGAGGGCGCGGGCCAGGGGGACGTTCTCGACGATCGGGACCTTGTGCTCGCGGGCGACCTCGCGGATGCGCAGGGCGACGGCGTCGACGCCCTTGGCCACGCAGACGGGGGCGGCGTCGCCGTCCTCGTAGCGCAGGGCCACCGAATAGTGGGTCGGGTTGGTGACGATGACCGTGGCGGTGGGCACGTTCTGCATCATCCGCTGGCGGCTTTTCTGCATGCGGATCTGCTTGAGCTTGGCCTTGACGTGCGGGTCGCCCTCCGAGTTCTTGTACTCTTCCTTGACCTCTTCCTTGGACATCCGCATCCGCTTGGCGAAGCGGATCTTCTGCCAGATGAAGTCCCCGCCCGCCGTCAGCCCGAGGAAGACCAGGGCCGACATCATCAGGGCGATCATCATGTCGCGCGCCAGGGGCAGGATGGTCGCCGGGCTCATGGCTGCCATCATCTCGAACTCGCGCATATGAGGCTTGAGCACCATCCAGCAGATCACCCCGACGGCGATCAGCTTGAGCAGGGTCTGGCCGAACTGCATCAGGCCGTCGGGGCCGTAGATGCGCTTGAACCCGGCCATGGGGCTGACCTTCTCCCATTTCGGCTTCATCTTTTCGCCGCTGAAGATCAGACCGCCGCTCTGGGCCACATTGCCGCCGACGCCCCCGATGATGGTGGCCAGCATCACGGCCCCCAGGAAGGGCACGACGATCCACAGGGCGTGCATGCCGATCTCGAGGCCGCCGCCCGCATCCAGCCCGCCGATCATGGCGTGGGGCGAGGCGATGAAGGGCAGGAAGCCCTCGGCCATGGTGGTGGCGAAATAGGACCCGCCGAACACGATGACGGCGCAGGCCCCCATCAGGCTCAGGGCCTGGGCGACGTCGGGCGACTTGGCGACGTCGCCCTTCTTTCGCGCCTCCTCGAGTTTCTGAGGTGACGCGTCTTCTGTCTTGGACTCGGGATCGGCGCCTTCAGCCACCGACGCCTCCCGCGCCCGCGGCAAACACGCGGGCGACCGCGCGGTACCGATCGATGAACACCGTGCCCATCACCCCCAGCGACAGGGCGAAGATCGACAGGCCCAAGATGACGCTGAGCGGGGCGGCGGCGAAGAAGACCTGAAACGCCGGCATGACCCGCGCCACCAGCCCCGAGGCCAGGTTGAAGATCAGGGCGAAGACGATCACAGGTGCCGCCAGTTGAACGCCCAGGGCGAAGCTGTCGCCCACGGTGCGGACCGCCATCTGGGCGAAGTCGCCCATGATCAGGGGCTTCATCGGGGCAATGGTCTGGTATGAGCCGACCAGTCCGGCGATGAACAGGTGATGGGTGTTGGTGGCGAAGACCAGCACGGTTCCGAACAGCATCAGGAAGGACGCGATCGTGGTGCCGGGCTGGGCCTGGAGCGGGTTGGCGGTCTGGGCGAAGCTGAGGGTGGTCTGGAGCGACACGATCTCGCCCGCCGTCGACAGGGCCGAGGTGAACATTCGCAGCAGCATGCCGATCATCAGGCCGGTGACGACCTCACGGATGATCCAGCCGACCATGGTGCCCAGGCTCTGCGGCAGGGGCGGCAGACCACCGGCGACGATGGGCCACAACGCCAGGGTCACGACCAGGGCCAGCGACAGGCGGATGCGCGGCGGCACATAGCTTTCGCCGATGCCCGGCAGGGTCAGCAGGATCGCGCCGATGCGCGCGAAGATCAGCCCGCCGGCCCAGACCTGATCGGCGGTGGCATAGGGCTCCATGCGACGTCGCTACATCCCGGCGATGCGGGCGGCGATCGTCCTCATGAACCCGCCCAGCAGGGCCCCCATCAGCGGCAGGAACAGCAGCAGGGACACAAAGATGGCGATGATCTTGGGGGCATAGATCAGGGTCTGTTCCTGGATCTGGGTCAGGGCCTGAAACAGACCGATGCCGACACCGACCACCAGACCCACCAGCAGGATGGGGGCGCACAGCTGCACCGTCAGCCAGATGGCGTCGCGACCGACATCCAGAACTTCCGCGCCGTTCATCTGAAAACTCACTCCGGGACTGACTTGCGCTGCCTAACGGCCTTTCGGCCTGCTTGAGGCACCGGGCAGAAAATGCCGGGAGCGTGGTTAACGGAGGGTTAGGAGACGCGTCATTCTCCCCGTCATCACCATCGATTGCGCGCGCCGTTCCGATCGCCGCCGCGATCTGCGCTATGCGGACGAGGGTGCGAAGGTCGCACCCCCTCCCCTTTGCCGATTTCACCGCTATATCGACGCCATGACCGATCCCGTTTCGTTTCCCCCTGTATCTTCCGCCGAAGCTGAAGCCGCCGTGCGCACCCTGATCCGCTGGGCTGGGGACAATCCGGACCGAGAGGGATTGCTGGACACCCCCGGCCGGGTGACCCGCAGCTACAAGGAGTTGTTCGCGGGCTATGAGGTCGACCCCCGCGCCTATCTGGAGCGGACCTTCGAAGAGGTCGGCGGGTATGACCAGATGGTGGTCCTGAAGGACATCCGGTTCGTCAGCTTCTGCGAGCATCACATGTTGCCGGTCGTCGGTGTGGCCCATGTCGCCTATCTGCCCACCGATCGGGTGGTCGGCATCTCCAAACTGGCGCGGGTGGTGCGCGGCTATGCGCGACGCCTGCAGATCCAGGAGAAGATGACGGCCGAGATCGCCAAGGCCATCGATGAGGTGCTGCGTCCTGCCGGCGTGGGCGTCGTGATCCAGGCCGAGCATTCCTGCATGACCCTGCGCGGCGTCGATGTGCCGGGGGCCACCCTGACGACATCGACCCTGCTGGGCGCCTTCCGCGACGATCACCGCACGCGCGAGGAGTTCCTGAGCCTGACCCGCCGGGGATGAGCGAGGCGGAGGCGCTCCATCGGGCGGCGCTGCTCAGCGGCATCGGCCTGGGCACGCCCTACGATCCGGCGCTGGCGATGGCGCGGCTGCGTCAGGCGTCCGAGATGGGGCATGGGTTGGCCGCCGGCGCTCTGGCCGTGATCGAGGCCGAGCCGGGCGGGCTGGAGGGATGGTTCAAGCCGCCCGCGCCGCGCGTGCTTTCGCAGCGACCGCACATCCTGGAGGCAGAGGCGTTCGTGTCGCCGGCCGTCTGCGACTGGCTGGTCGAGCGGGCGCGGGCTCGGATGGCACCGGCCGAGATCTATGATCCGGCGACGGGGGCGGGGCGGCCCGATCCGGTGCGGACCAACACGGCCTTTGCCTTCGACCTGGATGCAACGGACATGGTGCTGGTCCTGGTGCGCGAGAGGATCGCGCGGTTGGCGGGACTGCCGGTGACGGGGCTCGAGCCCAGCCAGGTGCTGAGATACACCCCCGGCCAGAAGTTCGACTGGCACGTCGACTTTCTTGATCCTGCGGTGCCCGGCCATCGCGAGGACCTGGCGCGGTCGGGGCAGAGGATCGCGACCTGTCTGGTGCGGCTCAACGACGACTACGAGGGTGGCGAGACCGCGTTTGCGACCGACGATCGGCGGTTCGGAGGGCCGAGGGGCTCGGCCATCCTGTGGGCCAATGTGACGCCTGACGGGAGGGCCGATCCCCTAACCCGCCACGCGGGGCTGGCCCCGACGTCGGGCGAGAAGTGGGTCCTGTCGCAATGGATGCGACCCCGCGCGCCCTTGCGTGAAAACGCGCGTCCGTAGCGGGATTTTTACGCCTGTCAGGCGACAAATGGTCCGTTGCTTGCGCCGAGGGGCTCAAAGGAGCCTGATCCCATGGCCTGGACCGCGATTTCGACCCGAAACGAGACACCCGCGATCTCTCGCGGCGGCTGGCTCGACGCCCTGCGTTTCATTGTGGCCTCGCTGATCATCCTGCACCATTTCCAGGCGGCGGGGCCCGTGCCGCTGGCCGAGGTGATCAATCCGATCTTCGAGCGGGGCGGGTTCCTGCTGACCAACTTCTTCCTGATCGACTCGGGATACGTCCTGATGCGGGTCTATGGCCCGTCGGTCGGGGCGGGAAAGATGTCGGCGGGGGACTTCTTCGCCAAGCGGTTCCTGCGGGTCTATCCGGCGCATCTTCTGATGGGGCTGGTGCTGGTCGTGCTGGTGGTCGCCTCCACCGCTGCCGGGATCGGGCCGCGCAATCCGGAGTGGTTCCGCTGGGACCAACTGCCGGCGCAGATGACCCTGACCCAGGCGTTCGGCGTGTACGGCGGGCTGGGCTGGAACGCGCCGTCGTGGTCGATCTCGGCCCTGGTCGGCTGCTATCTGGCGTTTCCCTGGTTGCTCAAGGTCATGCGCCGGATGGGGCCGTGGGCGGTGCTGGCGGGCGTCGTCGCGCTGTACCTGCTGGCCAATCAGGCGACGCACGCCCTGTTCGGATACCCGGTCTATCAGATGCCGATGATGTACGGTTTCTGGCGGGCACTGCCGCTGTTCATCTTGGGGATGGGGCTTGCGGTCTTCACCGAGAAGGTCTGGATCGCGCCCAAGCTGGCGGCCGTCGTGGGGATCGTCTCGGCCGTGGCCTTCTTCGCCCTGGAACTGCACGACAAGCATGCGCTCATCGCCCTGACCCTGATCTCGCTGATCATCCTGGCGGCGGGGGCCGTGCCGGTGACGCGGCCGTCGAAACTGGTCGAGAAGCTGTCGGTGATGTCGTTCTCGATGTTCATCACCAATGAGGTGACTCGCATCGCCTTCTTCGGCGTCGCCAACGTCATGATCGCGAAGCTGGCCCTGCCCGTCGCGGCGCAGTGGGGGCTGTGGGTGCTGGGGGTCGTCATGGCCTTCGTGGTCGCCTTCGGTTTCCACATCCTGGTCGATCAGCCGATCCAGAACCGGATCAAGACCTGGCTGAAATCCCGGCGGCGGCGACCCTCCCCGGTGGTCGGGCCGGTTGTGTCGCTGGAAGGCTGAGCCCTCAGGGCGCGGTGCGTGTCGCGTTCCAGACGAAGACGAAGTTGCGATGTTCGGCCCAGGTCTGGCCCTCGATGTGGTCGCCGACCAGGCAGGCAGCGGTGTGATAGGGGCCTACGCCGTCGCTCGTGCGGAACGAGACGCATAGCCGTCCGTGCTGGGCCTTCCAGCGACCGGCCTCGATGTCGCTCTGATAGAAGTCGCCGGTGACCGTGCCGTCCGGGGCCAGGGTCAGGTTCATCGGCTGCGTATAGGGCTGGGCCGGATCGACGCTGAGATCGACGCTCCAGCGGCCGTCCATCTGGGCCGGTGCCGGGGCCGCTGTCGGAACGGGCGCCGTTTGCGATGCGAGGGCCAGAAACAGGGCGGCGAGGATCACGGGCTAACTCCGGTTTATGGCCAGACTGACCGGGCCAAACGCGCTGGGCAATCCATGATCCATTAACCGCGTTGAAAGGCCGCGCACGGCACAACCGGCACCAATGGCCCGCCCCCGTTCGAGATCGTCGATCGCGAGGACGTCCGTGGCGCTGGGCGCCATGGGCGCGGTCGTGCTCGGCCCCATGGCGGCGGCCGTCGCACCGGCCTTCGCCCAGGAAGCGGCCGCTCCTACCGATCCCCTGACCATCCGCGTCGGGGCCAACCGCGACTTCACCCGCGTCGAGTTCGCCGGCGTCATCGGCCAGAGGTCGCGCGTCCGGCGCGAAGGCCAGGCCGTCATCGTCCGGATCGGGGCCACCGCCGCCGACGTCAGCCGCCTGAGGAACGATCCACCCCCCGGCGTCACCAAGGTCGAGACCCGCGCCGTCCAGGGCGGATCGGAACTGGTCCTGACCCTGGCCCCCGGGGCCGACGCCCGCACCGGCACCGATGACGGCGCGGTCTGGCTGAACCTCTATGCCGATGCGGCAAGGGCGGCCCAGGGTCCGGCGCCGACGGTGGAGCCCGGCTCGCTGGTGCGGGTCGCGGCCGAGGCGCATGACGACCAGGTCACGCTGAGCTTCCCGTGGACCGCCCCGGTCGGCGCCGCCGTGTTCCGGCGAGGCGATGCCGTCTGGGTGGTGTTCGACACCGCCGCCCGTCTGGAGATGCCCAAGCAAGCGGCGATGGGCCCGGCCGGGGCCGCCCGCTGGGCCACCGGTCCCGACTATACGGTGGTGCGCATCCCGGCACGCAACGACCTGCAAGTCTCTGCGGTGGGTCAGGGCGCGACCTGGACCGTGACCATCGGCGGAGCGCCGACCTCAGCCGCCACGGCCGTCGAGGTCACCCGCGACGATGAGGCCGCGACCGCCCTGGTGGCGCGGATGGCCGGGGCGACCAAGGCGATCTGGCTGACCGATCCCATGGTCGGAGACCGGTTCGCGGCCGTCACCGCCCTGGCCCCCGGCAAGGGCAATGGAGCGCTGCGCCGGACCATCGACGCCACACTGTTGCCGACCGCCCAGGGTCTGGCGGTCGAGACGTCGACCGACGACCTGACCATCAAGACCGAAGGCGACCTGGTCACCGTGACCCGTCCGCGCGGCCTGACGATGTCGCCGCCATCCCAGGCCTTCGACGAGGCACCGGAGGCGCAAGACAAGCTGAAGAAGGCTGCGTTCCCCGCCATGATCCTGGCCGGGTGGGCCGATCCGGGGCACGACGGGTTCGCCGCCCGCTATCGCGCGCTCCAGGATGCGGCGTCGCTGGAGACAATCCAGTCGACCGACGACCCCCGCACGCCGATCGAGGCGCGGATGCAGTTCACCCGGTTCCTGATCGGATCGGGGCTGGGGTTCGAGGCCATCGGGGTTCTGAACGCCGCGATCGCCAAGACGCCCAGCCTGCAAGGCGAGCCGGAGATCCGGGGCCTGCGCGGCGCGGCGCGGGCCTCGATCGGACGGTTCGAGGAGGCAGAGGCGGACTTCTCGGCCGGGGCCCTGGCCGGGGATCCGTCGACCAAGGTCTGGCAGGGGTATCTGGACGCCCAGCGGGGCGACTGGGCCTCGGCACGCCAGAATTTCGCGGCGGGTGCCGCCGTGATCGACGACTTTCCCAATGCCTGGAAGGCCCGGTTCGGCGCGGCCCATGCCCAGGCGGCCCTGGAGCTCGGCGACCTGAACGCGGCCCGCACCCTGCTGGCCTACAGCTTCAGCCAGAACGCACCGGCGGCCGACCAGCTGACCGCGCGGCTGGTGCAGTCGCGGCTGTTCGAGCTGACCGGCGAGAGCGACCGGGCCCTGGCGGTCTACAAGGCCGTGGCGCGCGCGCCGCTGGACGGGATCGCCACGCCCGCCAAGCTGGGCGTCATCAAGCTGTCCCTCGCCAAGGGGCTGATGACGCCGGTTCAGGCGGCGGCCGAGCTTGAACAGTTGAAGTGGCGCTGGCGCGGCGATGCGACCGAACTGGCCGTGATCCGGACGCTGGGCGGGCTGTACCTGTCGCAGGGACGGTATCGTGAGGCGCTGGAGACGCTGAGGGGGGCCGGCAAGCAGCTGGGTAACCTGCCTGGCGCGGCCGAGCTCCAGACAGATCTGGGCAATGCTTTCCGGGCCCTGTTCCTGGATGGGGCGGCGGACGGGTTGCAGCCGGTGCAAGCGGTGGCCCTGTTCTATGATTTCCGCGACCTGACGCCCGTGGGGGCCGACGGAGACGAGATGGTGCGCCGCCTGACGCGTCGGCTGGTCGACGTCGACCTGTTGCCGCAGGCCGCCGAACTTCTGAAACACCAGGTCGACGAGCGGCTGGAGGGCGTCGCCAAGGCCCAGGTCGCGTCGGACCTGGCGACCCTGTATCTGATGGACCGTCAGCCGGAGAAGGCGTTGCAGGCCATCTGGGGCTCGCGCACCACCCTGTTGCCGACGGCGCTGAACACCGAGCGTCGTGCGATCGAGGCGCGGGCCCTGATGGACCTGGGCCGGTACGACCACGCGCTGGAGACCCTGGGGACCGACACCAACGGCCCGGCCCAGGACGTGCGCGCCGAGATCCTGTGGAAACAGCAGAACTGGGCCGGGGCGGCCAAGATCTATGAGGCGCGGCTGGCGGGGCGGGCGGCGGATACGGCGACGCCGCTGTCGGCGGCCGAGGAAAGCCGCGTGATCCGGGCCGGCATCGGCTATTCGCTGGGCCGGGACGGGGCGTCGCTTGGGCGGCTGTCGCGGGCCTTCCAGCCGTTCGTGGAGCGGGCCCGGTCCAGGGCGGCGATGCAGATCGCCCTGGATACGCTGAACGGGATGGACGGGGTGGCCAGCGCCACGACCTTTGCCGGGCTGACCGCCTCGGCCGACACCTTCGCGGGCTGGGTGGCTTCGGCGAAGGAAGAGTTCAGAAAGCAGACGGGCGGCTGATTGCTGGAGATGGATGTCGAAGCTGCGCAACGGAAGATTTGTCGCGATTACGGCGTTGTTCCGTTTCTAAGCCCGGCCTTCGTGAAAGCTGGAGTTTCAGTGGGAGTGTTGGCAGGCGAGATACCACTCAACGGACTTCGCCACCTGCCTGAAATCGGAACAAGCGGATGGTTCGTCTGCTCTGGAACGGACTTTTCGGAAAGGCCCGACTACTTCAAGCCTTGGCACGTCAGGCATCTGATTGAGACGAACAGTCCCGTTCTACCCTTCCTGGGCTTGCCCCCGGGCTGGAGGTTTCTGATCGCGCCCGGCCAGGAGGATGTTTGGTTCGATCCCAGTTTGCTTGAGGCCTGATCAGACCCAGCCAGAAAGCAGACGGGCGGAAACGGCTGACCGTTCCCGCCCGCGTTCCTCGTCGCGATGCGACGCGGAGGGTCTTACTTGTTGACCGCGTCCTTGAGGGGCTTGGACACGCGGAAGCGCACGGCCTTGGAGGCGGCGATCTTGATCGTGGCGCCCGTGGCGGGGTTACGGCCTTCGCGCTCGGCGCGGGCGGCGGTGTCGAACACGCCGAGGTTCGAGATGCGGACGTCGCCACCGTCGATCAGCGAGGCATGGATGTTCTTGACGATGGCTTCCAGCACGCGGCCGGCGTCGGCCTGCGAAACGCCGGCGTCCTTGGCGACGGAGGCGATCAGTTCAGCTTGAGTGGTCATATGGTCGTTTCCAAAAAAACCGCCCTGTCCCGGGCGATGACCGAGGGATCAAACCCCTTTTCAGCGGCTTGGCAAGCGCCATTCCCCCGTAAAGCCTGTGAGAGCGGGGACTTAACCCCCGCCCGAGGCCTTCTGGAAGCTCTCGACCAGGCTTCCGGCGACCAGTCGCCAGCCGTCCACCAGCACGAAGAAGATCAGCTTGAACGGCAGGGAAATCACCACCGGCGGCAGCATCATCATACCCATCGACATGAGCACGCTGGAGACCACCAGATCGATCACAAGGAACGGAACAAAAAGGAGAAATCCGATTTCGAACGCCGTTTTCAGCTCCGAGATCATGAAGGCCGGAGTGACCACCCGCAGCGGCAGATCGACGGCCGGGGTGTCGGCGGGAACCTGGCTGAGACGGGTGAACAACGCGAGGTCGTCACGCCCCACCTGGGCCAGCATGAAGTTCTTCACAGGTTCCGACGCCAGATCGAAAGCCTGGGGCAATTCCATCTGCTGATCCATCAGGGGACGGATGCCCGAATCATAGGCGTCCTGCCACGTGGGGGCCATGACGATGGCGCTGAGGAACAGGGCCAGGGACACCAGAACCGCGTTCGGCGGCGACTGCTGCATGCCCAGCGCCGTCCGCAGCAGGCTGAGCACCACGATGATCCGCACGAAACTGGTGGTCATGATGACGATCGACGGGGCCAGCGACAGGACGGTCATCAACCCGACCAGCTGCACCACCCGCTCGGTCAGACCCGCCCCCGTGCCGAGGTCGACGTTGATGGCGGCACCCGACTGGGCGGCCTGGGCCACGTCCTGGGCCAGGGCGGCGAGCGGCCAGGCCAGGCAGACCAGGGTAGTCAGGAGGGAGAGGAGCGCGGCCTTCTTCAGCTCATCGCGGCTGGGCAAGCAAAAGACCCCTCTCCCACGAGGGGAGAGGGCGCTCATTTGGACTCTCCCGGCCCACGCGGCTCGATCAGCTCACGGCCTTCACCCAGCAGGATCAGCCGTTCCTCGTCGTCGATCCTGACCAGCACCAGCCGCCGCGCGGGATCGAGAACCAGGGTCTCCATCACCTTCATCCGCCGCTCGCCACGCTCGGCCGAGAGACGGGCCATCAGTTGGGGCGCGTAGCGGCGGGCGGCCCAGGCGGCCAGGCCGATCAGGCCCAGCACGAAGGCCAGGCCGAAGATGGCGCGGGCGAGGTCGAGGAGGTTCATGCGAAACGGGCCCGGCGGCCATGAACTGAAGCAGTGGCCGATCGGGCGAAGCCTTTAACCATCGTGGTTAACGGGGCGTTGAAATAACCCGGTGTTAACCATGCAGGCGGCATTTTCTGCCTATACGCCGAAGGACTGTCGCCCATGGGCTACGCCGACCTGCCCCTGCTGAGCCAGATCAAGGGCCGCCTGACCTGGCTGGACGAGCGCCAGCGCGTGGTCGCGCAGAACGTCGCCAACTCCGACACCCCCGGCTATGTCGCCCGCGACCTGAAGGCCCCGACCGATTTTGCCGCAGCGATGCGGCAGGGCGGCGGATTGCAGATGACGCGGACCAGCGCGGCCCATATCGCCCCGGCCAACGGCGCGGTGGCCCGATTCACGTCGGAAAAGACGCCGGATTCGGAGACGACGCTGGACGGCAATTCGGTCGTGGTCGAGGAGCAGATGCTCAAGATGGCCGAGAGCCGGATGGCTTATGACGCCGCCATCGGCCTGTACACCAAGTCTATGCAGATGCTGCGCATGGCCGCCAAAAAGCCGGGCGCATGAGCACCCTTTGGCAAGAAGCCGGGTGCCTGAGGATGACTGACGCATGAGCGATCCCGTCAACGGTGCCCCGCCGCGCAACAGCGCCATGGCCGTCGCGGCCTCGGCCCTGCGCGCCCAGCAGTCGCGGATGCGGGTCATCGCCGAGAACATCGCCAACGCCGAATCCACGTCTCCGACCGCCGGCGGAACCCCCTATCGCCGCCAGATTCCCGTCTTCCAGGCGCGCGAGATGGACGGGGCCACCGGCGTGGCCCTCGCCGAGGTGCGGCCGGACCAGAGCGACTTTCGCATGGATTACGATCCCGCCCATCCGGCGGCGAACGCCGACGGCTATGTGATGCGGCCCAATGTCGACACCTTGATCGAGGCCATGGACATGCGCGAGGCGCAGCGGGCCTATGAGGCCAATCTGAACGTCATCGAGACGGCACGGTCGATGGAAAGCCGCACCCTCGATATCCTGAAGCGATAGGAGTTAGCCGATGAACCCGATGGCGGCGATGAAGGCCTATCAGGCGGTCCAGGGCGGGGGGATGCCCACGGGCGGGCCGGCCCCGACCGGCGCGCCGGGCTTCGGCGAACTGTTGCAGAACGTCATGGGCGACATGACCCAGCAGACCCGCGCGGCGGAAACGCAGATGACGGGGGCGATCTCGGGCCAGAACAACATGATCGACGTGGTCACCGCAGTGTCCAGCGCCGAGGCCAGCCTGGAAACCGTCATCGCGGTGCGGGACCAGGTCATCTCCGCCTACCAGGAAATCATGCGGATGCCGATCTAAGCGGAACGGGATCGCCGCTCCGGACGCTGGTTTCCCATCGAAAAGGAGACCGCCATGCTCAGAGACCGGAACTCATCCGCCATCGTCGCCGTGCGCGACATAGATCGGGCTCGTGCCTTCTATGAGGACACCCTTGGCCTGAAGCGGCTCGATGGGACCGGCGAAGATATGCTGGCCTTCGCGACGGGCGAAACGGTGCTGACCGTCTATGTCTCGGAGTTCGCGGGCACGAACAGGGCAAATGCCGTGACCTGGGACATGAAGGGCGACATGGTCGAGACCGTCGAGGCTCTGACGGCAAAGGGAGTCGCATTTGAACACTATCCCGACCTGCCCGGCCTGACCCTGAACGGTAACATCCACGAGGCGGGGGATATCAAGCTCGTGTGGTTCAAGGATCCCGACGGCAACATCCTGCATCTGATCGAGGGGATGTAGCCCACGCTGCGACACCGCGGGCCCTTGTGCGTCGGTCCGTTGAGGCCGACATCGCAGAGCGTCAGGAACGCCCATGTCAGAACACGCCTATCCGCCGCTCAACACCCTTTCGACGGGCATCCGCTGTCGTTGTCCGCGCTGCGGCAAGGGGCCTTTGCTCAAGGGGTATCTGACCATTCGCGACGAATGCCCGGTCTGTCATCTGGACTTCAGCTTCGCCGATCCGGCCGACGGACCCGCCTTCTTCGTCATGTCAGGGGTGGGGGTCATCGGGATGATGGCCTTCATGGCGTTCGAGTTCACAGTGCACCCGCCGATCTGGGTCCACATGGTCGTGACCCTGCCGCTGCTGGCGCTGATGTGCCTGTCGGTGCTGCGGCCGTTCAAGGGCTGGCTGGTGTCCGAACAGTATGTCCACAAGGCCGCCCCGCCGGAGTGGCAGAGCATCGGGAAACACGGCGAAGGCTCGAAGTGGCGCTGAAGGTGCGGGCCTAGATCGGCTCGGGCGGGCTCAAAGCCCAGGCGGCGGCGAGGCGTTCGATCACCTCGGACGAGGTCTGGAATGCATGGCCGTCGATGGCCGTAATCGGGCAGGCCGGCGTGGCGCTGTTGCACAGGAAGGCGCCGTCGAAGGTTGGGATATCGCTGGTGCGGATCGGTCGGGTCACTGACGTCATCCCCACACCGGCCAGACCGCGATCGATCAGGATCTGGGTCACGCCCGCCAGCATCGGCGCCTGGGGCCAGACGACCGTGTCGCCGGACAGGAAGCCGATGTTCCACGAACTGCCTTCGGAGATCAGCCCGTCGGTGTCGGCGAACAGGGCGTCGTCATGGCCGGCCTCGCGCGCCAGGCGCCGCGCCCGGATCAGGCCGAAGATAGCCGTGTGCTTGATGTGGGCTTCCTCGCGCGCATAGGTCTGGACCTGAAGCCGGACGCTGGTGGCGAGCGGCGGAGGCGGTGGCGACAGGGCGGTCATGACCTTGGGGCGGACCCGGGCCGAGGGCGTGCGGGACCAGATGTCGGGCGAGAACAGGCTGACGCGCAGCCAGGCGTCGCGACGATCCGCCAGCGCCGCGCGGATGCAATCGCGCAAGGCCCCCTCCCCCACCGGTTCGCCGAACAGGGCGACGGCGTAGGCGTCGAGGCGACCGAGGTGGTGGCCTAGCCCCCGCACGCCGCCGTCCTCGACCCGAAACGAGGTGTAGGCCCCGTAGTTGACCAGGGCGAGATAGGTCAGGTCGGCCTCGGTGGGGGGAAGGCCGTCGATCAAGATCATGACCCCTCTCCCATCGGGAGAGGGCTTGAGGCTCGGAGAGCGCAGCGATCCGCCAGCCGAAAGGGTGAGGGGCGACAGTGCGAACCGGTGAGGGCGGTACCCCTCACCCTTTCGCGCAAGTCCGATCGCCTGACGGCTCTCGGGCGCTCAAGCCCTCTCCCTCTGGGAGAGGGATCAGTCTTCGCCACCCTCGCTGCTTTCAACATCATCCCCGCCCGGCGTTTCCGCCAGGCGTTCGACCGAGACGACGCGTTCGCCGTCGGCGGTCTTGAAGATGGTGACGCCCTGGCTGGAGCGGCCGACGACGCGGACCTGGGAGACCCGCGTGCGGATCATCTGGCCGGTCGAGGTGACCATCAGCAAGTCGTCGGTTTCTTCCACCGGGAAGGCGGCGGCGAGGCGATTGCCGGCGCGACCACCCAGGCCGTGGGCGGTCAGGCCCTGGCCGCCGCGACCCGTGCGACGGTACTCATAGGCCGAGGACCGCTTGCCGAAGCCGGTGTCGGTGACGGTCAGGATCATCTGTTCCGCCGCGCCCAGGGCCGCGATGCGTTCAACGGACAGGACGGCGTCGCCGCCCTCCCCTTCATCGCCGTCATCGGCCTCGACCACAGGCGTCTCGTCTTCGCCTTCGCTGGTCGCCCCGTCGCTGGCCTTGCGCATGGCATTGGCGTGTTTGACGTAGGCGCTGCGTTCCTCAGGCGTCGCGTCGACCCGGCCCAGGATGGCCATGGAGATGACCTCGTCGCCGGATTGCAGGCGCACGCCGCGCACCCCGGTCGAATCCCGGCCCTTGAAGACCCGGACGTCGTCGGCCTTGAAGCGGATGGCGCGGCCAAGCGCGGTGGTCAGCAGGACGTCGTCCTCGCCCGTGCAGATGGCGACGCCGACCATGTGATCGCCGTCCTCCAGCTTCATGGCGATTTTGCCGGCGCGATTGACGCTGGCGAAGTCGCTGAGCTTGTTGCGACGCACGTCGCCCGACTTGGTGGCGAACATGATGTCGTAGTCGTGCCAGGTCGTCTCGTCCTCCGGCAGCGGCAGCACGTTCATGATCGAGTCGCCCGGCTCGATCGGCAGCAGGTTGACGAAGGCCTTGCCCCGCGAGGTCGGCGCACCGAGCGGCAGGCGCCAGACCTTGAGCTTGTAGGCCTTGCCGTTGGTGGCGAAGAACAGCACCGGCGTGTGGGTCGAGGCGGAGAAGACGCCGACGACGGCGTCCTCGTCCTTCATCGTCATGCCCGACTTGCCCTTGCCGCCGCGATGTTGGGTCCGGTAGGCGTTCAGGGCCACGCGTTTGACGTATCCGCCATGGGTCACGGTGACGACCATGTCCTCGCGCGGGATCAGGTCCTCATCCTCCATCTCGGCGTCGCCTTCGCCGATGACGGTGCGGCGCGGGACCGCAAACTCGGACTTCACCAGCAACAGGTCGTCGCGGATGATCTTGATGATGTTGGCGCGATCCGACAGGATGGTCAGGTGGCCCTGGATGGTGTCGGCCAGAGCTCTCGCCTCGGCGAAGATGTCGTCGCGGCCCAGGCCGGTCAGGCGGCTGAGCGTCAGGCCCAGGATGGCGCGGGCCTGTTCGTCGGTCAGGTTCAGCTTGTCGCCGTCGATCAGCATGGAGCGCGGGTCGGCGATCAGCTCGACCAGGGCGATCATGTCGGCGACGGGCCAGGGCTTGGCCTGCAGCCGCTCGCGCGCCTCGGCCGGGTCGGCGGAGGAGCGGATGATGTGGATCACCTCGTCGATATTGGCCACGGCGACGGCCAGACCGACCAGGACGTGGCCCCGGTCGCGGGCCTTGGCCAGTTCGAACTTGACGCGGCGGACGACGACTTCCTCGCGGAACTCCAGGAAGGCTTCCAGAAGCTGGCGCAGTCCCATCTGTTCGGGACGGCCGTGGTTCAGGGCCAGCATATTGACGCCGAACGACGACTGCATGGCCGAGAAGCGCCACAGCTGATTCAGGACCACGTCGCCCGACGCATCGCGCTTCAGCTCGATCACCAGCCGCATGCCCTGGCGGTCGGATTCGTCGCGGACGTCGGAGATGCCCTCGATCCGTTTTTCGCGGACCATTTCGGCGATCCGCTCCTGAAGGGTCAGCTTGTTGACCTGATAGGGCAGTTCGGTGACGACGATGGCCTCGCGATCCTTGCGGATCGTCTCGATGGTGGCGACCCCGCGCACCACGACCGAGCCGCGACCGTCGCGCAGCGCATTGCGGGGCGCGGTACGGCCCATGATCTCGCCGCCCGTCGGGAAATCGGGACCGGGCACGATGTCGAGCAGGGCGTCGTCACTGATGTCGGGATCATCCAGCAGGGCCACGGCCGCGTCGATGATCTCGCCCAGGTTATGCGGCGGGATATTGGTCGCCATGCCGACGGCGATGCCGCCCGCGCCGTTGACCAGCAGGTTCGGGATCCGCGCCGGCAGGACAACGGGCTCCAGCTCCTTTTCATCGTAGTTGGGCTGGAAATCGACGGTGTCCTTGTCGATGTCGGCCAACAGGGCGCTGGCGGCCGGGGCCATCCGGGCCTCGGTGTATCGCATCGAGGCCGGCATATCGCCGTCGACCGAGCCGAAATTGCCCTGGCCGTCGACCAGCATCAGACCCATCGAGAAGGGCTGGGCCATGCGCACCAGGGCCATATAGACCGAGGCGTCGCCGTGCGGGTGGAACCGGCCCAGCACGTCACCGACCACACGGGCGCATTTCGAATACGACCGCTCGGGCGTCATGTTCAGGTCGTGCATCGAATACAGGATGCGGCGGTGAACCGGCTTAAGGCCGTCACGCGCGTCCGGCAGCGCACGGCTGACGATCACGCTCATGGCGTAGTCGAGGTAGGAGCGTTTCAGCTCGTCCTCGATCGTGATGGTCGAAATGTCGGAACCGCCGCCTGACCCTGCGGGGGCTGCGGCGTTTTCGTAGCTGTCGTCGGTCAAGGATTTGAGGCTTTAAGTGGCCGGAATCGGAACGTGATCCGCTGTCGCGTTTTCTAGCATCCGAGGCGTCCGGTGGCAAAGTTTTCGCGCCCTTCGGCCTCGTCCGTGAAAGGAACATCCATGCGCATCCCCGCTCTCGCCCTGTCCCTCGCCGCCGGCGCTTTGATGGCCGGGGGTTGCGCCGTGGCCCAGACCGCCGCGCCCGCTCCCGCTGCGACGACCGCACCCGCGCCACAGCCTGTCGCGACGGCCGCGCTGAAGACGGCGGACGGCGGGGATGCCGGCTCCGTCACCGCCTACAAGGGCCCTCTGGGGGTGCTGCTCGTGGTCGAGGGCAAAGGCTGGCCACAGGGGTGGCATGGCGTCCACCTGCACGCGGTCGGCACCTGTGAGGGGCCGGGCTTCACCTCGGCGGGGGCGCACGTGAACCATCCTGAGACGGCGCGTCCGCACGGTCTGTTGAACAGTAGCGGTGGGCCCGACCTGGGGGACCTGCAGAACATTCACGCGGCGGCGGACGGTTCGGCCCATGCCGAGGTCTATGTGTCGGGGGCCGGGCTGATCGGGCCGGGACATGACCTGCTGGACGCAGACGGGGTGTCCTTCCTGGTCCATGCAAACCGCGACGATCACGTCAGCCAACCAATCGGCGGGGCCGGGGCCCGTATTGCCTGCGGTGTGTTCCGTCCCTCGTAAGCCGTTCTGATCAGGCGCGGGCAGCACCGGCCCTGAGACCCCGCTCGGCAAGGGCGACGAGGGCCACCCCGGCCATGGTCAGGGTCGCGCCGACCAGAATCTGAACGGTCAGCACGTCGCCGAGCAAGCCCCAGCCGATGGCGATCGACACGACCGGTGTGGCCAGCAGATAGGGCGTCACACGCCCGGCCTCGCGCCGCTGGACCAGCCAGAAGGTCAGGCTGGTTGCGACGACCGACGACGCGATCCCGGCCCACAGGATGCAGACCCAGACCAAGGGCGTGGCGGACAGGATCTGGGCGACCTGGTCACGTTCGAACACCGCCGAGGCTGCGGCCAGTCCCGGAAGGGCGACGAGGGCAAGCAGGCCCTGCATCTTCAAAGGCGGGATCGAGGTTGTGCGTCTGGCGATCACCGTCGTCATGGCCCAGCAGCCGCTGGCGGCGATGCCCACCAGGATGGCCTTCCAGTCCTGAAACGCGTGGGGGTCCAGCGTCATCCAAACGACGCCCAGGAAGGCGACGGCCATGCCACCGAGCGCCAGTTTCGACAGCCGTTCGCCCAGCAGCAGGAAGGCGAACAGGGCCGTGAAGGGGATCCACATCTGGGCCGCCACCGACACCGGGCTGACGTCCTGGGCCAGCCAGAAGGCGAGATAGATCAGGCCGTAATGGATGGGGCCGCCCAGTACGACGATGATGGCCAAACTCTTCCAGTCCGGAAACGGCGGCCGGACGAACCAGGCCAGGCAGGCCGCCGCCAGGGCAAACCTGAGCGCTGCGACCAGCAAGGGCGACATGGTTTCGGTCGCGACCTTGGCCGCTGCATTGTTGACGCCCCAGATCACCAGCACCGCCACGATGGCAGAGATTTCGAGCGAGGTCAGGGGGCTGTGGGGCTTGTCGGGAACGGTCACGGGAGCCTCATGCCACACGGCTGTGGCGAAGGCGCGTCAAGATGGGTGACGGGGTGTTTCGCTTTGACATGTACACCTTTGAGGAACAGGATGTACGCATGATCGAAGTCACGGCGACAGACCTTCGCAAAGACCTTTTCAACATTCTTGATCGGCTCAAGGCCGGTGAGGAGGTCCGGGTGCGCCGGAGAGGCGAGCTGTTGCAGGTGACTGCCAAGGTGGCACCGCCGGCAGTTTCTGCAGACGAGCGAGCCCGGCGTTTCGATGAGTGGATGGCCAAGGGGCCAAGACCAGATTGGGAAGATTGGGACTTCGATCCGAACGACAACAGTCACATCGAGTATGATCCAGAAAAGAAATTCAAGGATCTGGATTGGCCATAGTCCATCTCGACACGCACGTCGTTGCTCGACTTTACGCCGGTCTCGACAACAAGATCGCCCGCGCAGCTAGAACCCTTATGGCCAGAGCAGACCAACTGGTGGTTTCGCAGTTTGTCGTCCTCGAATTGGACGACATGATCGATCTGCGTCGCATAAGGAATGTTTCGGTCGATCGCTTGATCGACCAGCTATCGAGCCAGTTTCCGATGGCCACATCATCAGCGCCATTGGCAGACGTCATTGCCAACGCTCGAAGGATCGGGTGGACAAAAGACCCCATGGACCGATTGATCGTGGCCAACGCCATGGCCGACGGCGCGAGGTTGATCACTGCGGACGAGAAAATCCGCGCCCACTTCAAGGACGCCGTCTGGGACTGACGGCGTCCTTGTCTTTGATCAGAACGGGATGTCGTCGTTGAGGTCGTAGCTTTCGCGGGGGCCGGAGGGTTTGTTGGCGCCGCCGGTGGAGAAGCCCGAGGAATAGTCGTCGTCGCCGCGGCCACCAGAGCCGCCGCCGGCCCCGCCGCCATAGCCGCCACCCTGAGACGCGCCGCCGCCGTCACGGCCGCCCAGCATGGTCAGCTGGCCGTTGAAGCGGCCCACGATGACCTCGGTGGTGTATTTCTCGACGCCGTCCTTGTCGGTCCACTTACGGGTCTGCATCGCGCCCTCGATGTAGACGGTCGAGCCTTTTTTCACATAATTTTCAACCACCTTGACGATGTTGTCGTTGAAGATGGAGACGCGGTGCCATTCGGTCTTCTCCTTGCGTTCGCCCGAGGACTTGTCACGCCAGGTTTCGGAGGTGGCGATCGACAGATTGGCGATGCGGTCGCCGTTCGGCATGGACCGGATCTCGGGGTCGCGCCCCAGATTGCCGACCAGGATGACCTTGTTGACGCTGCCCGCCATGCTGTTCTCTCGCGTTGTCTGCCCCGCGCGGTTCGGCGCGGCTTGCTTGAATGACCCCGCCTAGCGCGCCGGCGAGGGCCGACCCAAGGCGGATTAACGTCCTATAAACGAAACGCTGTGGATGTTCCAGCTTTGTTCCGCTAGTTTGCGGTCTGACCAGGCATCGGGGGCACCACGACATCCTCCGCCGGCGCGCGTTCGATCGCGCCCGGCACGGCCAGGCGGCCGTCGCCTGTGCGAGCCAGGGCGAAGAAGCGGGTGCCCTCAAGCTTCTGCGCCTGCCAGACGCCGGCCCGGTCGATGAACAGATACAGGCCCTGATAAGAGCCGATCACCTCGGTCTGGGAGCCGCCCATGCGCAGGAAGCGGACCCGCATCTCCTCCAGGCGGGCGGCACAGGCCTCCATCTGAGGCTGGTTGTCGGCGAGGCGGTTGAAGCGAACATCGCCCTTCTCGCCTTCCTTGGGCTTGACGACGACGTAGCAGACGCCGTTGTCGGTAGGGGCCTTCACCTCGGCCGTACAGGCGGCGAGTACGGCGGCGAAGGCGGCCAGGGCGGCGGTCAGGAGAACGTTGCGCATGGTTACAGGCTCGGAAACTGACAGTTGCGGTCCTGCTCGGCCAGGACGCGGAAGCGGTTGTTGTCGTTGGACTGTTCGACACGGCGCGGCACGAGGCGAAGGGTGACGTCGCCCGAGCGTCCGTACTGGGCGTCGCCCAGACGCTGGACGCAGGCCCCGGAATACAGGGCCTGAACGCACTGGCTCAGGCTCATCGCGTTCGACACCGTGCGCCATTCGGATCCGGTGTGGCGTAGGCAGGGGCTGCCGTTCGCCGAGGCGGCCGGGACCGGGGTGGCGGTCTGGAAATCACCCGGGGATGTGGGTTGAGGCTGGCCCGACAGGTCACCCGTCGCGATCCCGGGCTCGGCCGGCGGCGGGGCAAAGGCGGCGGTCGGGGCAGCGGCCAGGGCTCCGGTCTCGTCCAGGCCGACGTCGAGCGCATCGGTGGCCACGCCGTTGCGGCGCGCGCAGTCCGGCAGGGTGGCCAGGCCGACATACTGGCCGTTGACGAAACAGCGCAGCTCACGCGTGGTGTCCAGCACCGGGGCGTCGGCGAGATCGACGGTCAGGCCGCCGCGCGCCGCGGGCGGGGCTTCGGGCGTCTCGTCACGGCCGCCGGTAAAGACCAGGGCCAGGACCACGGCGGCCAGGATGGCCAGGCCGGCGCCGATCGCCAGGATCACTCGGTTGTCGACAGGCATTGCGCAAGGCACTCGCGTGGCAGGTGAGGCTCAATAACGCCGCCGGACGCCCCGGCGTCAACCGCCAACCACGCTGAACGACGCTATCCGGTCAGGCGGCTGAGCGCGGCCTGATAGTTGGCCAGTTGGGCGGTCAGATAGGCGGGGACCGTGCCGCTGCCGGCCGAGTTGTCGGTCTTCGGAGCCAGTTCGCGATAGGCGTCGCGGACGGCCTTGAGGGCTGCCTGGATCTTCTCGCCGGAGGTCTTGATGGTCGCGGCATCCGCCAGGCTGAGATTGCCCGGCAGATTGAGACCGAAGGTGCGAAGCGCCCCGTCGCCGACGTTCATGCCGATGAAGCCGGCCGAGAGACCCAGACCGGCCAGGGCGTCGCGGCCCGTCTCGCCGGAGGTCAGGACCGCGCCGGTCTTGCCGTCCTTGGCCACGATGGACAGACGCTGGAAGCCGCCGGTGGTCGTGGTGGTCTCGCCGTCCTTGCCGGTGACCGAACCGCCCTCGGAGGCGACGGTGACCTTGAGCTTGCCGCCCGAGGCGACGGAAATCTTGCGGGCCAGGGTCTGGAGCGTGTCCTTGGCCTCGATGGTGACGGGCACGGCCCGGCCGCCCGCCGCCGGAGAAACATAGAAGCGGTCGCCGACGCGCACCGAGGTCGCGGCGATCAGGGACTTGGAATCCGACTGGTCGATCTCGCCCTTGGGCAGGCCCAGACGGTCCAGGACGCTGGCGCCGCCCGACGCAACAGCCAGGGTCAGGGGCTTGGCCTGATCACCGTCGCCGGACCAGGTCTTCTCGTATTCGACCGCGCCGGTCAGGGGGTCGAGACGGGCCAGATAGCCCTTGGTCGGGTCGGTGGCCTTGGCCGCCGGGTCGCGGTCGGCGATGCCTGTGATCCAGACCTTGCCGTCGTGGACCTTGACGTCGGCGGCGCTGTCATCGCCCGCGCCGCCGAACCAGTTCAGGCTGTCGGCCGGCGAGGCCGCGAGGTTGGTCGACAGGGCGGCGACGAAGACGTCCTTGCCGCCGGAATGGGCGACCGTGGTGGTTCCGGCCGACAGCCCAGAATCGCGGCTGGTCCCCGTCAGGATAACCTTGCCGCCCGAGACGGCGACACCCCCGATGTCGCCCGAGATCGCGCCCAGATCACGTGTCGCGGCCAGGGTCGGGACGCCGGCGCCGTCCAGGGTGAACTGACGCACCACCGCGCGGCCGTTCTCGACCCCGGCAGTATAGAGGTTGGAGCCGTCGATGGTCATGGCGTCGACGCTGTCGTCGGAAGAGGTGCCGAACTGGCTGGTGCCGATGGCCTTGGCCGTGATCCCGGCGGTAGGATAGGGCTCGCCCGCCTTGAAGGCCTGGACATAGCCGTCCCAGCCGCCGACCCCGACCGAGCCCGTGATCGCCGACTGGGCACGACCGGCGATATAGACGGTGCCGTCGGCCCCGAAACTGACGGAGGTGGCCTCGTCGGCGGCGCGGGCGCCCCGACGCTGGGTCCAGGTCTCTTCACCGTCCTTGTTGAAGACGGTGACGAAGCTGTCG
Organism: Brevundimonas sp.; assembly: GCF_016463485.1. Lineage (GTDB taxonomy): Bacteria > Pseudomonadota > Alphaproteobacteria > Caulobacterales > Caulobacteraceae > Brevundimonas. The sequence continues at coordinate 26,600 of NZ_JAEMRD010000025.1, forward strand.
GCGACGGTCGCGACCTCGCCGGTCTTGCCGGCGTCGGTCCTGGAGGTGTTCAGCGCGCCGGTGACCGAGCCGGCGACCGCGACATTGCCGTCGGCGTCCACGGCGATGGCATAGCCCGAGGCGGATGACGCGGCACCCAGGGTGCGGGTCGCGACCAGGCGGCCGGCGGTGTCGTACTTGAACAGGGCGACGTCCTGCGTGCCCTTGATCGGCTGGGTATCCGAACCCGAGGCCAGGTCGCCGACGAGCCACAGCGAGCCGTCGGGGCCGACGGCGCTGGCGCGGATGGTCGAGATACCGTCGGGCAGGTCTTCCTGGGACACCCGGCCATCGACCCACTGGGTCTCGCCGACATTGCCGGAGGTGGGGGCGTCGGCGGTGCCGCCGTCGCTCTGGAACTTGAGCAACTCGGTCTTCAGGGTCGCGGCGGCAGTGGTCTTGGTGGTGGTGACGCCGTTGACGGTCGTGCTGGTGGTCTGGGCCGGGGAGCCGGAGGTCTGGACCACATAGACGGCGTCGGAGGTCTTTGACGCCGCAAAGCCCACGGTCTCGGTCGAGGTTCCGCGGATCGCCAGGGACCATTTGTCGGGACCGGCGGGCAGGGTCACGGGCTTGCCGTTGACCTGGACGGTCTTGGGCTCGGCGACGATCTGCTGGCGGCCGATGCGGGTCTGGAAGCCGGCGGCCTCCAGCTTGCCGTTGATGAAGGTGGTGACGTTGTCGATAGTCCGGGGCGTGGTGCCCATACCGGCCAGGTCGATGGGCACGGCCGTGGTCTGGGTCGACAGGCCGACCGGGACCTTGATGGTGATGTCGAACTGAACGTCGCCCTGAAAGGCGGTGACGGGGGTGTCGAGCGCGCCCTCGTGGACCGGGCCGGTGATCGAGACGGCGCTGTCGCGCGGGACGGCGGCAGTGGTCTTGGAGAGGGACGTGGACGTCCCCTGTACCATCCGCACGCCCTCGAAGCCGGCGGTGCCGACATAGGCCGAGATCTCGGCCAGACCGGCGGTGAAGCGCTTGGCCAACTGGGCAGACTCGGTCGTGGTCAGGCCGGTGGTCGAGGCCCGGTTGGTCAGTGCGTTCAGCGTCTCGAGCCCTTGGTAGAGGGCGAACAGCTTGCGGTAGTCGGTGGATGCACCCTTGACGTCGACCTGGGCGGCGTCCTCGTTGATCAGCTTGCGGCCGCCCAGCGCCGAGCGGACCAAGGCGTCGGCCTTCGGAGGGGTCGCGGAGGATGACCAGGGGGCGGTCGGCTGGGCCTTCTTGGTGATCGACGCCGTCAGGGCAGCCGAAGCCGTCGGGTCGTATGACCCGCCGTACAGCCCCAGCAGATAGCCGTTGTTGATCGACGTCACACGGACCTCCTGTGTGACAGTCTAGGGGCACAGGCGTAACGGGCTGTTAACAGAACGGGGAACCCGCGCTCGAATCATGCATTATTCGCCTCGCAGGAGAGCAAGGTTCGGTGAGCGTCAGCGCACCGGCGGTGAGGCTCTCGACACGCTGGAGCGTCACGATGAGCATTCCGTCGGTGGTTCAGTCTATCCTTGCGCTCTATGGATTTGGCGATCGCGCCCATGCGCCGCGCCGCCGCCCCGGCCCCGTGATGATCGGGGTCCACCAGCAGAAGCGATGACGACCTTAGCCCTGGAACAGGGACAGGATCATCTGCGGCGACTGGTTGGCGATCGACAGCGACTGCGCCCCTAGCTGCTGCTGCACCTGCAAGGCCTGAAGTCGCGCGCTTTCCTTGGCCAGGTCGGCGTCGACGAGGTTGCCGATCCCGCTTTCCAGCGTATCCGACAGCTTGCTGACGAAGATGTTGTGCGCCTCGATCTGCTTGGCCTGGGCCCCGATGGAGCCGAGGGCGGCGTTCACGCGGGTGATGGAGGCGTCGAGCTTGTTCAGGGCCGTGGTGGCCCCGGTCAGTGTCAGCAGGCTGTCGGCCAGACCCAGGGAAATGACCGCGCCCGACAGGCTGAGGTTCTTTGATCCCAGGGTCACGAACGAGGTGGCGTCGGCATTGGCCAGGAACCGGATGCCCGTGGTGATCGAGCCGTTCAGGATGTTGCCACCGTCGAAGGCCGCGTTCTCGACGGCCGACTTGATCGACCGCAGCAAGGCCTTGAAGTCATCGTTCAGCAGCGACCGGGACTGGGTGCCCAGGGAGGTGTCCTTGGCGGCGACGACCTTTTCCTTGAGCTGGTTCAGCAGGTCCGAGATCGATTCACCGGCCGAGAGGGCGACGTCGGCGATCGAGGTGGCGCGGTCCAAGCTGGACCTGACCGCCGAGAGGGCCCCGACATCGGCGCGCTGGCTCTGGGCGATGGCCCAGACGGCGGCGTTGTCCTTGGCACCCTGGACCTTCAGGCCGGTCGAGATCCGCGACTGAACATCGCCCAATCGATTGTTGGTCGCGGTCAGGTTCTGCAGCGCGACGGCGGCTGAAGAGTTGGTCAGGACGCTGTTGGACATTGTTCGTAGCCCCGGGAGTGATTCCCCAGAGGATGGCGGCAAGTCGTGAGCGTATGGTTAACGGAAGTAAACGACGCGAAACGCCCGCTCAGGAAGGGCCCTGGCGGTTGTGCTGGTCAATCCCGGTTCCGAAAAGCCGGTGGGGTCAGACGGCGGTGTCGATCACCGATCCGGCATTGTACTGGCGGGCCTCGGCCAGACGCAGGACCTGTTCGCGGGGGAACTGGCGAACCACTTCGCCGGTCGTGCTGTTCAGGGTCTTGTAGACGAAGGTTCCAACGGTGGGGCCTTCCTCAATGACAAGCCGGTAGCTGGCGGCAGCTTCGACGTCTCTGGACGCCTCGGCGGGCGCGTTCGGCAGGGGCTGTTGGGCCACGGGCGGAACGGCGGCGGGGGCGACGAGACTCAGTTTGGCATGTGATTCCATGGCTCCAGGCGCCGGGGAGGATGCGGCGCTCCCGATGAGAAGGGTGAAAAGCGGTCGGGCGGGACCGGATGGCCCCGCCCGCCGTTAGTCGTTTATCGGAACAGGCCGAGCAGGATCGACGACGAGGAGTTGGCGATCGACAGCGCCTGCACACCCAGCTGTTGCTTGGTTTGCAGAGACTGCAGCTTCGCGCTTTCCTTGGCGAGATCCGCATCGACCAGGTTGCCGATACCGTTTTCCAGGGCGTCCGACAGCTTGCCGACGAACGTCGAGTGGGTTTCGAGCGCCTTGGAGCCGGTACCCAGGCGAGCCAGGGAGGCCGAAACGCGGTCGATCGAGGTGTTCACCGCAGCCAGGGCCGTGGTGGCCAGGGTCGAGGTGCCGATGGTGGTCGTGGCCGCAACGGTCACGTTGGCACCGCCCAGCGACAGGTTTTCACCCGCCACCTTGATGGTGGAGCCGGCCGTGTTCGACAGGGCCTTGTAGCCATTGGTCGTGGTCGAGTTGTCCAGCAGGTTCACGCCGTTGAACTTGGCGTTGGAAACCACGGTCGCGATCTGGTCGCGAACGGCCTTGAAGTCTTCGTTCAAGGCCTTGCGCGAAGCCGTCGACAGCGACTTGTCAGTCGCCGAGAGGGCCTTTTCCTTCAGCTGGACGAGCAGGTCGGAGACGGATTCACCGGCGGCCATGGCAACGTCGACGGCGGAAGAACCGCGATCCAGGCTGTCCTTGACGGCGTTCAGGGCCGAGATTTCACCGCGCTGGCCCTGGGCGATAGCCCAGATGGCGCCGTTATCCTTGGCCGAGTTGACCTTTTTGCCGGTATTGATGCGGCCCTGCACAACGCCAAGTTCGTTGTTCGTGGATTGCAGGTTCTGCAGGGCGATAAGGGCGCCCGAGTTCGTGTTTACGCTGTTCAGCGCCATGACGAATAGTCCTTGTTTCAAGGTGTTCGACCGTCATTTTGACCGTCGAGAGCATTTTGCTCAGGAACCCAAGAAGCAATCGGCGGGCCAACCGTCGCAATTTCGACAAACGGCCAGACCGTTGAAATAACTACGGTACTTTGCCTTAACCACGCTTCTCGCCCGGCATGTTTTGCCGTTTTGCCGGCCGGACGGCAGGAAATGCCGGGCGAGAAGCGTGGT
>NZ_JAEMRD010000252.1 GCF_016463485.1 Brevundimonas sp.
ACTCCTGGAACGGCAAGTTCATGCGGCCGGCCGACGAGCTGACCGCCAACTACAATGTCCCGACCGAAAACAGCCTCCTGTGGGTCTATGAGGGTCAGACGAAGTACTGGGGCGAAGTGCTGGCCGCCCGCTCCGGCCTTCATACCAGGGCCCAGGCCCTCACCTTCCTGGCCGACCGCGCGGCCTTCTACGAGAACCAGCCGGGCCGCGAGTGGCGCAATCTGCAGGACACCAACAACCACAACCTGTTGGGCTATCGCATCCCTGGCCAGTGGCCGTCGTGGATGCGCGGCACCGGCGACTATTATGACGAAGCCGCCCTGATGTGGCTCGACGCGGACACCCTGATCCGCGAGCTCAGCCGCGACCGGAAGTCGCTCGACGATTTCGCCCGCAGCTTCTTCTCGCCGGAAGGGACCGATGGGTCGTGGACGCCGCAAGGCTACACCTTCGCCGACGTCGTCGCGGCCCTGAACGCGGTCCAGCCCCATGACTGGGCGACCTTCCTGCGCACCCGGCTGGACGCCTCCGGTCCCGACGCCCGTGCGCCGCTCGACGGTCTGGAGCGGGGCGGCTACCGCCTGGTCTACGTCGAGGAGCCCAACGCCGACGAGAAGGCCATGTCCTCCAACTGGGGCTCGGACTTCCGCTATTCGCTGGGCTTCAGCCTGGCCGGCCCGACCCAGCGCATCTCCGCCATCCAGTGGGGCGGCCCGGCGTTCGAGGCCGGCATCGGCGCCGGTTGGGACCTGATCGCCGTCGGCGATCGCGTCGCGACGCCGGAGGTCCTGCGCGAGGCCGTCACCGCCGCCAAGTCGGGTCAGGCCCCCATCCGCCTGATCCTCAAGAACGGCCAGCGCATCCGCACGGTCGACCTGTCGTACACGGGCGGCCTCCGCTACCCGCGCCTCGAGCGGATCGAGGGCACGCGCGACCGGATCGGCGAGATCATGACGGCGCGCGGGCGGTGACCCTCTGCGAAAGACGCCCACGCTGACTACGGTCCTCCAGACAGAAACGGGCCCCGCGATCGCTCGCAGGGCCCGTCGGGTCGTCAACCGGGTCTAGCCGTCCAACTCAGGCCTTGAGCACATCCAGCAGGGCCTCGGCCGCTTCGCGCGAGGAGCCGGGGTTCTGACCCGTGATCAGCTTGCCGTCGACCTGGACGAACGAGCCCCAGTCGGCGCCCTTGGCGTACAGTCCGCCGTTGGCCTTCAGCATGTCCTCGACGAGGAACGGCACGACGTCGGTCAAGCCGACAGCCTCTTCCTCGGAGTTGGTGAAGCCGGCGACCTTGCGGCCCTTGACCAGCGGGTCGCCGTTCGCCGCCTTGACGTTCTTGAATACGCCCGGCGCGTGACAGACGGCGGCGACGGGCTTGTCGGCTTTCACGAAGGCCTCGATCAGGGCGATCGACCCGGCGTCCTCGGCCAGGTCCCACAGCGGACCGTGGCCGCCCGGATAGAAGACGGCGTCGAAATCGGCGGCGTCGACGCTGGACAGGGTCACTGTTTCGGCCAGGACCTTCTGTGCGTCGGCATCGGCCTTGAAGCGGCGCGTGTCGTCGGTCTGGGCGTCGGCATCGTCGCTCTTGGGATCCAGCGGCGGCTGACCGCCCTTGGGCGAGGCCAGCACGATCTCCGCTCCGGCATCCTTGAGGGCGTAATAGGGGGCGGCGAATTCTTCCAGCCAGAAGCCGGTCTTCTTGCCGGTGTCGCCGAGTTGATCGTGCGAGGTCAGGACCATCAGGATCTTCATGGGAGGCGTCTTTCTCGTATCGGGGGAAGCGACAGATGGGGACGCCCCCCGCCCCACGCCACCCGCGCATACGAAAGCAGGCCCGGTGATCGCTCACCGGGCCTGCCTTCAGATCGGCCCCGTCCCGAGGGACGGGAAGACCAGTCCAGATTACTTGATCTGCACCTTGGCGCCGGCTTCCGTCAGCTTCTTGGCGACTTCGTCG
>NZ_JAEMRD010000253.1 GCF_016463485.1 Brevundimonas sp.
TGACGGCTCATTCTCCCGTGGTGGGTATGGTCATGCCCCATCCGGGCCCGGTCGCGGACACCGAACGCTATCCGGACGCGACGCCCAATCCGGTGAAGCGCGTCACCGACGAGCCGGTCTCGACCTTCTCGATCGACGTGGACATCGCCGCCTATGCCAACGTCCGTCGCTTCATTTCCGACGGCGCGACCCCGCCGAAGGACGCGGTGCGGGTCGAGGAGATGATCAACTATTTCGACTACGGCTACGCCCGCCCGACCAGCGCCGCCGAGCCGTTCGCGATCACCACCGCCGTCGCGGCCTCGCCCTGGTCGTCCGGTCGTCAGATCGTTCACATCGGGCTTCAGGGCTATGAGCTTCCGGCCAGTGAACGCAAACCCCTGAACCTGACCTTCATGGTCGATGTCTCGGGCTCGATGCAGTCGCCGGACAAGCTGGGTCTGGCCCAGCAGACCATGAACCTGATCATCGACAAGCTGCGTCCCGAAGACCGGGTGGCGGTGACCTACTATGCCTCCGATGTCGGGACGGCCGTAGGGCCGACGCCGGGGTCACAGAAGCTGAAGCTGCGCTGCGCCGTCGCCGCCCTGAACGCCGGGGGCTCGACCGCCGGGGCGCAGGGGATGGTGAATGCCTATGAACAGGCCGAGGCCGCCTTCGGGCGAGACAAGGTCAACCGCATCCTGATGTTCACCGACGGCGACTTCAACGTCGGTGTCACCGACGACAAGCGGCTGGAGGACTATGTCGCCGACAAGCGCGGCACGGGCATCTATCTGTCGGTCTATGGCTTCGGGCGCGGCAACTATCAGGACGCGCGGATGCAGACGATCGCTCAGGCCGGCAACGGCATCGCCGCCTATGTCGACGACCTGGACGAGGCGCGCCGCCTGTTCGGCCCGGCCTTCGACCGGGGCGCCTTTCCCATCGCCGACGACGTCAAGATCCAGGTCGAGTTCAATCCGGCCCGCGTCAGCGAATACCGGCTGATCGGCTACGAGACCCGATTGCTGAACGAGGAGGATTTCAACAACGACGCCGTCGACGCGGGTGAAGTGGGGTCGGGCGCATCCGTCACCGCTCTGTACGAAATCACGCCGGTGGGCGGGCCCAGCCAGATCCCCGAGCGGCGCTATGACGGCAATCGGCCGGACAATTCTCTGGGTGTCGGCGGCGGCGATCCGGACGGCGAGGTCGGCTTCGTCCAGGTCCGCTACAAATTGCCAGGCCAGCCCACCTCGCGCCTGCTGCAGAAGGTGGTGTCCAATGCGGGATCGGGCCCCGTCTCGGCCCAGGCCCCCGAGGCCACCCGCTGGGCCATGGCCGTCGCCGCCTTCGGCCAGCGTCTGCGCGGCGATCCGTGGATGAGCGCCGACTTCGACAACGCCGCCATCCTGGAGCTTGCTCAGGGCGCACGGGGCGACGACCCCTACGGCGAACGTGCAGCCTTCGTGCAGATGGTGCGGGCGGCCGATCGCCTTCCGGCGCGGTCCCGGCCCTAGCGGCCGCCCGCCAGGTCGGACCAGCGCCAGTTCGGGGCACCCAGGGCGATGCGTGGGCTGCCGGGCGCGTCGCCCAGGGTAATCAGGGCATAGCCGCGCATAGCCTGCCGGCGACAGGCGGGGGGCGAAAAGGCGATCTCGACCGCGATGGCCTGGCGTACGCCCGCCAGCCCGCGCCCGGCCTGTCCCGGCGTCATCAGCCAGTCTCCGTCCCATAGCAGCAGGGCGCGATCCCGGCCGATCGAGCCTTGCGCCTCGGCGGCTGTGCGCCGGATGTCGGCGTCGTCGCGCAGGGCGTCCTGAAGCCGTCGGACCATGTCGCAACGCCCGCCCGACCCCGCGCCCGTGCCGTCGCCCGATCCGGTGCCCGAGCCCTCGCCTGAGCCCGATCCGGATCCGGACCCGGCGACGGTCGCCACGCCGCTGAACGAGGACGCCGCGACGTCGGTC
>NZ_JAEMRD010000149.1 GCF_016463485.1 Brevundimonas sp.
GGTCGGGGTGGCGGCGCAGCAGGAAGGCCTGCTGCCGATCGGCCAGAACGCCTGCCTGTTGCAACATCAGGTCGCCTACCACGGCTATGAGGGGCTGGCGCTGAACCACGACGAGCGCGAGCGGCTGGTCGCGGACCTGGGCGACAAGCCACTGATGCTTCTGCGTAACCACGGGACGCTGGCGGTCGGACAGACGGCAGCGGCGGCCTGGACCGGGATGTTCTTCCTGGAGCGGGCTTGCGCCCAGCAGGTGGCGGCACTGTCGGGGGGGCGCGAGCATGTGCTGATCGCGCCGGACGCGGCCCAGGCGGAGACGAAGGAACAGGGGCGGGGGATATCCTTCATCTCCTCTCTCGCATGGCCGGGCGCATTGCGGATGCTGGACCGGAAATCCCCGGGCTACGACTCTTGAGATATCGCGCCGCGCTCCTGATCGGTGCGGCGCTGTCGATTCCCCCGACTGCGACCCTGGCCGGGGCGTGGACCCAACCGAAGGGCAAGGCCCAGGTTATCGTCAAGGCCGAACGGATGGTCGCCGACGATGCGTTCGATCCCGACGGCGAACGCCTGCCCCTGCCGGTTGAACGCCGCGACCAGTCCCTCGGTGTGTTCGCCGAGTACGGCCTGACCGATCGACTTACGGTCCAGGTCAAGGGCGACTGGCAGGACGGCGAGGACCAGTTCGTCGACTATCAGGGCCGGGGACCGCTGGAGGTCGCGCTGATCTGGCAGGCCTGGCGCGACGACCGGACGGCGGTCAGCGTGCAGGCGGGCTATTCCTCGGCCGGTGACGGGCGCAACGCAGGCTATGCCGCGCCGGGTGTCGGCGAGGATGACTGGGAGGTCCGGACCTCCGCAGGGCGATCCTTCGGCGGGGCGAAGAGCGGCCCGTTTTGGTTCGACCGCAGTTTCGTGGAAGTCCAGGCCGCGCGACGGTTCCGGGACGGCCTGCCCAACGAGGTCCGCGCCGACGCCACCATCGGTGCCCACATCGGCGAGCGGTGGCTTATCCTGGGGCAGGCCTATGCGGGCGCCGTGGATGACGATGGCGCGCGCTGGCTTTCGCTGGAGACATCCGTTGTCCGTCACCTTGGCCCCTGGAGCCTGCAGGCCGGATGGCGAGAAACCGCGGCGGGGCGTGAGACGCCGCTGGGGAGGGGTCTGGTCCTGGCGATCTGGCGACGCTTCTGATCTGAACTTGCGACGTTTTGGCTCGACGGAATAGGCAACTCTCGCCGTTACACAGACTTGAGTTGCCACGACCGCGACAGGCGCTATGCCGACGCCCAGTTGTTCGGAGAGTCTACCGCGTGATCAAACGCCACTTTTTCCTCGTCGCTGCCGCGTGCCTGATCGGGCTGATGGTTCTTGCTGTGATCTTCCGCGTCGCCTTTGCGGGGGATGAGCAAGAGAAGGGCGGGCCGGGAGGCCGCGGTGGTGGCCGAGGCCAGCAGGTCGCGGAGGCGACCGTCATCAGCCGACCCTTCAGCGACACTATCCGGGTTCTAGGCGTTGCGCGTGGCAATCGGTCGGTCAACATCACCTCCTCGACAACCGAACTGATCACCGCTGTGCTCTTCCGGGACGGCCAGAGAGTATCGGCGGGAACCCCGCTGGTTCAGCTTCAGGCGCGCGAGGAAGACGCCGGCATCATCGAGGCCCGGGCCCAGGTGACGCAGGCCGAGCGGGAATACGAACGTTACCGCGTCCTGGCCGAACGCGGCGTGGCTCCTCGGGTCACGGCAGAACAGGCGCAGACCGCGCTGGAGACCGCGCGGGCGTCGCTGAATGCGGCCGAGGCGCGACGCGGTGACCGGATGATCCGGGCCCCCTTCGCCGGAGTTCTGGGCCTGTCGACGGTGACCGCCGGGACGCTGATCAACCCCGGTGCCGTGATCACGACCCTGGACGATACCTCGACCATTCGCGTCGATTTCCCGGTGCCCGAGCGCTATCTGGGCGTGCTGAGGGCCGGCCTGCCCATCACCGCGACGGCGGACGCTTATGGCGACGAGCCCTTCCAGGGGCGGATCGCCCTTGTCGATACGCGCATCAATGAGGCGACGCGTGCCGTGATCGCCCGTGCCGAGTTCGCCAATCCCGGCGGACGGATCCGCCCCGGAATGCTGGTTCGCGTCGCGATCCAGGAAGGCCAGCGGCAATCGTCGGCGGTGCCCGAGGCTGCGATCCAGTATGAGGGGGAGGGTGCCTTCGTCTATCGCATCGCCGGTGGTGAGAGTGGTTCAACCGCGCAGCGGGTCGAGGTCGAGACCGGGGCGGTGGAGAACGGCTTCGTGGAAATCGTTTCCGGCCTGAGGGTCGGGGAGAAGATCGTCGGGTCGGGTCTGAACCGGATCCAGCCCAATTCGCCAGTGACCGTCGCCCGGGCGAGCCAGGCGGGCCCGGCGCGCGCAGGTGCTGCTCCGACGCAAGTCGCCCCGGCCCAGGGCACCGCCCGATGATGATTTCGGATCTGTCGGTCCGACGCCCGGTCTTCGCGGCCGTCGCGGCCATCGTGCTGTGCGTCGTGGGGCTGGCCGCGTTCTTCTTCACGCCGGTTCGCGAGTTGCCGGACGTCGATCCCCCGACGGTGTCGGTCTCGACCAGCTATGCCGGGGCTTCGGCGGAAGTGATTGAGAGCCGGATCACCGAACCGATCGAGCAACAGCTGGCCGGTATCCAGGGCGTCGAGCGGATCAACTCGACCAGCCGTGACGGCCGATCCAACGTCACGGTCGAGTTCGCTCTGGACCGGGACATCGACGTCGCGGCCAACGACGTGCGCGACCGGGTCTCTCGCGCCCAGGGTGCCCTGCCGGATCAGGCTGATCCCCCTCAGATCGCCAAGGCCGACGCCGACTCCCAGCCGATCATGGTGCTGTTCTTCCGTTCCGACGCGATGAACCGGCTCGAGCTCACTGACTATGCCGATCGATATCTTGTCGATCAGCTGGCCACGGTACCGGGCGTCGCGACGGTCCAGATCTATGGCGAGCAGCGCTATTCGATGCGCATCTGGCTGGACGCCAATGCGCTCGGTGCTCGGGGTCTGACGGTTTCGGACGTCGAATCGGCCCTGACGACCCAGAACGTCGAGTTGCCTGCGGGCGCGCTGGAGTCCACCGCCAAGGATTACACGGTGCGCGTGGCGCGCAACTACGCGCGGGCCGAGGATTTCGCCCAGCTGCCGATCGGGAACACCGGATCGGCCTCGGTGGCGTCCGGCAGCGGCGCGGCCCTGGCCGCCACCAGCACGGGTGCGACCGCGACCGGCGCGCTGCAGCCCGTCGCCAACTATGTGACACGTCTGGGCGACGTGGCGCGGGTGGTCGAGGCACCGGAGGAGGATCGCCGGCTGTTCCGAGGCAATGGTCTGGACCAGATCGGCCTGGCCGTGACACGCCAGTCCCAGGCCAACGACCTGGAAATCTCTGACGGCGTGAAGGCCCTCATTGAACAGGTCCGGCCGAGTTTGCCGCAGGGTACGGAACTGGTGGTCGGGTCCGACAACTCGGTGTTCACCTCGCACGCGATCGACGAGGTCTGGATCACCATCGGCATTTCGATGGCCCTGGTGGCTCTGGTCAACTTCATCTTCCTGGGCAGTCTGCGGGCGGCGATCATTCCGTCGGTGGTAGCCCCCATCTGTCTGCTGGCGACGTTCATCGTGCTGGCACCCCTCGGGTTCTCGTTGAACCTGCTGACCCTTCTGGCGCTGGTGCTGGCGATCGGCCTGGTGGTCGACGATGCCATCGTGGTGGTCGAGAACATCCAGCGTCGCCTTGACCAGGGCGAGCCACCGCTGGTCGCCGCCGAACGCGGCACCCGTCAGGTCTTCTTCGCGGTCATCGCGACGACGCTGGTTCTGCTGGCGGTTTTCGCGCCGCTGCTGTTCCTGCCGGGATACGTCGGCCGGCTGTTCGTCGAGCTGGCAGCGGCGATCGCGGCGGCCATCGCCTTCTCGGCCTTCCTGGCTCTGTCACTCACGCCGATGATGGCGTCCAAGATCCTGCGTCCGGCGCATGGGGGCGGCTGGTTGGCGCGTCGGGTCGACGGTGCGATGGACAAGCTGAAGAACTCCTACGAGAACTCGCTGAGTGCCATGGTCGGCAAGCGGGCGGCGGTCATCGCGGTTGCCCTGGTCGTGGTCGGCGTCGCCGGCGGGGCGGGGGCGATGTTCCTGACCCTGCCCAACGAACTGGTCCCGGCCGAGGATCGGGGCCGGGTGCAGGTCCGGGTCCAGGGACCGGAAGGGGCCGGCTTCAACTATACGCGCGACATCATGCTGGGGCTGGAGCCGATCCTTGCCGAGTACAAGGCGTCTGGCGAGGTCGAGAGCTATCTGATCTCGGCCCCCGGCTTCGGCGGCGGCACCTTCAACTCCGGCAACGCCAATCTGTCGCTGGTCGACTGGTCCAAACGTGAGCGATCGGCCGATGAGATTGCACAGGAACTGAACGGCAAGCTGCGCAACCAGACGGGTGCCCAGGTCAATGCCTCGACGCCAGGGGCTTTCCAGCGTGGCGGTGGCAACTCCAACTCTATCGAGATGATCGTGACGGGTGCCGAGTATCCCGAAATCTATCGCTGGCTCCAGCCCGTGCTGGCGGCGGCGCTCGAGAATCCGGGTCTGTCGCGGCCGCGATTGAACTATGAGCCGAACTCGCCACGCCTGCTGGTCGATGTCGATCCGCAAAAGGCGGCGGCGCTGGGGGTGTCGTCCCAGGAAATCGGCCGAACGCTGGAAACCATGTTCGGATCTCGCCGCGCAACCACCTATCTGAAGGGCGGCCAGGAGTATGACGTCATCCTGCAGACCGAACGGGCCAACCGGTCCAACGTCAGCGATCTGGAGGCCCTGTACGTCAGTTCGGGGGGCGGGACGCTCGTTCCGCTGTCTTCGGTCGTGCAGACCGAGGTGACCGGGGATACGCCGGACCGCCGCCGCCTGGATCGCCAGCGCGCCATCACGATCAGCGCCGACCTCAATCCCGGCACGACGATCGCCGATGCCGTGATCTTCTTCGACGATCTCGCGGCCAAGCAGCCGCAGGGCGTGGTCAACGTCCAGTACGGCGGCGCGGCGCGCGATCAGCAAGAGGCGGGCAATGCCGTCGGCATCGCCTTCGGATTCGCCCTGTTGCTCGTGTTCCTGGCCCTGGCTGCGCAGTTCGAGAGCTGGATCACCCCGGCGGTCATCATGCTGACGGTGCCGCTGGCGGCGGCGGGCGGGCTGTTCGGGCTGTTCATGGCGGGGTCCAGCCTGAACATCTATTCCCAGATCGGACTGATCATCCTGATCGGCATCGCGGCCAAGAACGGCATTCTGATCGTGGAGTTCGCCAACCAGCTGCGCGACCAGGGCCGGTCGATCAAGGAGGCCATCACCGAGAGCTCGGCCCTGCGTCTGCGTCCGATCATCATGACCTCGATCGCCACGGCGTTCGGAGCCCTGCCTCTGGCCCTGTGGCAGGGCGCGGGCGCCGGCAGTCGCCAGACGATCGGCGTGGTGATCTTCACCGGCGCGATCTTCGCCACGATCCTGACCCTCTTCGTGGTGCCGGTGATCTATGGGGCACTGGCGCGGTTCACGAAGTCACCTGAATCGACCGCACGCAAGATCGAGGAATGGGAAGCGCAGGAACTGACGGGATCGGGGTCTCCGGCACCGGCCGAGTGACCGTCGTCCCGCGGGCAAGCCGAGGTCAGCGCGCCGCACCCTCGACGCTCAGGTAGGCCACTACGTCCCGTCGGTCGGTGGCGTCCAGCAGGCCGGGGAAGGTCATCTTGTTGCCGGCCAGGAAGGTGCGCGGGTTCTCGAGCCAGTGCTCGACCTTGTCACCGTCCCAGGTGAAGCCGGCCGACTTCAGGGCCGGCGAATAGTTGAACCCCGGATGGGTCCCGGCGACCCGGCCGATGACGCCGTTCAGGTTGGGGCCGGTCATGTTCGAGCCGCCCTGGACGACGGTGTGGCAGGAGCGGCAGCGAGCGAAGACGGCGCGCCCGTTCTCCAGATCAGCCTGGGCATAGGGTGCGGGCAGGGCGGCCAGCAGGGTCGCACGCTCGGCGTCGGTCAAGGGCGGCGGGGGCGGCGCAGCAGGCGGGCCTGAGGGTTCGCCCGACCCACAGGCGGTCATCAGGACCGCGGCCGAAATCGATAAAACCAGTTTCCGCATCGTCGCCTCTCGTGCCATCGCTGCGGTGATAGCCGAACCGCGCGACCATGCAACGCGGCGTATGGCTCTGGACGGGAGACTATCGCACCTGATAATCACCCGCAGGAAGGCGACGAGGCTTCGGCGGGTCGCATACGGATCAGTTGAATGAATAACGTCATCAGGCTGAGCGAGGCCCGCGTCGGCCAGCGCGGCGTCATCACCGAAGTCGGCAAGCACTGCCATCATCAGGCCGAGGATGTCGAGCTGGAGCGACGGCTGCTGGAACTCGGCTTCGTCGAGGGCGCGCAGGTCGAGCTGATCCATGAAGGCCTGTTCGGGCGTGATCCGATCGCCATCAAGGTCGATGACATGCGGGTGGCCCTCAGGCGCCGTGAGGCCGCCAGCCTGACCGTCGACTTCGGCGCAGACGCCGTCGTGGAAGCCGCCGAGTAATGGATATTGCCCTTCGCGCCGCCAGGGTGGCCCTGGTCGGCAATCCGAACTCGGGCAAGACCGCCCTGTTCAACGCCCTGACCGGAGCCCACCAGAAGGTCGCCAACTACGCCGGTGTCACTGTCGAGCGGAAGGAAGGCTTTATCCGTTCGCCCTCGGGTCGTTCGCTGTCGGTGCTGGACCTGCCCGGCACCTATTCCCTGCGCGCGCGTAGCCCCGACGAGGAAGTCACGCGCGATGCCGTCCTGGGGCGTCTGGCCGGGGAGCCCGCGCCCGACGTGGTGATCTGCGTCGCCGATGCGACCAACCTCAGGCTCGTGCTGCGGCTGGCGCTGGAATTGCGTCAGGTCGGGCGTCCGATGGTGCTGGCACTCAACATGTACGACATCGCCCAGCGTCAGGGGCTGCGGATCGACCTTGAGCGGCTGAAAGCCGAACTTGGCGTCCCGATCGTGACCACGGTGGCGACGCGGCGGCGCGGGATCGACGATCTGGTCGCCCAGGTGGAAACGTTGGCGCTGACCTCGGCCATGACGTCGCCCGAAGGCGAGGGGGCATGGCGCGCGCCGGACGCGACCGAAATCCGGTCCGCGCACCGCGAGGCCGAGCGGATCATGAAGGCTTGCGTCCGGCCGCCCGAAAGGCCCGACACCCTGACCGGCAAGATCGACGGTGTGCTGCTGCATCCGGTCGGGGGGCTGGTGATCCTGGCTGCCCTGCTGTTCGTGATGTTCCAGGCTGTGTTCGCCTGGGCCACCCCCGCCATGGATCTGATCGAGGCGGGGTTCGGGTTGCTGGGCGCGGGCGTGTCTGCGGTGGTGCCGGACACAGGGTCGGTCTGGCCGCTGGTCCAGAGTTTGATCGTAGACGGGTTGATCGCGGGCGTGGGGGGCGTGCTGGTCTTCCTGCCCCAGATCATCATCCTGTTCGCCTTCATCATCCTGCTGGAAGACTTCGGCTATATGGCCCGCGCGGCTTTCCTGATGGACCGGATCATGGGCGGGGCGGGGCTGCATGGGCGGGCCTTCATCC